>JAFSCE010000005.1 GCA_017436915.1 Clostridia bacterium
ATACGAGTACGAAGCGGCACACGGCACCGTCACCCGCCACTATTACAAGCACTTGAAGGGCGAAGAGACCTCCACGAACTCTGTCGCCACCATCTTCGCGTGGTCTGGCGCGTTGCGCAAGCGCGGCGAGCTAGACAACCTGCCGGAGCTGTGTGCGTTTGCCGACCGCTTAGAAGCCTCCACCCTCGGCACCATCGAGGACGGCATCATGACGGGGGATCTGTACCTGTTATCCACGCTTGAAAACAAGAAAAAAGTCAATTCCTTGGAATTTTTGGATGCCATCGCCGCAAAACTGGCTTGACATCTGCATAAATCCGTGCTACAATACGCATTGTTAAACAAGGGGTGCTGAGAAATCGGCTGAGAGGAAGTTCGCTTCCAACCCTGTGACCTGATCCGGACAATACCGGCGTAGGAATGTTTACGAAAAGCAGCGGTTAAAGCGCGCATAACATCTGCCTTTTTTAACATACTATCCGTTTGTTTCGGATAGGATGTTTTTTATGTTAAAAAAGGAGTTGTTAAAATGTCTGACCGCAAATCATCCGTTTACCGTCTTACCGAAAGTGCGATCCTCATTGCCATTGCCGCTGTTTTAAGCGTTGTAAAACTCGTGGATATGCCGTACGGCGGCAGTGTTACCGCCTGTAGCATGTTACCACTTCTCATCATCGCCTACCGCCACGGTACGCGCCACGGTCTGTTCACCGCGTTCACCTACAGCTTGATTCAACTGCTGTTAGGACTGGACAATTTCTCCTACGCCACCTCGTTCGGTGCCGTCATTGCCATTGCGGTGTTCGATTACCTGCTCGCCTTCTTGGCACTCGGGCTTGGTGGTATGTTCCGGGGCAAACTGCCGCAGGGTGCGGCACTCGGCATAGCCGCCGTCCTCACGGGTGTTTTCCGCTATCTATGCCACGTTATTTCGGGTTGTACGGTATGGGCTGGGCTCTCCGTCCCCACCACCGAAGCGCTTATCTATTCCCTCTCGTATAACGCGACCTACATGATCCCCGAGATCGTTATTTTAGCCCTCGGTGCGGTGTACGTGTCCCGCTTGTTATCCTTGGAAGGCGCGGGCGTTTCCCGTGCCGTCATCCGTCGCGAGCAGGGCGGTACGGCTGCCACCGTGCTTTCGGGAATTGCCTACACGGCGTTGTTTTTAACCGTTGTCGGCGACGTGATCTACATCGCCCCCACCCTGCAAAACGCGTCCAGCGGAGAACTCTTTTTTACAGGGCTCGCCGCTCTCAACTGGCTCGGCGTCTTACTCTTCACCGTTGTGGGTGTTCTGGTCTTTACCGCATTAAAGCTCATCGCCAACCGCACCAAGCACTAACCAATCCTACACAAAACGACCTCGACGAAAACTCGTCGAGGTCGTTTGTTTTCACTTATTTTTCAATCGCTTTCATCGCCAACTCCACACCCAGTTCAATGCACCGTTGGCAGGAAACGCACCCCTCACGCTTAATTACCGAACATACGGCTGAACCGCCGCACGCGGCGGTAAATTCCTCACATAACGCCTTGCAAAGCGCATAGGTTTCTTGTTTGGAAGCCGGTGACCACAGATTGCCGTCACTGTGTGTAAGCCCTGCAACAAAAATCGCACCCGATAACGCACCGCAGGTCTGCTCTCTGCCGCCCATGCCGGCGCCGAAACCTTCCATGGCACGCATGACGGTCTGCGGCTCCAGCCCCAGCTCCTCGGAAAACGGCAACACCACCGATTGCGCACAGTTATGTCCTCGGCCATGAAGATCTTGTGCCTGCTCGAATTTATTTCCAAACATCATAACGACTTCCCCTTTTATATTCCAAAATGCTTGCGCAATACGCTTTCCACACTCTCTGCCGTCGGCAGATCACCAAACCCCATGCACAGCGAATCCTTCATGCGGTACGCATGCCCCACCGCGCAAAGCAACGGGATATCGTTCTCGCCGTCCCCGAACGCAATCGCTTGCTCGGGCGATACGCCGAATTTCTGCATCACCACGCGCGCGGCCGCGCCCTTATCTGCACCTACGGCAACCAGTTCGGTCGTGCGGTCGTTTTGGTACGCTATCCGAAACGACTCGTGCAAATCCGTGACCGTACCCGTGGGCAATTCCACTTTTAAATAATCCTCGGGAATCTCAAACGGCGTATGCACGCGTTTGCCGTTCACCGGGGTGTTTCCCACGCAGTAGATCTGCTCGCGCCCGTATACAGCACCGCCGCCGTAGCGCTCAAACAGTTCTCGTGACTTGCATTTCATCAACCGTTTTTTATACAACACGCAGTTTTTGTGCATCACGAGCGCGCCGTCCATACACACAAATACTAACCGATAAAACAGCGGTCCGAACAAGGCCCGCATTTGACCATACGGTCGACCCGTCGCGATCACCACCGTGACACCACGGTCAAGCAAACGACGCAATACCGTCATGGTATCCTGCGGGATTGCTTGTTCGGTTTTTTTAAGTAACGTCCCATCGATGTCACAAAACACCATACGTATCATGCCGTTTGTCACCTCACTTCATCTCAACGATCGTCACACCGGTCTCGCCCTCGCCGTATAATCCTAACCGGAACGATTTGACCCCGGGGCACGATTTTAAATGCGCATGCACCGCTGCGCGCAACGCACCGGTGCCTTTTCCGTGAATAATGGTCAAGCGATCCAAGCCTCCAAGCCGCGCGTTGTCCAAAAACCTGTCTACCTCCAAAAGCGCTTCATCGGTGGTTTGCCCGCGCAGATCGAGTTCGGTCTGCGCACGGCGGTCGGAACGCGACACGTCGGTATACACCCCGCCCTTTGCCTTTGCGGCAGGGGCAGCCGTTTTCTCGATAAGCCGCAGATTATCCAAGTTCACGCGCGTGCGGATGATCCCCGCTTGCACCTCCACCGTGCCGTTTGAATCGGGCAGTGCCGTTACCACGGCGGATTTATCAATATCCAAGATCAGCACCTCATCCCCTACTTTGAGCGGCCGCGGCAGTTGATACGCGCCGCGCGCCTTGTGAGTAACGGGATCAATGCTGTCTTCCAACCTATTCAACTGACTGCGCAGCTGCGAACGCGCCGTCGCGGCTTTTCTCGAAAAGTCGGCGGCATTTTTCTGCTTGCGCAACACGTCCAGTTCGGCGATCAACTGTTCCGCCTCGTGTCGGGCACGTTCCACCACACGGCGCGCCTCATCGCGGGCATCGTCCAACTCGCGTTCCTTTTGCGCTTCTAACGCGGCGAGTTTCTCGGTTGCCTGCTCGTTGGCATGCTGTGCCGCACGAGTCGCCTCCCTCGCTTCTTTAAGTTCTTTTTCCAAACTCAGCCGCTTTTCTTCCAGCGCGACCACCACTTCTTCCAAGCGGCGGTCTTCACCGGATACGAGTGACTGCGCCCGCTCTACCACAGCGGAATCCATGCCGAGCCGTTCGGTAATGGCAAACGCATTAGATCGCCCCGGCACCCCCACCATCAAACGGTAGGTCGGCCGCAACGATTCCACGTCAAATTCGCAACTGCCGTTTTCCACGCCTTTGGTTTCGATGGCATACGCTTTCATTTCGGCATAATGCGTCGTCGCCGCCACGCGCGCGCCCTGCGCACGCAACCGCTCCACGATCGCGGTCGCCAGTGCCGCCCCCTCCACGGGATCGGTACCGGCACCGAGTTCATCGAGCAATACCAAACTATGTTCATCCGCTTCACCCAAAATGCGGATCAGATTGGTCATGTGCGCCGAAAAGGTGGATAACGACTGTTCGATGGACTGCTCGTCCCCAATATCCGCCAGCACCGTGCGAAACACGGACAAGGTACTGCCGTCACGCACCGGCAGCAGCATGCCGCACATGGTCATTAAGGTTAACAATCCGATCGTTTTTAAGGTAACAGTCTTACCGCCCGTATTGGGGCCGGTAATCACCAGCGTATCAAAACTGCCGCCGAGCTCCACATCGATCGGCACCACTTTTTTGGGGTCGATCAACGGGTGTCGCGCTTTGTTCAGCACGATATGTCCGTCATCCGTCACCCGCGGGACAGATGCCTTCATCTGATACCCGAGCCGCGCTTTGGCAAAGATCAGATCAATCCCGACAAGCACGGTATAATCGTCAATGATCGCATCGGCAAACGAGCCAACCTCGGCAGATAATGCCGTGATAATGCGTTCGATCTCCGCCGCTTCCTGCGATTCGAGCACTTTCAGTTCGTTGTTCGCTTCCACCGCACCCATCGGCTCGATAAACACCGTCGCCCCCGACGAGGAGGTGTCGTGTACCAGCCCCGAAATGGTCGAACGGTGCTCCGCCTTGACCGGCACGACAAACCGCCCGCCGCGAATGGTGACGATTGGCTCCTGCAACGCCTTTTGCGCTGTCTGCGAGTGAATCAGTTTATCCAACTGGTCCCGCACTTTGGCGGATGCCGCCCGCATCTTGCGGCGAATGGTATAGAGTTCGGGTGACGCGTTGTCACTGATCTCGTCCTCCGATAACACCGTGGTACGAATGCGTTCTTCCAAAAACTTATTGGGAGATAAAGACGCAAACCGATCATCGAGGCACGTACCCAACCCTTCACAGTGCGCGTGCCATTCCGCAACAGAACGAATCCCGCGTAGTGTACCCGCCACGCGTAGCAGTTCCTGTAGCGTGAGCATCGCGCCCGCCTGTGCACGGCGCAACGCATTGGAAACATTTTTAACATCACCAAACGGCGGCGCGCCGAATTTTGCCATCAGACAAAAGGCGGCGTCCGTCTCGTCTAACAGGCGCTGTACCTCAGAAAGGTACGGCGACGGCTGCAACGCGCGCGCCGCCTCTGCCGCATCCTCGCAGGTTGCCTGCGCCGCCAGCAGTTCCAACACCTTATCCAGTTCCAATGCACGATAATGCTTGTTCATCTTTTCGTTCCTTATAAACTATGATAAAAATCCAAGGTATGAAATCCGCGGTTTAACTGTGCGAGTAAAAAGCGCTCCGCCGCCTCGCCAAGTATTGCCGTGTCCGTTTCCGGCAACGAAAACGCAAAGCATTTTTCGAACGGCGCGTACACGATATGCCGCAGTGCCGCGAGTACCCCCGCCGTCAGCAGCAGGGTGTCAGCGCTTCCGTGCTGTTCGCAGGTCACTTCGCCTCTGAGCGGCGAAAACCGCGTACACTCCTCGGCATCACACTGTGCGCACCGCGCCACCGCGGGCATGTATCCCGCCTTGCAAAGCAGGCGCAGCTCGGTCACCGCTTTGACAAGCGGCAACGACCGCGTCCCCACGGACAGGTAATGCAGCGCATTGAGTAAGAGTCGCAGCTCCTCCTCGGCTTCCTCTTCGGCGGGTGCCAGCACACCCGCGAGTTCACAAAAATACTGTGCAAGGGCAAGCTTTGTAAGATCTCCCCGCACCTCAAAAAACACCTGCAACGGTTCGGCATCATCTACTATGTATTTCTCCCGCCCCTTGTATAAGGATAAGCGGGAATAGCAAAGCAACTGCGTGGCACTGCCGTTGCGGTTTTTGATCTGCCTCGCCCCGCGCACCGACGCGCGGATAACACCGAGATCACGGGTCAGCGCCGTCACGAAACGATCCGACTCGCCGACCGTATTATTTTCGCGTATGATCAGTGCGTCGGTCGTCAGTTTCACGCTTGTTTTCCTCCGCGTTTGCTACAGAATTTTCACCGTTCCCGTACACGTCTATCCCGCAATAGCGCAGGTAATCGTGTACCCTTCCGGTTTTCTCAAAAGTTGCCCATAATTTATCCTGATCCATTTCCCGTCGCCTCCCTTATTCACTATTACTGTGAACAAAAGTAAGACGATCCATACATAGGAAAATTTTACAACCGATATCCGAATCCGTTAAGAAGACCCTGGCGGTTGCGCCAGTCCTCTTTTACTTTCACCCAGCACTGTAAATTCACGTGCGCGCCGAGCGCTTGTTCCATCTCCGCACGTGCGGCAGTGGAAATGCGTTTGAGCATCGCGCCTTTTTTTCCGATCACCATGCCCTTGTGGGTATCGCGTTCGCAGAAGATCTCCGCGTCAATATCCAAAATGACACCGCGCTCGGTTTCGCGTTCTTCCATGCGCTCGATCACCACGGCGATGCCGTGCGGGATCTCATCACGGAGCGAAAGGAGCATCTGCTCGCGGAGAAGTTCCGCCGCTAACACCTTTTCCGGCTGATCGCTGACAGCATCCGCAGGGAAAAAGTGCGGGCTTTCAAAGGTGTATTTGGTAAGCTCGGAAAGCAGCTCTTCCGCGCCCTCGCCCGTCAAAGCGGAAACCGGCAAGATCGCCTCAAAGGCGAATTCCTGCCGCCAAGCGTCAATGCAAGTCAACAAGGTGGCTTTATCCTCCACCGTATCGATTTTATTGATAACGAGCAACACCGGCAACTTTTGCGCGCGGAATTTTTGCAGCAATTCGCGCTCGGCATCCCGCACGGTGGCGGTCGGCTCTACCACGAGCACCCCCACGTCCACACCGGTCATCGCTTCGCCGATGGACTTCACCATAAAATCCCCCAGCCGTGTGCGGGGACGATGCGTGCCGGGTGTGTCCAAAAAGACCAGCTGTACCGTATCACGTGTGAGAACACCCATAATGCGGTTGCGCGTGGTTTGCGGCTTGTCCGACACGATGGCGACCTTTTGCCCCACCAACGTGTTAAGCAACGACGATTTTCCCACGTTCGGTCGACCGACCAACGCAATAAACGCAGACGTTGTTTCCATTACTTTGCTCTCCATTTCCAAACAAACAGCACCGCCGGCACAGCGGACAGCGCCAGCAGAATCGGCTTATGTATATGACCTGCCCAATCGGCAATAATGGCTGCCCAAACCGTCGGCTTCCAAAAAAGCAAGACCGCCACCGCTACCGCGGCGATCGCGGTGATCAGCACCGCACCCGCCGCCATATCCTTTGCCGCACCCGCTAAGGGGTGATGCTCAGTGGAAAAGCGGTCAATGGCACGCTCTACCGCGGAATTGATCAGTTCTGCCGTCAGTACACCGCCGATGGTAAGTGCCAGCAGCGCACCTTCGGCACGGGACAGCGAAAAGTACGGCGCAAACAACAACACATAAAACGCTGCCACCAGATGAAAGCGAAAATGCCATTCTTCGCGCGCACAGCGCCAAATACCGCGCGCCGCGAAGCCGAAACCCTTAATCATCTTCGAGCACATAACTACTCCCGCGGGGCAAGCCCACCTGTTTCATCACGGTTTCTTCTTTTTCGCGCATGCGCACGGCTTCCATGCCGCCCTGCACGTGATCGTACCCGAGCAGATGCAGCATGGAATGTACGGTCAGATACCCCACCTCGCGGTTGAAGCTATGACCGTAATCCTCCGCCTGCTTCGCCGCCTGTTCTAACGAGATCATAATGTTCCCCAGCAATTTTTCACCGGTTTCGGGGTGCACGTCGTACACACCGTTTTCTCCGAGCGGGAACGAGAGGACGTCGGTCGGCGCGTCAATGTTACGCTGCTCCAAATTGACCTGATGAATACGGTCATTATCCACGAGCGTCACGTCCACCTGCACGCTGCCGTCCACCTGTTCGAGTTCCAACACCGCGTGACAGCAACGGCGAATCAGCATGCGAAGTCCCGTCGGGATCTTATAGGCCTTTTGTTGATTTTCAATGTCTACCCGCAGTTTTTTGAGCATTCCGACTCCTCTTTTCTTCCTTGTTTTTCTCGTAGCGTTCATACGCTTCAATAATGCGCTGCACCAACTGGTGCCGCACCACGTCTTTTTGCGTAAAGGTACAAATGGATACGTCCTCCACACCCTTGAGTACCCTCATGACCTCACGCAGACCGCTCTGTTTGCCGGACGGCAAGTCGATCTGCGTAATATCACCGGTCACCACCATCTTGGAATTAAAGCCAAGACGGGTCAAAAACATCTTCATCTGTTCAGGGGTGGTGTTTTGCGCTTCGTCCAGGATCACGAAACTGTCGTCAAGCGTCCGACCGCGCATATACGCGAGCGGTGCGATCTCAATGTTACCGCGTTCCAAGTATTTCTGATACGTTTCGGTGCCCAGCATATCAAACAGCGCATCGTACAGCGGCCGCAGATACGGGTCGACCTTCGATTGCAAGTCCCCGGGCAAAAAGCCGAGTTTTTCGCCTGCTTCCACCGCGGGACGCGTTAAAATGATACGGTTGACCTGCTTCGCGCGGAACGCTTCCACCGCCATTGCCACCGCCAAATACGTCTTACCCGTACCGGCAGGACCGATACCAAGCACCACGGTGTTATCGCGAATCGCTTCCACGTATTGCTTTTGTCCCAACGTTTTGGGCTTGATAGGGCGCCCTTTGGCCGTAATGCAAATGCTATCGCCGGTAAGCGTGGGCAGCTGATCGTCCGTACCTTCACTGACAAGCATCAGCACGTACCGCACGTTCTGTTCGGTCAACTGTTCCCCGCGGTTGAGAAGCTGCAACAGCCCTTCAATCGCGCGCGTGGCTTTGGCAACCGCCTCCGGCTCACCGCTGACTTTCAAATCGCTGTCGCGACTCAGAATAGCAACCCCAAACTGCTGCTCGATCAGCCGAATATTCTCATCAAAATTTCCAAACAAAGCTACCGCTTGTTCCATACGGTCAACATTGATGATCTGTTCTATGACTTCCACTCCCTGCGTTTTTTACTATCTTGGTATTATACCATAAAAAAATGTACTTGTCATTAAAAAAACTATGAATTTTTTCATTTCTCTTGCAGAGTAAGCGCTCTGGTCTGTCCGATCTCTTCCAAGCAGGTATACGTCCCCGTTATCACCCATCCCTCGTCGGTTTTTTGCTCGTTCACGGTCTCTGTTTCGACCGTCACGTCTCCCCGCAACTCCTCGACAGCTTTCACAAGTCTTTCCCGCGCTTCGCTCAGTGCTTGCGTTTCGTTTCGTGTGCAAATGACCGTTTCCTCAAACATCAAGCGCGTCACTTCAACACCGACAGGTAACGCTTTTCCATGAGCGGTAAGGGGGAATTTCTCTGTTTTTTGCGTATACTCCCCCTCTACCTCCGCACTCGCATATAACGGAACCCGCACACCGAGGAAATAAAAACACGGGCGGGAGATCGTGCGCGGCGAGGGACTCGGTATTTGCTCCTCAAACGGCACGGTGACTGTCAGCGTGCGGGTGGTACGCGCCGTCACTATTCCCTGGGCGTGCTTGAGCAGTGGACCGACCTTGCTGTCCATCACCCCGCTGATAAGAAGCGTCCCCTCGGTCACGGCATCCCCCTCTTTGACCATCGCCTGCCCGCTCACGGCATCGATGCGAACGACCACCCCGTCGCGCGTGGCAACGACGTTCGAGGGCTCATCGGGTGCGATCGGCTGTGCCTCTTTTCGTTCCCTAACCTCCACCGTCGCGGTACTCCCCTCAAAATTCACCGTCAACCACACGACGTCCGACAACTGCTCCAAAGCGGTCAGTTGCAACTGTGGCAAATCGATTTTTTGTGGAGACGCCCCTTCGTAAACACCAAGCGGCTCTAACACCTCACGGATTTCCTCGTCCGTCACTCGTTCGTTTCCTTCAACGCGCACGATCCACACGCGGGAAGCTAACAGTTGCAGTATCAGCACAAACAACAGCATCCCCACGACCAACCCCCACCGCAACCGAAAGGGCTTAAGCAAAAACGGCAGTCCGTGCCTCTCTTTCACCCGCATGCGCACCGATGCCGCCCGCGCCGCCGGGCGCAGGGCGCGGTAGTCTGCCGCCTTACAACGGCAAAACAGCGAAATTTCGTGGCGAGAGATATCCCACAACGCAATATCACGCTTTGCCGCCTCGTTCAAAAACCGTTCCGGAAATCCGCCTTCGCATTCAATACGCACGGTCCCTGCGAGCATGATATCCCTCCTATAAAAACTCCACCGATAACAACCTGCCGGTAATCACCGCACACGCGGGATTTAAGCTGGTCATACACATCTCTCGACCGGTAAAACGGACCGTGCCGTCGGCGGTGCGCACTTCAATTTGATCCTCATCGTATCGAACGATCCCCCGACACCCCTCAATGAGCACTTGACGGTTGCCGGACACTTCCATTCTGGCGGCCCTTGACAACACCCCCACCGGTATATCCAACGTGTTCTCCACTTTTTTGGCAATGTCGGCTCGCTTTTCCCGTTTCATACCAGCGCCCTCCTTTTATCCCATACCTATGACACCGCGGCGGGAATAATGCCGCCCGTCTGCTACATATATAAAAGCGGAGAGTGGTTTGTATGTCTGTTTATCTCACGTTACGCCCAAGAATACGCACCGCACTGGTCGGGCTCGCCATCGTGTGCGGCGGTGCCGCCGTATTACTTCGCCCCGACGCGGTGGCGGGCGGTATCAGCCGCGGGCTTTCCGTGTGCGGCTCGGTCATCATCCCCTCACTGTTTCCGTTTTTGGTACTGGGAACACTATTATCCAAATCAGGCGTAGCGGCGGCGGTCGGCCGCCGTTTGGAGCGTATCACCCGCCGACTGTTCGGCTTACCGGGTTGTTGTGCCACGGGCATCCTCATCGGTTTTGTGGGCGGTTACCCCGCAGGCGGCGCGGCAGTGGGTGAACTGGTAAGATCCCAGCAGATCACCCGCGATGAGGGACGGCGCATGCTCCGCTTTTGCGTGTGCGGCGGTCCCGGTTTTATCATCAGTACGGTCGGTGCGGGGCTGATGGGCAGCGTACCGTTCGGCTTACTGCTCTTTGCCGCACATATCACGGCGGCTCTGCTGCTCGGTATGATCGGCGCACCAAAAGCCACGCGTCAGTACACCTCCTTGCGAACTGCCCGCACCCCACGTTTGTCACTACCGCAAGCGTTTGTAGAATCGGTCACGAGCGCGTGTCAGACGCTTCTTTCTATGTGCGGGTTTATTCTGTTATTTTCGGGTCTGCTTGCCCTCCTTGATACGGCGGTCGATAACCGCGTGGCGAACGCCTTGCTCTCCTGCCTCTTAGAAGTCAGCAGCGGCTGTGTTGCCGCCGCCGACCTCGGCGCGCTCTCCCCGTTTGTGCTCGGTGTCGCCGTCGGGTTTGGCGGGCTGTCGGTGCATTGTCAGTTGGCCTCCTCTTTGGTCGGCACGGGAACCCTCACCCCACACTTTTGGCTCTCGCGGCTGCTTCACGGCTCGCTCACCGCCTTGTTGACGTTGCTGTTTCTGCGCTTGATACCCATTACGTTACCGGTGTTTGGGACCACCGTACCGACGGTGCAGGCGGTCACCGACCATGTCGGAATTTCGGTTTTTCTGCTCCTACTGTGCGGAATTTGGTTGCTTTCTGTTGACAAAGGAAGACGAGTCACCTATAATAAAACCTATAAAAGGATGTGACAGCATGAAGCGGAAACTTTACGGCAACGCCATAACGCCGGTGTGCGAAATCTGTGCGAACGGTCGTCGCTCGTCCGACGGTCGGGTGATTCTCTGTCTGCGCAAGGGAATCATGCAACCCGATGCACGCTGCCGCAAATTTCGGTACGATCCGTTGCGCCGCATTCCTTACATCCAACCCGAACTGCAAAGTTACACGGAAGCCGATTTTCGCTTAGATTAAAAAATTTGCTTTTGGCTATTGACAACTGCCGTTGGCTTTGTTATAATGGCTGTAAAGCAAATTCCTTTACAGGAAACGCTTGGAAACACCGAGCGTTTTTTTGTTTGCTTTTTACGATGCTTGTAAGGAGGGACAAGAATGCCGAAAAATATGGAGATCGTCTGGTTGTTCGATTTCTACGGAGAGATGCTCACCGAAAAACAGCGCCACGTGGTAGAACTGTATTATGAAGAGGACTTGTCCCTGGCGGAGATTGCCGAAAACCAGAACATCACTCGTCAAGGCGTGCGCGATGCGATCAAACGCGCCGAGGCGCAAATGATCGAAATGGAAGATCGTCTGCATTTGGCGGCGCGCTTCCGCGGTATGCGTGACGGGCTGGAAGCGATCCGCGAGGCCGCGCAGGATATTCAGATGCTCAACGACCGCACCCGCTATTCCCGCGAGATCGACGACCGTTCCAAACGGATCATTCGGTTAGCGGAAGAATTGAGAGAGAGGTAAACATCGTGGCATTTGAAGGATTGTCCGACAAACTCTCTGCTGCGTTCAAGCGGCTGAAAAATAAAGGTAAGCTGACCGAAGCAGACGTCAAGGAAGCCATGCGCGAGGTGCGTTTAGCACTGCTCGAAGCAGACGTCAACTACAAAGTCGCCAAGGATTTCACGGCAGCGGTCGCTGCACGTGCCGTCGGCGAAAAGGTGATGGAAAGCTTAACCCCCGCGCAGATGGTTATCAAGCTGGTCAACGAGGAACTCACCGCGTTGATGGGCGGCGAAGCCGCTCGCCTTGCCAATGCAAACCATCCTCCGTGCGTTATCATGATGTGCGGTTTGCAGGGTTCGGGTAAAACCACCCATTCCGCCAAGCTTGCCAAAATGCTCAAGGGGCAAGGGCATCGTCCGTTGCTCGTTGCGTGTGACGTCTATCGTCCCGCCGCCATCACGCAGTTGCAGGTGGTAGGCGCGTCTGCCGGTGTGCCGGTGTTTGAGCGCGGCACCATGGATCCCGTCAAGATCGCCAAGGAAGCGGTCGCGCACGCCAAGGATCACGGCAACGATTACGTTATTTTGGATACCGCCGGTCGTCTGCATGTGGACGAACAACTCATGGCGGAACTTCAAAACATTCACAAAGCGGTCGCCCCGCAAGAGATCCTCTTGGTGGTCGACGCCATGACGGGTCAGGATGCGGTCAACGTTGCGCAGTCGTTCAACGAAACGCTGTCCATCGACGGCGTGATCTTAACCAAGCTCGACGGCGATACTCGCGGCGGTGCGGCACTGTCGGTGCGCGCGGTCACGGGCAAACCGGTCAAGTTTGCCGGTACCGGCGAAAAGCTGGACGATCTGGAAGTCTTCCACCCGGCGCGCATGGCATCGCGTATTCTCGGCATGGGCGACGTGATGTCCCTCATCGAGAAAGCACAGCAACAAATCGACGAACGTGAAGCCGAAGAACTCGCCCGCAAAATGCAGCAAGACACCTTCGATTTTAACGATATGCTGGATCAATTCCGTCAGATCCAAAAAATGGGCGATATCAAAAGCTTGCTCGGCATGATTCCCGGCATGGGCAAGCAACTCAAGGATATTGATATCGACGAGCGGCAGTTTGCCCGCATCGAAGCGATCATCCTGTCCATGACGGAAAAAGAACGTCGCAAACCCGACATCATCAACCCCTCCCGTAAACGGCGCATTGCCGCGGGTTGCGGTATGCGGGTAGAAGACGTCAACCGTCTGCTCAAGCAGTACGACACCATGAAACAGCTCATGAAACGCATGAAAAACATGGGCAAAAAAGGCGGTCGGGGCATGCCGATGGGACTCGGCGGTTTCGGCGGCAAAGGCAATCCCTTTGGGTTCTAATTTCAATCGCATTCGCGGTTGGTGAAGAATACATTTTCAGTACATTATTTTTGGAGGTAACCAACATGGCAGTAAAAATCAGACTGCGCCGCATGGGCGCAAAGAAAGCTCCCTTCTATCGTGTCGTGGTAGCGGATTCCCGTTATCCCCGTGATGGCCGTTTCATCGAAGAGATCGGCTATTACAACCCGCTGGAGGAGCCGGCTGTTGTTAAAATCGACGTCGAGAAAGCTCAGAAATGGATCGCCAACGGCGCTCAGCCCACCGATACCGTTAAGGATCTTCTGAAGAAAGCCGGCATCTAAGGGTGACGCAGATGAAAGACTTATTATTGACTATCGCGCGCGGTCTCGTGGAAGATCCCGACGCGGTCACCGTCACCGAGGATGAGCCCGCAGAGGACGGCACGATTGTGTTCCATCTTCGCGTGGCGGCAGACGATATGGGTCGCGTCATCGGCAAGCAGGGACGTATTGCGAAAGCGATGCGTACCGTTATGCGTGCCGCGGCTACCCGTCAGGATGCCAAAGTATCGGTCGAGATCGACGACTAATTCACCACAACGGTGGTTAAACCTCTCACGGCATCCCGTGGGAGGTTTTTTCCAAGGAGGAACAGTATGGCAAAACAGAAGTTTCTGGAAGCGGGCGAGATCGTCGGCACACACGGTGTACGCGGCGAAGTGCGGGTGCGTCCCGAATGTGATTCACCCGAACTGTTCAGTACCCTGCGTACCGTGTATTTTGATGCCGCGGGTACGCGGTCGGTGCGCATGAAAGCGCGTCCCCATAAGAACGTGGCACTTGCCAAGCTCGACGGCGTGGATACGGTGGAAGCGGCTGCCGCCCTGCGCGGAACCATGCTGTACTTAAACCGTCGCGATGTAAAACTCGAAAAAGGGCGCTATTTTATCTGCGACCTCATCGGCGCGCAGGTTATCGACTGTGACACCGCCGCCGTTTACGGCGAGTGCACGGACGTGACGCACACCGGCTCCAACGACGTGTATCACATGAAAACGGCAGACGGCAAAGAAATCTTAATCCCCGCGATCCCCGACGTCATCCGCGATGTGGACGTGGAGAATGGGATCATCCGTATTTTTCCGATGTTAGGATTGTTTGACGATGAGAATTGATTTTTTAACGTTGTTCCCCGACTCCTGCAACGCGGTGCTTGGCGAAAGCATTATCGGCCGTGCCCGTGAACGCGGGATTTTGGACTTTCATTTTCACCAAATTCGCGACTACACGGAAAACCGCCAAAAGCAGGTAGACGACTACCCCTACGGCGGCGGTATGGGTATGGTCATGAACGCACAACCGATTGCGGATTGCTACCGCGCAGTGTGTGACGAGCTTGGTCATCGTCCCCATCTGATCTATCTGTCCCCGCAGGGCAAAACGCTAACGCAACAACGCGCCCGCGAACTTGCCGCATTGCCCGAAATATGCCTCTTGTGCGGTCATTACGAGGGCGTGGACGAACGTGTGCTGGAAGCCTTTGTCGACGAACAGATCTCCATCGGCGACTACGTGTTGACCGGCGGTGAACTGCCTGCCATGGTGCTTGCCGATTGCGTGTCGCGCATGATCCCGGGTGTGTTATCCGACGAAGTGTGCTTTACCGAGGAAAGCCATTTTTCCTCGCTCCTTGAATACCCGCAATACACGCGTCCCGCCGTGTGGGAGGGGCGTGAGGTACCGCCGGTACTCTTGTCGGGCCATCACGAAAACATCACCAAGTGGCGTCGCGAACAATCGTTGCTCCGCACGCTTAAGCATCGCCCCGATCTGTTAGAGCACGCGGAGCTAACACCAAAAGAACAAGTCTTTTTGGAAGAACAGCGGCGCCATAATGACTAAAATCCTTTCACTAACCTCGTCATTTTTACCAATTCGGACGGTTTTGCTTTTTTCAAAATAGGGCAGGCATCCAAATTTTCAAAAATCGCCGTTTTTTGCGCGGTTTTTATTTGACCGTGTTCTTCTTTGTGGTATAATATATATCGTAGAGAAACGACTCAAGATGTGATGAGGAAAAGGAGTAATTTGTTATGTGCGTCAAAGATGTTTTGGTACAGAATCAAGTCGGCTTACATGCTCGTCCCGCAACGTTCTTTATTCAGAAAGCGAACGAGTTTAAATCGTCCATCTGGGTAGAAAAAGAAGAGCGCCGCGTTAACGCCAAGAGTTTGCTCGGTGTGCTTTCGCTCGGCATCGTGGGCGGCACGACCATTCGCATCATTGCGGACGGCAACGACGAAGAAACGGCTGTGGATGCACTCGTATCCTTGGTGCAGTCCGGTTTCAACGAGTAAAAACGTATACAAAAAGCGCAACCGCACGGTTGCGCTTTTTTAGTCTGATAAACAAGGAGGTGTGAGCGATGGATAAAAAAGCAGAACTGCGCAAAAAAGCAATGGCGCTACCGTTAGAACCGGGCGTGTATCTCATGAAAGACCAAAAAGGGTCTATTATTTACATTGGCAAGGCAAAAGCACTAAAAAACCGTGTCAGTCAATATTTCGGCGCCGACACCGCCCACACCGAAAAAGTGCGGCAGATGGTCAGCCGCGTAGATCATTTCGACTATATCATCACCGGCAGCGAATTCGAGGCACTGGTGCTGGAATGTTCGCTCATCAAGCAATACACCCCCAAATACAACATCCTGCTCAAGGATGATAAGGGCTATCATTACATCCGCGTTTCTAAGCCCCCCTTTTCCCGCATCAGCGAAGCAAAACAAAAAGCAGAGGACGGTGCGCAGTATATCGGCCCGTATCTGTCCTCGTTTGCCATCAAACAAGCGGTGGACGAAGTGAACAAGCTGTTTGGGCTGTCCACCTGTCGCAAACCGCTGGGCTATCACAAGCCGTGCGAGCGCCCGTGCCTGAATCATTATATCGGGCAATGCTGTGCCCCGTGCACCGGTAAGGTGTCGCCCGAAGAGTATGCCGACCGCGTGGAACAGGCGATTACGTATCTCACACAAGGTCGCTCCAAACTTGTCACCCTACTGCGCAACCGCATGGAATCCGCCTCCGACGCGTTGGATTTTGAAACCGCCGCACGGTTGCGCGATCGTATCCGCGCACTGGAAAAACTGAACACCAGTCAAAAGGTCGTACAATCACGCATCAAGCGGCAGGATATTATCGCTTTATCGCAAGCACAGGGGGTCGCGTGCTTTGAGGTGTTCCGCTTTACGGACGGTGCGCTTTCCGACCGTGAGCATTTCTTTGTAGACCCGTCGGAGGATCTCCCCGCCATCCGCGCGGAATTTTTGCGTCGCTATTATTCCATGCGGGATACCGTACCGCCCCGCATCGTGTTAGACGGCGAGCTTGAGGATGCCGACCTGCTTTCCCGGTGGCTCACCGAAAAAGCGGTAGCAAACGGCGAACGTTACAGCGTGCGCTTCGTGTTCCCCGAACGCGGTGAACAGGCACATCTGTTAGCTATGTGCCGTGATAACGCGTCCGAGCGTGTCGCACAGCAGTTAAATCTCCGTGGGCGCGACGTAGCTGCGCTGGAGGAGCTTCAAAAACTGTTAGGGCTCGAAAAACTGCCTGCTCGCATTGAAAGTTACGATATTTCCCACACCGCCGGCACCGACGTCGTGGGCGGCATGGTGGTGTTCCAAAACGGGAAACCGCTCAAATCCGCCTACCGCCGTTTTGAGATCAAAACCGTCATCGGTCAGGACGACTACGCGTGCATGCGTGAAGTGGTCGGACGTCGACTGCAAGATTATGTCGAAAAGCCCGATGACGACAGCTTCGGCACCTTGCCCGATCTCATTTTGTTGGACGGCGGCAAAGGTCATGTATCAGCGGTCAAACCGCTCGTTGACAGCTTTGGATACGGGATCCCCGTGTTCGGCTTGGTCAAGGATTCGCACCACCGCACCCGCGCCATTACCGAGGCAGGTGCAGAACTCTCCATTCAATCTTTGCGCAGTGCGTTTACGTTGGTATCCGCCATCGGCGAAGAGGTGCACCGTTTTGCGATCGGGTATCATCGTACCAAACACCGCAAACAAGGGGTCGCCACCACGCTTACCGAAATTCCCGGCATCGGTGAAAAACGCGCCGCTCTTTTGTTGCGACATTTTGGCTCGTTGCGGGCGGTCAAATCCGCCACGATAGACCAGTTGGCCGCGGTAAAAGGCATGACCCGCCCCGCCGCGGAAACTGTCGTACAATATTTTCAAGAAAATTGACTCTAATCCCTTGCATTCCTCCGCCCATCTATGATATACTGTTAAAGTAAAGTGATAAAGAGAACGATAGGAAAGGAGAACCGCCCCATGGATGTGTTTGTTGAGCAGTTAGTCAAAAAGAAAAAGAGTGCCGGTCAAATACTGGCGATTGTCGGCGTTGTGCTCGCGGCGGTTCTTTTGTTAGCGCTGTCTATCCTTCTTATCGCTTGGGTACGTGGCTTTGCCGCGTTTATCATCGTGGGCATCTTTTACGGCGCGTGGTATCTGTTGACCGCGCAGAACATCGAGTATGAATACTGCGTCACCAACGGCGACATTGATATTGATCGCATCGTCGCACAGCGCAAACGCCGCCGCATCGTGTCGGTCTCCGGCAAGAAGATCGAAAGCGCGGGCCGCTACGTGCCGGAAAAATGGGCAGGCCGCCCGATGGATCGCACCGTGATCGCCGCCCCGTCCGACCGTGAAGATAATTTATATTATTTCACGTATCACAGTAAAAAGCGCGGTCACACACTGGTTGTGTTCCAACCCGATGACCGCGTCAAGGATTCCTTCTATGAGGGATTACCCAAACTGGTGCAACTGGATTTTAACAAAGAATAATGTGCAACAAAAAGGCAGCCGATGGCTGCCTTTTTTCAAAGGAGAATCGTGTATGAACGTTCCCGAAACCATCAAAAACTGCTTTGCACCACGCGCCGCCGAAAGCCATAAAGGGACCTACGGTACCCTGCTTTCGGTGTGCGGCAGTTACGGCATGGCGGGTGCCGCAATACTCGCCGCCCGCGCCGCCTCGCGGTGCGGAACAGGGCTCGTGATCGCCGCCTTACCCGCATCCATTTACCCCATCGCGGCGGTGGCACTGCCCGAGGTAGTGTTTTCCCCGCTTGAGGATGGCTCCTGCACCGATCACATCAAAAAGCTATCATCGCACTTGCAAAAAAGCACCGCGTTGCTGATCGGTTGCGGGCTCGGCAACACGCTTTCTTCCGCACAGCTCACCGAAGCACTGTTTCACACGGCAACCTGCCCGATCGTTTTGGATGCGGATGGTATAAATGTCGCGGCGCGGCATATATCTATACTGGAAACAGCGCATCCACCGCTTATTCTAACACCGCACCCCAAGGAACTCGCCCGCCTGTTACACACCACCGTCGATCAAATTGGGGCCGATCGGCAAACGGCGGCAAAAGCCGCCGCCTCGCGCTTTGATGCGGTCGTGGTGCTCAAAGGGCATCATACCGTGATCGCAGCGCCAAACGGCACGGTATCCGTCAACCAAACCGGCAACCCCGGTATGGCGGTCGCCGGCAGCGGAGACGTGCTGGCGGGTATGATCGCGGGGCTTCTCGCGCAAGGGCTATCCCCTTTCGATGCCGCGCGGTGCGGTGTATATCTGCATGGTGCGGCGGGTGATCTCGCTGCTGCGCGCTTATCACAGCACGCCATGCTGCCTACCGATATATTGGATGAACTGGGGACGCTGTTTCTGCAACTTGAATCGTAAGGAGTAGAACGTCCAATGTCCCATCGTCTTGCAGCACTCGGTCTCGCCTTGTTAATACTCTGTACCGGTTGCCGACCCAAGCAATCGGCAGAACCTGTTGCGGTCGATTTTATGTGTGAGTTTCGTGCACAATATAACGACCTGACCGCTACCGGCACGCTCACGCGCCGCACAGCGGGCACTCTGCTTCTCGAGTTCTCCGAACCGGAAACCCTAAACGGTCTTTCCGCTGAATGGGACGGCGAAAAGGTCACTCTCAAATACTTAGGACTGTCATACGACGTCGATCCTCACAAACTTCCCGAAAACGCTCTCGGCGAAGGGTTGCTTTCCGCTTTCGACACCGCTCTACGCGGCGAAGGCGAACGACAGGAAGAGGACGGCAAGGTCACCGTGAACGGCTTTTCGGGGAACGCCGCCTACACCTACGTATACGATGCAACAAGCGGCGCCCCGCTCTCGCTATCGATACCCTCCATCCCCCTTACCGTTACGTTTTCCAATCTGCAGACGCAATAAAGGACTGCCTCACTTTGGTGAGGCAGTCCTTCTTTTTATGTGCCTAGTAAAGCCATATGACAGATGCCCGCAAAATCGCGGATCCAGTAACTGGGGAGTAAATGCCAAGGAGTATATGCTGTCACCGCGCCGGAAACAGTAAGCCCCGCCTGCTTTACGAATTGCTGCGCGCGAAACTGGTGAAATTCCTGCGTGACCACTGCCACCTCGGTGCTCAGTCCGTGCTGTTCGATCAACTCGCGGGAATGTCGAATATTCTCAAACGTACTGGTTGACGTGTCTTCCATAAAAATGCGCGCCGGGTCAATGCCTTTTTCCACCAAATACGCATACATAACACTCGCCTCGGTGCAGATCTCATCTTCCCCCTGCCCGCCGGATACGATGCATGAAGCATCCGGATGCTCGGTTAAGTAGCCGTACGCGGCTTCCAATCGCCCGCGCAACAATTCGCTCGGCTGATCCTCACGCAAGGCGGCCCCTAATACAATGAGGGTCGCCCCCTCACTCGGTTTACTGTTGCACGCGCGGATCATGCAGACCGACAAGCCGATAAACAACAACACCAGGGCGCCGGCAACCCCTGCAACGGCACACAGCACCACCCGTCCAGCACCGCTTTGCCAGGAACGAGAACAAAAATCGGCAAGCTGCGGGAACGCGATGCACGAAATAAACCCAAGCGCGCCCACAAGGATCATCGTCAAACACCCGGAATGAAACCGACCGGTCAAGGTCGGCAACACACCCCACACGCCGATAAGCAAAAAGATCACCGCAAGCAGCGCTCGCAACACGATCCCCCATGTGCCCGTTCCGTGCATGGCTATGTCCTCCTTTTTACAAAAAAGCGGCACCGAACATTTCGGTGCCGCTTTGAAGAATTACAATTAGATCTTGCGCACGCGGATAACACCGTCGATTGCTCCAATACCGTCGATAACGCTTTGCGGCACCTCGCCGATAATATCCAGCACCGTATACGCGTTGTCCTTCTTGGAACGGTTGGTCAGCGTTTCAATGTTGACGCCCGCCTCGGACACCACCGCGCTGATCTGCGCGAGCATGTTCGGAACGTTGCGGTGCAACACACAAATGCGCACGTCACCGTTTTTGGCAACGTCCATAGCGGGGAAGTTGACCGAATTACGGATGATACCCTGTTCCAAATACGCCTTGAGCTCGTCTGCCGCCATCATGGCACAGTTGTCCTCGCTCTCGGGCGTGGAAGCGCCGAGGTGCGGGATCGCGATCACATTGTCCACGCACAGCATATCGTCGGACGGGAAATCCACCACGTAGGCGGCAACCTTGCCGTCTTTAAGTGCTGCGCGCATGGCCTCGCCGTCAACCAGCTCGCCACGAGCAAAGTTGAGAATGCGCACACCGTCTTTCATCGCAGCAATGCTGTCCTTGCCGATCATACCGCGGGTCGCATCGTTGAGCGGCACGTGAACGGTAATGTAATCACATTCCGCGTAGATCTCCTCTAAAGTCGCGGCATGATGAGTGGAACGGGACAAGCTCCACGCGGCATCCACCGACAGATACGGGTCGTATCCGTACACTTCCATACCGAGCGATTTGGCGGCGTTCGCCACCAGAATACCGATGGCACCGAGACCCACAACACCGAGCTTTTTGCCCAGAATTTCGGGACCCGTGAACTGGCTTTTTCCTTTTTCAACCAGTTTGCCGACCTCGGCGCCCTGCCCTTTAAGCGTCTTCGCCCACTCGATGGCGGGAACGACCTTACGGGACGACAACAGCAAACCGGCAATGACGAGTTCTTTTACCGCATTCGCGTTGGCACCGGGGGTGTTAAACACCACGATACCCGCATCGCTGCAGCGATCCAGCGGAATGTTGTTGACACCCGCACCGGCTCTGGCAACCGCCAGCAACGAGGACGGGAATTCCATATCGTGCATAGCGGCAGAACGAACCAGTACGCCGACCGGATCTGCTACCGCATCGCCCACCGTGTAGCCGGCACCCAGACGGTCCGTACCACATGCGGCGATCTTATTTAAAGCTAAAATATTCATGATCGTTTTCTCCTTATGCGTTGGCTTCTTCAAACGCCTTCATAAACGCAACCAATTTCTCAACACCCTCAACCGGCATCGCGTTGTAGATGGAGGCACGCATACCGCCAACCGAACGGTGACCTTTCAGGTTAACAAAGCCCGCAGCGGTGGCTTCTTTGACGAATTTCGCATCCAACTCTTCGTTGCCGGTGACGAAAGGCACATTCATGAGCGAACGGTCTTTCTTTTCCACCGTACCCTTGAACAGCTTGGAGGAATCGAGGAAATCGTACAGAATAGCCGCCTTCTTCTCGTTGATGGCTTTCATGTTCTCCAAACCGCCGATCTCGTTTTTGAGCCACTCCAGCACCAGTTTGCACACGTAGATGGTGTAGCAAGGCGGGGTATTGAACATGGAATCGTTGTCCGCATGAATCTGATAGTTGAACATGGTGGGGGTGATCTCCTGCGCGTTACCGATCAGATCCTCACGCACGATGACCACGGTAAGACCCGCAGGCGCCATGTTCTTCTGTGCACCCGCATACAAAAGACCAAAGCGCGACACGTCGATCGGCTCGGACAAGACGCAGGACGAAATGTCTGCCACCAGCGGCACGTCACCGGTCTCGGGAAGTTTCGTAAACTTCGTACCGTAGATCGTGTTGTTCATGCAGATGTGGAAATAATCCGCATCCGGCGTAAAGTCCGCCTCATCCCATTCAGGAATGTAGGAGAACGTCTTGTCCTTGGAACTGGCGATCACTTTCGCCTCACCGTAACGGGCGGCTTCTTTGTACGCCTTGGTTGCCCACTGACCGGTCAGGATAAAGTCTGCCTTGCCGCTCTTGTTCATCAGGTTCAGGGGAATCATCGCAAACTGCGAGGACGCGCCGCCCTGCAAAAACAGCACCTTATAGTTATCCGGAATGTTCATGACCTCACGCAACAGCGCTTCACATTCCTTAATAATGGCATCGTATGTTTTCGAACGATGCGACATCTCCATAACGGATTGACCGGATCCCTGATAATCCATCATCTCCTCTGCCGCACGTTTCAAAACGCTTTCCGGCAGCACGGAAGGGCCGGCCGAAAAATTATATACTCTTGCCATACGTCATTCCTCCAAAGAAAAAGTAGAATTATTACTATTTTACTCCTAATATTCAAGATAGTCAACCATAAATTGCGCTTCTGTTAAAGTTTTAACAACTGTTTTTCTTGCATAATGGTCGACTTTACAGTATACTGGACTTATAAACACGATTCTACACAAAGGTGGGGATTACGAATGACCATTGCAGATGTTCAAAAAATCCTGAAAGCGGAACTGGTATGCGGGGAGGACCTCTCTGCCGAAGTTCACAACGCGTGCGGCAGCGATATGATGAGTGACGTGCTTGCTTTCGTGAAAGACCAATCCGTTTTGTTATCGGGTCTGGTTAACACGCAAGTGATACGCACCGCCGAAATGATGGATATGCTGTGTGTCATTTTCGTGCGCGGCAAAGAGCCGACCGCCGAAATGATCGAACTTGCCAAGGAGTTCGACATTGTGTTAATGAAGACTCCGCTTCGTATGTTTAACGCCTGCGGCCTGCTGTATGAAAACGGTCTGCGCGGCGGCGACGGAATATGAGGTGATGACTTGAAACTGCATTATGAAGTGGCAGGCGATGATTTCACCCGCGCCGGTGAAGCATCGGGTGCTGTCAAAGCCACGTTAAAGCGTTTGGGCTTTCCCGCTGACGTGATCCGCCGCGTCGCGATCGCGATGTATGAAGGCGAGATCAACATGGTCATTCACGCTGACGGCGGTGTTGCAGATGTGGAGATCGAGCCCGACCGTATTCTCGTCACGCTTACCGACCGCGGCCCCGGTATTCCCGACGTGGAAAAAGCCATGCAGGAGGGCTTCTCCACCGCGCCCGAAAACGTGCGCAATTTGGGCTTTGGCGCCGGTATGGGCTTACCCAACATCAAACGCTATACCGACGACCTTAAAATCGATACCGAGATCGGAAAAGGCACTTGTATTCGCATGACGATCAACGTGCCTTCTTAACATAAGGAGCGTTGCTTATGATATCACATTCCGTAACGCTGGATACCGAAAAATGCGTGGGTTGTACGCATTGTGTTAAACGCTGTCCCACGCAAGCGATCCGTGTGCGCGACGGCAAAGCCGTTATCACGGATGCACGCTGCATTGATTGCGGCGAATGTATCCGCGTTTGCCCCCATCATGCCAAAAAAGCGCGGCACGATTCGTTGTCGGCGCTGTCTGACTACAAATATACCATTGCCCTGCCCGCTCCCGCACTGTATGGGCAATTCCATAATCTGGACGATATCGACGTGATCTTGTCCGGGCTTTTAAAGCTCGGCTTTGACCAGGTGTTTGAGGTGTCCCGCGGTGCGGAGATCGTGTCGGATGCCACCCGCAAGGTCATGGCAGACGGTTTGGTCAAGAAGCCCGTTATCAGCTCAGCGTGCCCCGTGGTCGTGCGGCTGATCCAAATTCGTTTTCCGGAACTGTGCGAACACGTTTTGCCGATGAAAGCACCCATGGAGGTGGCGGCGGCAATGGCGCGTCAACGCGCGATGGCACAAACGGGGCTTTCCCCCTCCGACATCGGTGTTTTCTTCATTTCCCCCTGCCCCGCCAAGGTCACGGACGTGCGCTTCCCCACCGGCAATTCGCACTCACAGGTAGACGGCGTACTGTCGATTGCCAATATTTATCCCAAGCTGGTACACGAAATGGATCACCTGGATCAGGTGCAACCGTTATCCCATTCGGGGCTCATCGGCACCAGCTGGTCGTTTATCGGCGGTGAGGCAGCCGGCCTGCTCAATGAAAACCATTTGGCGGCGGACGGTATCCAGAACGTCATTCACGTATTGGAAGAATTGGAAGACGAAAAACTCACCGACCTGGATTTCATTGAACTCAGCGCTTGCGCCGGCGGTTGTGTCGGCGGCGTCTTCACGGCGGAAAACGGGTACGTCGCCCGCGCCCGCATCAAGCGTCTGCGCAAATACCTGCCGATCTCCTGCAACCGCGCCGAGGATATCGGTGACCTGCGTTCGCTGAATTGGACGGAGTCATTGTCGGAAAACCCGGCACTGCGCCTCGCTGAAAACGTCAGTGACGCGATGCGCCTGATGCAGGAAGCAAACGCAATCTACGAACAGCTCCCGAAGCTCGATTGCGGCGCATGCGGCGCGCCTACCTGCCGTGCCTTGGCAGAGGATATCGTGCGCGGGCTTGCCGATAAGAGCGACTGTTTCCGTATGGCAAAGGAGGAATCTATATGACCGTCCGTGAACTGATAAGCGCATTATCGTTAGAAACGCTCGTCGAGGGTGATTTGGACCGTTCCGTCACCGGCGGCTACTCGGGCGACTTGCTCAGTTGGGTCATGGGCCGCGCCAAAGCCGGGGATGCCTGGTTTAGCGTGATGGGCAACGTCAATGCCGTTGCCGTTTGCGTACTGGCGGATGTCGCGTGTCTGGTTTTGTGTGAAAACGCCGCACTGGACGATGCCGCTCGCACCCGTGCAGAGCTGGAATCCGTCACGATCCTGCGCAGCACCTCTACCGCATATACACTTGCCGGTGCCTTGAGCGCCCGCTTAGAAAGGACTGTATAACATGTCTATTGAACTCGTCCGCCCGTTCCTTGCTAAGTTCGGCAGAGAGCAGGACATTCAGGAATTCACCGTTTCCAGCGCCACCGTGGAACTCGCGGCAGCGGCACTGAACGTCATCCCCGCCCGCATTGCCAAAACCATGTCGTTTGCCGACGGTGAAGGATGCTTGGTGGTTGTCACCGCGGGCGATACCAAAATCGATAACCCGAAATATAAGCAAACGTTCGGCTTTAAAGCCAAAATGCTCTCACCCGATCAAGCGTTGGCGTTAACGGGCCACGCCATCGGCGGTGTCTGCCCGTTTGCCTTACCCGAAGGTGTGCGCGTTTTCTTGGATGAATCCCTGCGCCGCTTTGATACAGTGTATCCCGCGGCAGGCAGCTCCAATTCGGCAATTGAAGTCACCCCTGCCCAGCTGGAAGAATACACCGGCGGTATTTGGGTAGACGTGTGCAAATTACGAGAAGAAACGTGATGTGTTGTCATTGAAAATTTACTACGATTTTCATATTCACTCTTGTCTCTCCCCCTGCGGTGACGACGAGATGACACCCAACAACCTCGTCAACATGGCGCAACTTGCGGGGCTTAACGCAATCGCGCTGACCGACCATAATACCTGCGGCAACTGCGCGGCGGCGGCAACGGTCGCCGAAGAACTCGGTATGATCTTTTTGCCCGGTATGGAACTGTGTACCGCCGAGGAAGCGCACGTTGTGTGCTTATTCCCCAACATAGAAGCCGCAGAACGATTTGAAGCGCAGATTGCTCCCACGTTGCCGCCGATCCAAAATCGACCGGAGATCTTCGGCGAACAGATTTTATGTGATACGGAAGATCGTCAAGTCGGCACGAAAGACATCCTGCTTACCACCGCGTCCGCCATCAGCGTGGACAGTGTGGCGAAGCTTGCCCGTTCATGCGGCGGCACGGCGTTCCCCGCACACATTGATCGTCCGTCATACAGCGTCACCGCCGCGCTTGGTGACCTGCCGCCGCTCGGTTTTGCGGCGGTTGAGATCACCAAAAATGGCAATGTGGAAGAACTGTCTTCCCGTTATGCCGAGATCGTCGGAAAGCCACTGTTGCAAAATTCCGACGCTCATCATCTGGAGGATATTCAGGACGCGGGCCCCTATCTTGACCTGCCGGATAATTCTCCCGAAACCATCATCGCCGCTTTAAACGGCGAGATTCCTTTTACCTGGCAACGCTGATAAAACGAAAAGCACCTGTGGATTACCACAGGTGCTTTCTTTATACAAAAATCAGATTCTCGCCACACCGGTCTCGCGAGCCGCCCTTGCCACACGCTCAGCAACCGTCTTGCCGATACGCTCGTCAAAGGCAAACGGCATGATATATTCTTCGTTAAGCTCCTCGTCGGATACGAGCGAGGCGATCGCAAGCGAAGCCGCCATCTGCATCTCTTCGTTAATATCGGAAGCACGCACGTCCAGCGCACCGCGGAAAATACCGGGGAACGCCATCACGTTGTTGATCTGGTTCGGGAAATCCGAACGACCGGTACCCACCACACGAGCACCCGCGGCCTTTGCCTTGTCGGGCATGATCTCCGGCACGGGATTTGCCATGGGGAATACAATCGCATCCGTGTTCATAGATTTGATCATCTCTTCCGACACGCAATTCGGCGCCGAAACACCGATAAACACATCGGCACCCTTCATGGCATCCGCAAGCGAACCGGTCTGCTTCTCACGGTTGGTGACCGTGCTCATCTCGGCCTGCGCGGGGTTAAGTTGCTCGTCGCCCTCACACAAAATGCCAAAGCGATCGCACATCGTCAAGTTCTTCACGCCGAGTTTGAGCAGATGCTTGCCGATCGCAATACCGGCGGAACCGGCACCGTTGATAACACAACGGATCTCGCCGATCTCTTTTTTTGTCAAGCGCAACGCGTTCAGCAACGCCGCACCCACCACGACCGCCGTACCGTGCTGATCGTCGTGAAACACCGGAATATCGCAAATTTCTTTCAGACGGCGCTCGATCTCAAAGCAACGCGGCGCCGCAATATCCTCCAAGTTGATACCGCCAAAGCTGCCGGACATCAAATAGATGGTGCGCACCAGTTCATCTACGTCCTTTGTGCGCAGGCAAAGCGGGAACGCATCCACGTCGGCAAATTCCTTAAACAGCACGCATTTGCCTTCCATAACCGGCATACCCGCCTCAGGTCCGATGTCACCGAGACCCAACACAGCCGTACCGTCGGTAATGACCGCTACCATGTTCCAACGACGGGTCAGTTCAAACGATTTGTCGTAATCTTTATTGATCTCAAGGCAGGGCTCCGCAACACCCGGGGTGTACGCGATCGAAAGCTGTTCGCGGTTTGTCACGGGTGTACGCGAAACGACCTCGATCTTGCCTTTCCATTCATAGTGTTGCTGTAATGCTTTTTCCTTAATATCCACAATGAACCCTCTTCCCTTTTATTTGTACGAACTGCTCGCGGCATTCTCAAATTTGACGTCGCCCAAATATTTCACCGGATCCAAGCCAACGTATTGGCACATGTCGAACATTTCCGCCACGGTGTTAATATTAACCGCAATACCGTTTTCAAGACGATCCGCTTTAGCAATGATCTCTTTTTCACCGTGCGTGTAGATGCGCGTAGCACCCTCGGATTTCGGAGATTCCCGCAGTTCCTGCAGGAAGGTGGATAAATGCTCTTTGATATCGCCCACGTCACCGAAGATCTTGGGATCGATCACAATAAAGCCGTGGCAGGTACCGCCCTTTCCGCCGATGTGGGTGTGATTAGAGGTAAGACCCATCGACAAAATCGAACAGAAAATCTCGCAGAACATACCGTATCCGTAACCCTTATGGCTGCCGGACTGTTCGGTTTCGCCGCCGAGCGGCATAATGCCGCCGCCTTTTTTCGCCACGATATTGGCGAGAACGTCTTTTGCATCGGTCGAACCTTTGCCGTTTGCGTTCAGCGCCCAGCCCTCCGGCAACGGTTTGCCGAGCTTGTTGTAAATTTCCAACTTGCCGCGCGTAACGACCGTGGTCGAAGCATCAAAGAAGAAATCATACGGCTCTGCCGGCATGGCAATGGCGATCGGGTTACTGCCGAGCATGGCAAGCCGACCGAACGTCGGCACCATGATCGCTTCACTGTTGGTCATGGCCATACCGATAAACCCGGCATCACACGCCATCTTGGCATAATATCCCGCAATACCGAAATGGTTGGAATTACGCACCGTCACGATCGCGATACCACTGGTCTTTGCCTTTTCAATAGCAGTGGTCATCGCCTTGTGAGCAATCAGCTGACCCATACCGTCGTGCCCCTCAATAACCGCCGAAACGGGGGTCTCGAACACGATTTCCGGCTCAGCCGCCACTTTGATAAGGCCTTTTTCAATGCCTTTGTGATACCGCGCTAAGCGCTGCATGCCGTGTGATTCTATTCCATACAAATCGGAAAGTAACAGGACGTCCGTAATGATCGTGCTTTGCTCCTTGGTAAAACCAAAGCTGCCGAAGCAATCCTCGCAAAACGTTTTCAGTTGATCGTAGGAATAGGTTAAGTAGGTAGATGCCATGTTATACCCTCTCCCTTGTGTCAAATTCTTTGTCTTCATTGTATCACACAGTATATGCAAGGACAAGACACGATCTGTCCTTTTTTTGCATTATTTGCCCATACTTGCCACGCGATTTTTCACACAAAAAAACGAGCAAGTTTAAATAAACCTGCTCGTTACGGCTGTTCGGTTCTGCCGACAAGATAATCTAGCGATACCTCAAACAGATCGGCAATACGAATCAAAATTTCTATTTTGGGCTCTCGTGTCATCAGTTCATAGTTCTGATACGCCTTTTCGGTAATGTCACAGTAAATCGCAACTTGTCCCTGCGTAAACCCTTTTTTGTCGCGACACAGCTTGAGCCGCTGCGCTAATACTCTTCTCACGTCGCACCACCTACAATTGTTCTTGACAAAACAAGTATAGGGGAATACTATTATAAATATACCAACAATCGTTGGTGTTTATCTTTAACGGAGGTTTGTTTCGATGGCTGAATTTTGCGTAGACTGTTGGAATAAGTTCACAGGCAACAACCTATCGGCTAACAAGTATGTTCTCTCGGAGGAAATGGAGTTGTGTGAGGAATGTGGTGAATATCAGCACGTTGTGATTGTTGAAAAGAAATATCTTTTCAGACGAAAGCACAAAAAACTATGGAGATTTTTGGATACACTATGGCGTGTTATGTTGATCCCATATGTTCTCTATAAATATGGGATCACAAAGAACAAAGACAACAAAACGAGCAGGTTTAAATAAACCTGCTCGTTTACTGTTGTTACTTATTTTGTCGTCGTGGTCGCGGCCTCGGTTGTCTTATTTGCCTGTGCGTTCACTACCGGCAGATAGGTGTTGCTTTCCAATAATTTGATTGCTGCTTGCAACTGCGTATCTTCCTCGTCTGTCATCAAGTTGAAATACACCTGTTGATCATACGCAAGATCCGCCGTTTGATCGGGCATCAACCCGACGTCCTTCCAGGTCTCCCCGCTTTGAATGCGGTAGAGTACACCGGTGGAAAGCCGTACAGCGCCTTTGTCCGATTGGATGGTGGCAAATTCTTGCATAACCGCTTTTCCCTGGGTCGAGGTGCCGACCAAACGCGTTTTGGACAGATCCTGTAACACGCCGGCAAACAACTCCGCCTCGCCCACCGTGCTACCGTTCACCAATGTCACGGACGGTGCCGTCATTTCATAGGTGTCAGTCGCACTAAAGGTCACGGTTTCGTCCTTCTTTTCGCATTCTGCATACGGACCGCGCGGCAACAGGTAATCCAATATCTCCTGTGCAGCGGACATCTGCCCGCCTGCGTTGTTGCGCACGTCAAACAGGAAATACGTAGCACCCTTTTGTGTCAAGTCGTTATATACGTTCTTAAACTGCAACGGTGTGAGGTTGTTGAATTCCGCAATGCGGATATAGCCAATCGTATCGTTGATCAATCGACCGGAAACGCTTACCGACGTATAGGTATTGGCAGAAAGCTCCACAGCAGTGGAGGTGCCGTTCTGTTGGAAGGTGAGAATCAACTTTTCGGACCAGTCGATCTTTGATTGCGCCAGCTCGTAAGACGCACCGGTAACGGCTTCGCCGTCGATGGCGGTCACAACCGTCCCCTTTTCGATACCGGACAAGGCAGCGGGAGAGTTTTCATCTACCGACGAAACGATCAATTCCGTACCTTTCGCGATCACCGTCAACCCAAAACCGGTGCGGTTACCTGCCAAGCGGCTTTGTACCTGTTGGTATTCCGCTGCCGACAAATAGCCGGCATACGGGTCTTCTAAACCGTTAATATATCCGTTTGCCAGTGCGGCGCGCAGCTTTTCCTCGTCAATGGTATAGTCTTTGCGCGCAGCAGAATCGATCTCGTCAATATAATCGTACATTGCCTGACGTTGGCCAACGTCGCTGACAAGAGAGCTGAAATGTCGCATCGCGAGCACCATCGTACCGGAAATCGTCAGCGTAACCGCAAGCAACACCAGCGCGATCGTAACACCAAGCGAAATCTTTTTATTCATACTCTCTCACCTCTTTCTCAAATTATGACGGAACGACCACGTACCCTTTCCCGATCGGATCCACACGGACGTTATTCTCACGCACTTCAAAGTGCAGGTGTGCACCGTACGATTGACCGGTATTGCCGATCACACCGATCTGCGTGAGTCCTCCGGTCACATACTGCCCGACCGTGACGCTCGGTGTATAACGCATGTGCGCATACAAGGTCACGATACGAACACCTTTGGCATCCAGGCCGTGATCGATCATGCAGAAATTGCCGTAGCTGTAGTGCATCGACTGCACCTTGATGACCGTACCGCTGGCAGCCGCCACGATCGGCTCGCCCAATGCGCGGCCGTTGGCAATATCGATCGCACGATGGAAACCACTGCTGCGTTGTCCGTAACCGGACGAAATGCGCTTTACGGTCGGCGCCGGCCAATACATCTTGCCGCCGTATGTACTCGCAGGAGGCGTTCCGTTGAGCAAGGCCGCGATCTCACGATCCAACTCATCCTCGGATGCCTGGATCTGCTGCAACTTTTTCTCATACGAATTTTGTTGTTTGAGCAACTTATCTTCTTTGTTTTTTGCCGTGGTATAGAGTTTATCCAGTGTATCAAACTGTTTGTCAAGATCGCCCTTGAGCGTTTCGAGTTCCGCTTTAGCGGCTTCCGACTCGGCTTTTTCCTGCTCCACCGCGTCCTTTTTGATCTGGATCTGCTGCTTTTCGGCTTCCGCCTCGTCACGCAGTGCCTTATCGTGCTCCGAAACCGAGTTAAGGATCTCGGCTTTCAGCAAATAATCCGCATAATCCTCGGTGCTCATGAGCAACTGGAACGACGAATACTGATTGGTCTGCGTGATCGCCTTGACACGCTTTTTCAGTTTCGTCATGATCTCGTCCATTCTCGCCTCTTTTTCGGCGATCTCGGTGTTCAACTGATTGATGTTTTCGGTCTGTTCCGCGATCTGCGTGTCGATCGCGGCGATCTGCGATTTATAGGCGTCGATCTGCTTTTCTAAGTTGCTGACTTTTTTATACAACTGATTGACTTCAACCTGCTGGTCTTCAATGCTGTCACCCAAGCTGTCCAGCTGAGATTGGATCTCTTTCGCTTCCTCTTTGAGCTGCGCCAGTTCGTTGCGCAGTTGATCAACAGATTCTGCAGAAACATGCTCGGTGTGAATAGGCAACGCGATCAGCAACACGGTCAGCGAAACCATGGATACGATCCGCAAGATTGTTTTTCGCATCGTTATTCCTCCTAGTTAGTCGGTATTCTCCTTGAGATACCGCCCGATGGAAACCGTACTTCCCAGAACGCCGGTGATCATACCGCCGACCAAGAAGCCGAGCAACAGTTGCCACCAAACCGCCACAAACGGAATGAGCTCTAAACTGCTGCTGAATGTAAAATTCTGTCGAATGACTTCGTAAATACCAAACAATAAGCCGTAGGAAACAACACCAGCCGCGCTGCCGAGTATAATACCCTCCACCATAAAGGGGAAACGCACGAACCACGGTGTGGCGCCTACCGAACGCATGATGGAGATTTCACGGCGGCGACTGTATACCGTCAGTTTGATGGTGTTCGCGATAATGAACAGCGACACGATGAGTAACAGCGCGATCACCCATACGCCAACCGTGAGCACGACTCGGCGCACCTTTACAAGCGTTTGTGACAACGCCTGATCGTAATCGACCTTGTCAATGCCTTCCACCGTTTTCACCGACGACACCGTCTTATCGAAAAGGCCCAGATCTTCAAAACTGATCACGAAGGCATCCTGAAGCGGATTATCCGCCTCTAAATCTTCAAGGAGCTCACCGAACTCGTCTTTGTAGCGTTCTAACAGTGCTTCCTTGGAAATGTACTCGACCTGTGCCACGTTGTCCAGCGCTTCTAACTCGGTTTTCATAGCGGTCGCACGCTCATCGGTCACATCCGCTTTGGCATACGCCACCACGACGTTCTGCTGATACGCCCAGTCAAAGGCATGTTCCACGTTTTCATATACCAGATACGCGCAACCGGTAATCAGCAAGCACGACACCAATACGAGGATCGAGGCCGCCGACATAAAGAGGTTTTGGCGAAGACTGCGAACGCCCTCTTTCACCAAAAATCGAAACGTGTTAAATCTCATGGGGCACCTCCTTGCTGTCTGAAACCACAAGACCCTGATGGATCTGGATCACACGACGACCGAAGGATTTGACCAATTCATGATCATGAGTAACCACCAACACCGTCGTACCGCGGCGGTTGATCTCGGTAAGCAGTTCCATGATCTCATAGGATAATTCCGGATCGATATTACCGGTCGGCTCATCCGCAATGATCAGCGAGGGATTGTTGACCAGCGCACGCGCCAAGCCGACGCGCTGCTGCTCACCGCCCGACAGCTCGGGGGGGAAGTTTTTCGACTTGTCCTGCAAGCCGACCAACCCTAACACGTACGGAACACGACGGCGGATCTCGCGTTGAGAAGCACCGACCACCCGCATAGCAAAGGCGACGTTGTCAAACACCGTCATGGTGTCGATCAAACGGAAATCCTGAAACACAATGCCCATCGCGCGGCGCAGATACGGAATCTGACGCTTTTTGAGCTTGGACAGTTTAAAATTGCTGACCACTACCTCACCGGAGGTGGCAACCTCCTCACGCATAATGAGCTTCAAAAACGTGCTTTTACCGGCGCCGGATGCACCGACGATAAACACAAACTCACCATCTTCAATGGCGATATCAATTCCTTTTAAGGCCTCGTTGCCGGTTTCGTAGGTCTTATGTACGTCACGAAATTCGATCAACTACGCTCGCCTCCTTTTACCTTTCACATCATACCGCACGGCTTGCGCCTCGGCAACCCTCAGTTTTTGGTAATTGCCGTACGATCAATACTTTGTGGGATCCGCCATCAAATATTTCTTGACCATCAACGCCACCTTGAACACGATGGCATCGTCAAACTCGCGCAGATCCAGTCCGGTCAACCGTTTGATCTTTTCCAGGCGATACACCAGCGTGTTACGGTGTACGAACAGTTTACGTGAAGTTTCGGAAACGTTCAGGTTATTCTCAAAGAACCGCTGAATGGTAAACAGCGTTTCCTGATCCAGCGAATCAATGGAGCCCTGTTTAAACACCTCGCGCAAGAACATCTCACACAGCGTAGTGGGCAACTGATAAATTAAGCGGGCAATGCCCAAATTGTCGTAGCTGACGATCGCCTTTTCGGTATCAAACACCTTACCGACCTCAAGTGCTACTTGCGCTTCCTTAAAGGAACGCGCCAAATCCTTAATGCCCTCTACCGGTGTGCCGATACCGACACTGATCGGCGTATAGAACTCACTGCTCAAGGTGTCGGCAATGGATTGTGCCAATTTTTCCAGGTCTTTCGAATCCACCTGCGTATGCATCTCTTTCACGACGGCAATATCCGCTTCGCCGATGTTGATAACAAAATCCTTGTTCTTTTCGGGGAACAGATTTTGGATTACGTCAAACGCCGAAATATCCGACAGCGTCTTGATGTGAACTAACAAGACTACGCGGCTGACATCGTTATTAAAATGCATCTCACGCGCTTTCAGGTAAATGTCTCCCGGCAGGATGTTATCCATAATGACGTTTTTAATAAAGTTACTGCGGTCATATTTTTCATCGTAGTATTGCTTCACGTTACCAAGAGAGATTGCGAGCAATTCCACATATTTTGCCGCCAACTCGTCGGACCCTTCCACGAACGCCAAGAACTCACCTTGCGGACGGGCACCAAATAACCGATAGGTATAGCCGCCCTTCACAAAGGTTTCCTGCGTACCGAACGCGTCACCGAGCGCCGTTTCCTGGCTCTCGCCCATACGCGCCAGATCACTGCAAGCAACCACGGAAAAAGATTCATCCACCACACCGATGGTACGGTCGATGACATCCTTCATCTGATTGATCATTCCCAAAAATAAACGACTCGCCATTGTTCATTTCTCCTTGCTTTCTGCATTAAGCCCACTTTCGGCAACATATACAAGTATAGATAGTATCATAATACACGATTTTGACACATTTTTCAAGTATTTATTTCGATTTGTGTCTACGACGTCTTTATAACAAGGGGTGGCAATACGCCACCCCGTATCTTCCACTCACTGCCACGCCCGAAAACAGAATAACATTGACTTTTGAGGGGCTTTTATGTATAATTACGGTGTATAGGTGCGTGTGGCATATTTTTCAAGAGGGTAAACGCACAAGACAAGAGGACAAGGTGTATGCTGGAAACAAATGCGTTGGTAAGACGGTTGTCTATCAATAACAGCAAATTATTAACCCTGAGCGACGAAAACATCAAAGACATCCAAGCGGTTCTGCTGGACATGATGGCTGATTTTGATGCATTTTGTCGCAAAAACGGGCTTTCTTACTTTTTGTGCGGCGGTTCTGCTCTGGGCGCACAGCGGCACGGCGGATTTATCCCGTGGGACGACGACATGGACGTGGCGATGCCCAGAGCCGACTACGTCCGTATGCGTGAACTCTTTTTGGCAGAGTACGGCGACCGGTATTGGGTGCAAAGCATTACCGACGGCAGTGGCTACAATCTGCCGTTTATGAAACTGCGCAAAAAAGGCACCCGCTATGTGGAGATCTTCGAAACCGATCCTGACCAAGCGGGAATATTCATCGATATCTACCCGCTCGAAAACCTGCCGGACGTTGCGCCGGCACGCCTGCTGCACGGCGTCGTCTGCGATTTTTTGCATTTTTGCTGTTCGTGTGTCAGGGTCAACTGTAACAAGCGAATTTATCTTAACTATTTCGGCAACCTGCGCGCAGTCAAAGTCAAAGCTCTTCTCGGCAAATGCCTCGGCATTATCCCGCTCAAAACGTGGTGCCGCTTGGCGGACCGCGTTGCATCGAGCTGTAAAAATGAACAATCGAAATTTGTGTCCTTCCCCAGCGGCCGCAAGCACTATTTCGGCGAAATGCTCCATCGCGCCTCGGTGCTTCCGCCGAAGGAATGCACTTTTAACGGGCACCTTTTTTTCGAAATGTCCAACCCTGCCGAACACTTGGAAACGCTCTATGGCGATTTCACGGCCATACCTAAACAGCACAACCGCGAGCAGCATTCGATCCTGACATTAGATTTAGGAGTTAACAATGAACAGATTCTTCTCTGACATTAAAAAATACGCTTCCTATATTCGCTACGCCACCAAATCAGATCTGCAGGCAGAGGTTGCTAACTCCTACCTCAACTGGCTTTGGTGGATCTTGGAACCGCTGTGCTTTATGGGGATATACGCGTTCATCTTTTCGATGTTTTCCAGCAGCAAGGTGGCGTATCTGACCGCTTTCATTTTTCTGGGCATCACCATCTGGGAATTCTTCAACAAGCTGTTGACCGTCAGCGTCAACCTTGTCCGCAGCAATAAACCGATCGTTTCCAAGATATATCTCCCCAAATACGTCTTGCTCCTCGAAAAAATGTTACTGAACGGATTTAAAACCGCTATCAATTTTGCGATCGTCATCTTACTGATGGTTATCTATCGGGTACCGCTCACGCTTCAAATGCTGTGGGCACTTCCGGTGCTGCTTTCCTTTATCATTTTCACCTTTGGCATTTGCACCATCTTCCTGCATTTCGGTGTCTATGTTGAAGATCTCAACAACGCCACCAAAATCGGTTTGCGGCTTGTGTTTTACACCGCGGGCGTCTTCTATAACCTCTCGGATAAAGTGGCATCCTCGGTAGGATATTGGTTGCTCCGCCTGAATCCGATCGCCATGTACATCAATGATATGCGCAACACCCTGCTGTACGGGGAAGCACCCAATTTCCTCTGGCTCGGCTTATGGACAGCTGTCGGCATCGTATTATCAATCGGCGGCATTTTGATGGTTCAAAAGAACGAAAACAATTATGTAAAGGTGCTTTGATCATGTTGGAAACGGCAATACATATTGAAAATTTACACGTAAGCTACAAGGAGATCGGTTCCTACTCCATCAAACGTATGCTCCTGCATGGCAAAAAGAAGCAGGAAAAGGCGTTTCACGCGCTTAAAGGAATTTCGTTTGACGTGCCGCAGGGCGAGATCTTGGGAATCATCGGCAAAAACGGAAGCGGCAAATCCACGCTGCTCAATACCGTGGGCGGGGTTTTTTCCGCCGACAGCGGTGTTATCGACCTCGGCGGCCGCCGTGTGTCGCTCTTGTCGATCGGCGTTGGTTTTCAAAAGAATATCAGCGGTCGGGAAAACATTATGTTAAACGGCCTGCTGCTCGGCTTCACCGAACAACAGATCCGCGAGAAACTCCCCGAAATCATCGAGTTCTCCGAACTGGGCGAATTCATCGACAAGCCAGTTAAGACCTACTCAAAGGGCATGTATTCCAAATTGGCATTTTCCATAACGGCTTTTCTGGAAACCGACATCATCCTGATTGACGAAATTTTGAGCGTCGGCGACGAACATTTCAAAAAAAAGAGTGCCAAAAAGATGAAAGAACTCATCTCGGATGAAAACCGCACCGTGCTGATTGTATCGCACAGTATCAGTACGTTGCAACAGCTTTGCACCCGCGTGTTGTGGTTGCATGACGGCACCATCAAAATGCTCGGCGATACCAAAGAGGTGCTCGCCGCGTATCAACAGTTTATGTAAGGACTAACGAGTGTTTTAAGGAGTTTCATTATGGTTATTGGCGGTATTTTAGCAGGCGGCCTCGGCACCCGCATGGCAAACGACGGATTGCCGAAACAGTTTTTAAAGGTCGCCGGAAAACCCGTGATTGTCCACACCTTGGAACGCTTTTTGGGCAACGAGTATATCGACTTTGTCGTTATCGCCATGAACGAAAGCTGGATCGGGTTTTGTCAGGACATGCTCCGTGAGTATGGACTGGATCGTGATACGGTTCGCATCGTTTCGGGCGGCGATTCCCGCTTTGAATCGCTGCTGTGCCTTGCACGCGAGTGCCTGAATATTGCAGCAGAAAAGGGTTACGACGGCGAGATTGCCATGATCAATCACGATTGTGCGCGCCCGTTTGTATCCGATCGCATTTTAAACGATAATATCACCATGGTGAATGAATACGACATGGTCACAACGTCCATCCCCACCATCGACACGGTTCTCTTGTCCAAAGACGGAAAGGTTAGCGATTGCGTTCCCGAACGGTCCACCGTTTTCTTAGACCAAGGTCCTCAAACCGTAAAGGTTCGCCATTTTATGCGGTTGGTGGAATCCCTTTCCGAGACAGAAAAAGCAAAATACATGGAAGCCGGCCGTCTGTATATTGACAAGGGCTTCCGCGTCGGGATCGTCGAGGGCGAACGTGAGAACTTTAAACTTACAACAAAATTCGATTTAACGTTAGCCGAAATGATGTTTAATAGCAACGATTAGAGGTAAGAAAACTATGAAAGTTGTAGCTGTAGGGGACGTTTTCATCACTCCCGAAATGATGCGAAAATCCTTTGAAAAATACGAAGAATTTGACGAGTGTCAATACTTCTTTTTCGGGCAAAACACCCGCCGCAAAATGCGTGGCACCGTCAAAACGATCGAGCTGGGCGGCCGCGACAAGTGCAAGCTCCCCGACGGCTATTTGGAAGCCATCGAGGATGCCGAGGTGTTGATGGTGCATTTGTGTCCCGTCACGGAAAAAGTTCTAAAGCGTGCCAAAAAACTCAAATACATTCTCTGCAACCGCGGCGGCATTGAAAATATTGATGCCGATGCCGCAAAAGATCGCCACATCAAAGTCCTGTTTAACCCGGCACACAACGCCAACGCCGTTGCCGAGTTCACCATCGGCACCATGTTCTGCGAACTTCGAAACATCGCTCGCTCGCACATGGCGGTTAAAAGCGGTGACTGGCGTGAAAAATATCCCAACTCCGGCAGAATTATCGAACTTCGAAACTTGACTGTTGGCATTGTCGGCTTTGGCAACGTCGGCGAATTGGTTTGCGAAAAACTCAGCGGCTTCGGTTGCAACATACTGGTGAGCAATCTGTTCCAACCCGAGCGCACCAATCCGCGTATCAACTGGGATAAAGTGCAGTTTGTGGAACTAGACGAACTGATTACCCGTTCCGACATCATTTCACTTCACGCGCGCAGCAAAAGCAAAGAGCCCCTGTTCGGGAAACGTGAATTTGAACTCATGAAAAAAACCGCAATTTTCATTAACACGGCCCGTTCGTATATGGTGGATTGCGACGCCTTGTATAATGCGCTGAACAAGCAGCTGATCGAGGGAGCTGCCATTGACGTGTTCGAAGTCGAACCTCTTGGACCGGACCATCCGTTCCTTTCTCTCGACAACATCACACTTACCAACCACCGAGGCGGGGATACCGTCAACGCCTATTCGGACAGCCCGGACATGATGCTCCGTGAACTCATCGGCTTCTTGCACGAGGGAAAAGAGCCAAAATACTTGATTCGATAAACGATCCTATAAAAAAGTGGCTTGCACAAGATATCTTGTGCAAGCCACTTTTATTTTTTAATGTTCCTCTTCGCTTTCAAATAATTCGCCTTTCACGTTCACGTCTCGGAACGGCATGTCTCCCTCGTCACCAAACACATATTTGCCAAGATCGATTCGGGCAAAATTATGCGGGCAACGGCGTTTGCTGAACGGAGGCAACTGCATATATGACTCACCGTAAGCGTAGGTGAGATACGGGGCGGGATCCACCGGGATCGGCGCTGTGATTCCTTCAAAATCGACGTACACTACCTCGTCCAATCCTTGGTTGGGAAGCGGATCGCCGTAGACCTTTTTGCCTACCGAGTCAATTAACCACTCAGCGTTCTTTTTATGGCGATAGAACTTGGCAAAGAAGTCAAACACGCCGTTGAAAAAGCCCCAAGGTATCACGCGCAGCAAGGGCAGGAAAACTTTTGTAAAGATGTAATGGTACTTTTTGCGCGGCTGATTATACCATTTGATTTCCATCAACACGGTAAGGGTTGTCAACACCAAGCTGTGAAGCTTTTGAAAAAGCTTGCAGTTGCTTGTTTTGTCATATACCAAAATATCAATAAAAATACCGTCTTTAAACTCATTTTTATTCGAATAATTGGTAGAAAAATAGGTGCCGTCCAAGCGAACTTTATCAATGGTATAATGACTGCCGCTGCTGTTAAAGGTAGACGAATAGGAATACTCGGGAGCGAGTTCCTTCGGGCAAACCTTTCGGAACTTCTCAAAATCCTCTCGGAGCATACCGATATCCAAATCGTCATCCCACGGGATGGCCTTTCCGGCGCGCACGGCACCGAGTAAGGTGCCACCCGCCAAAAAATATTGAATACCGTTTTCGCGGCAAATGCGGTCAATTTCCTGTAACACCTTCACTTCAAGCGCTTGGATCCGCTTGATCTTTCCGCCGTAAAAAGCAACGTTATCCGAAGTGTCGTATGATTCACCGGTAAGATAAGCGACCACGTGCTTAATGCCGATCTCGATGTAGTTCGCCGTCTTGGCGCCCAGCTTTTTGTATTTCAAGTTACTAAGTCCGCCGTATACCGGCAAAAGGTTAGCGGAAAGCTCTACCTTTAACGAATATACCTCAGGGTTCGCCAGATAAATAAGACGCTTGATCTCTTCACGAGAAATTAATTCGCCGGTAACGTTATAAATATGCCCTTTGCGTGCTTTTGTTGCCAGCATCGCCACGGCATGGCATGCAGAACGGATATACGTAACCGTGTGATGCTGTGTGGCATCCTCGTCGGTGATGCACACGGTTTTCGTGTTGTAACACTCAAGAACAATCTCATTTAGATCAATGGATGGCGTGTGTGCCACATCCGAAGCAAACACGTTATCGAACCGTGCGAGCGTGATGTCCACGTCATCGTAGGCGACCGCCACGCGGCACGCCTTCTCGACCTCAAGATAATAATCGATTTCCGGTGTCCGTTCACACAGTTTTTCAATATAATAGTTATATTCACGCTCTGAAAGCGTTTCGATTTCGGATGAAAAATTCGGTATAGGCGGAAGCAACACCGAAACCACGCACTTGGTATGTTTGGCGGTTTTCAATAAATCGGTGATAGCCCGAAGAGCGGCCAGTGTGATATCCTTACTGCCAAGTCCGTTCACGCAGTCCACAAAGAAGAAAACCACATCGTTGTTATCCAGCTTTTGTAACGTGTCCAACGGGGCGACGTCCTCGATTTCACGGAGCGTCGATTGGCGATAATCGGCTTCGCCGCCGGTGCGTAAATAAGTAACCGATTGGAATACGGAGAGCGCTGTGTTTAGTCGCCCAAACGATGTAAGCAAATAGTCGCAGATGAACGTGTTGTCGCCGGCAAAAAAAAGGCGTTTCGCCCCATTTTTAATCTTAATGGAAGAAAAAGGTACTTTCAGTACGTCAACAAGCATTGCCTGCTCGTTTTGCATAATCAAGTCTTTCAATACACTTCGCTCCTTTTGAACGTATCGCCAACCCAATATACCATTTTCCCAACTTTTTGTCAATCTTCGTAAGTTTTAAGCAACCCTCACTCGTCTAAACTCTCTGAATCATAATCACCCGCACAAACCCAGACCAACACTGTAGGAGCGACAAATGGTCGCCCGCCTTTAATCCGCCGCGCCCTGCGCGGCACCTTCACTACTCATTATTCAATATTTATTTTTCATCATTCAACGAAAAAGACCTCGGCCTTTCGGACGAGGTCTTTTTGATTGTTGTGACTTATTTCACGAGCTCGATGAAGCCATCTCCGCAGCGTCACCGCGGCGTTTTATGAATATGCAACCCAAACGCCTCCGGCGTTGATCCAGTAGCCGCCGATCCAACAGTTAGTTGCCATGGCGCCGCTAGCATAGAAATAATACCACACACCGCCGAGGCGCTGCCAACCGATCTGCATGGCGCCGCCTGCGTTCATGTAGTACCACGTTCCACCAAGGTTGAGCCAGCCGGTCTGCATGGCGCCACCTGCGTTCATGTAGTACCACGTACCGCCAAGTTTGAGCCAGCCGGTCTGCATGGCACCGCTCGCGTTCATATAGTAATAGGTGCCGCCGATATACTGCCAACCGGTCGTCATCGCGCCACCCGCGTTCATGTAGTACCACGTACCGCCAAGGTTGATCCAACCGGTCTGCATAGCACCGCTCGCGTTCATATAGTAATAGGTGCCGCCGATATACTGCCAACCGGTGGTCATCGCGCCGCCCGCGTTCATATAGTAATAGGTACCGCCAATATACTGCCAACCGGTGGTCATCGCGCCGCCCACATTCAGATAATACCACGTGTTGTTAACGTGCAACCAACCGGTCTGCATGGCACCACCTGCGTTGAGGTAATACCACGTGTTGCTGACGTACAGCCAGCCGGTCTGCATGACACCTGAACTGTTAAGGTAATACCAGGTGTCATTTACAAATAGCCATCCTTTTTGCGCCGTGTTATCCTTATAGTATTTCCAGCCGTCACCTTCCAGCACCCAGCCGTCACGCACGGCAACTTCACGCACAGAACCGCAGACGTTGCAATCCGCATCGTACGCGTCGTCGTAGGTGTGATCAGCGCTCGGGATGCGCACCCATTCACACAGTTTGCAATTGGCATCACAATCGACGGCATACACGTGCTCGTTCATACAGGTATTGTAATGCCATGTGGCAGATAATAGTTTTTCGTTGTCCTCACCAATGTAAATTACCGCTCTATCGCTTTCCGTACCCCCGTACCACACATCTGTCAAACTATCGCAAGTGTAAAACGCAGAAGACCAGATTCTCATTACCCTGTCCGGAATTGTCACCGAAGTCAAGTTATTACAACCGCCAAATGCACCATCCCCAATTACCGTCACCGGGTACCCACCAAGGGTGGACGGAATAACGACATTGTCGCTTTCGCCGACGTATCCCGTGATAGTTACCTCACCGCCGGAGATCTCATACAACAAGTCCGTTATAGGATCCGTCGGAACATCCGATACGTAATTGTAGACGATGGTTAACTCTCCGTAACCGCCATAATAGTGGGAAATATCCCGCCAGTCGTTTTCGCTTCCCTCATAATAGATGGTGGTAAGCTTGTCGAACGCGGTAAAATCACACCAAGAGAGCCACTCCACACTTTTCGGTATCACAATTTCGGTAATGTACTCTTCGGCAATATCCAGCGATTGTATCTCGGTAACGGTATACTCGCCGATCGTCGACGGAATGGTGAGGCGTTCATCGGTTTTGCTGCATTCCCGAACGGAAACGGTACCATCATAGTTGCGGATATAGCCAAACCCTTCCGCTTCGGGGATCGGTTGAATGTAAACCGGTATCACCAGTTCGGTGCCCATCACATTCACGGTGATGTGATACACCTCGCCCGGTTCCCACACGTTATCGTGGTTTTGCATGCCGCCCACAATGCTCGCGCCGTACGAGCGGTTATCGTACCGAAATCCGCTGTACGTTGCTTCGGCGGTGGTGCCGTCGGCAAACGAAACAATATAGTCAAAGAATTTCTGCACATCATACTGAAAATAGGTATAAATCTTATTTGTTAACGCATCGTATTCCTCAACCGTTTCACCGTATAATCCTTGCGGTATCACAATGTTCGGAAATTCAATATTGGTCACAGGGTTCGGCGCAACCGAAACACTCGCCGTATAGGTCTCACCCAACACCGCAATATCCACCGCGTAGGTCTGTCCCGTCTCCCACGGCATATACAGTGATTGCGTGTCGGCGGTTTCAAACCCATAATACTCGCCATCGTAGTATAAATAGTCGCCTGTCCCCTCGATCACCGTTCCGTCAAACAGCGTGGCGGTATACGACAAAAACGGCCGCCAGTTATACCGAAAATATTCACGGTCTCGGTCTAACTCGTAGTCGTATTGTGTGTTCATCATTCCATCGGCGTTAGCGTACACGTAGATCGGGTCAAACACAATGTCTTGAATAAAGGAATCCGTGATACGCACATCCACATCGCACTTGGCGCCCAAAAATTCCGCGTAACCGGTGTACGTGTTGCCGGCTGTCCAATTTTGCAGGGTAGCTTGTGCATCCGTAAATTCAAAGGCGTAATTATGACCGTCAATCTCGACGATTCGATCGTAAGTCGTTTCTTCTCTGCCATCTGTATAGGTGACGATCCAATTCGCCGCTTCATACCAACGGTATCGATACAGATCGGAAGTGCCGTCGGGCAATAAATCACAATAGGTTCCCTCGCGAATGACGATCTCTTCCGTGTCACAACGGATCGACGAAACAGGAGATTCTACGATGGTGACGGGGAACTCATATTCCTCACCCAAAATCGTGTGTTCGATCGTATACGTATTTCCCGTAAGCCATCGATTCTCATACGACTGGTGTGAATGAAAATATACCAACGGATACTGCACCCCATTATAGGAGAAGTATCCGTCAGGGGCTTCGATCACGTCACCGTTTTTGAGTGTTATGGTATAACTGATAAACGCCGACCAGTCGTAACAATAATACTCGATCTCCTCGCCGGTATCCTCGTCAACATACAACTGCCAATCGCCGTACGTATTTTCAATGATCTCGATCGGCTCGACTTCCACGTGGGCAACGTCATTACTTGTTATGCCACCAACAATACCCGTGCCTGTGTTGGAAGAAGACGCAGAGACGCTAACGGGCAGTACCGATACCACAAGCAAAGATAAAACCGTCATCACCGTCACAGCCATCTTGTTGATTCTTTGAACCACAGATTTCATATCTGTTCCCCCTTTTCGGTCATTCAAAACACATGCCTATAGTATACCATAAGAGCATCAAAGCGGCAAGCCGCCTCAAAGTAAAAGCCCTCGACGGAGTGATCGTCGAGGGCCGCCTTATGCATGCTTTATCAGTTGGTGATAGTCTTCTCGGTCTCTTTATCGAACAGATGGATCTTGGTGTTGTCGATAACCATATCGATCTCGTCACCCGGGCGAGCGGTCGAGGTGGGCTCAACGCGCGCGGTCATGCTGCTGCCTTCTGCGTTGACGTACAGGAAGATCTCAGCACCCATCAGCTCAGTAACTTCCACCTTAGCTTTGATACGGCACTCGCCGAACGCTTTCAGGTGGCGCTCCTCGTCGTGAACGTCTTCCGGACGGATACCCATGATGACTTCTTTGTCAACGTAGTTCTCCAAAACACCGCCCTCGTTCTTGGACTCCGGCAACGGGATATCGTACTTGATACCTCTCTTGGTCTTGGTGTCCTCGGAACCGAACTGAGCATAGAATTTATCGTCCTTCTTGATGATCTTCGCATCGATGAAGTTCATCTGGGGGCTACCGATAAAGCCGGCAACGAACATGTTGCCCGGACGGCGATACAGGTTGTTCGGGGAATCGACCTGCTGAATAAGACCGTCTTTCATAACGACGATACGGTCACCCATGGTCATAGCTTCGGTCTGGTCGTGGGTAACGTAGATAAAGGTGGTACCCAATTTCTGGTGCAGTTTGGAGATCTCCGTTCTCATCTGTGCACGGAGTTTCGCATCCAAGTTGGACAGCGGCTCGTCGAGCAAGAAGACCTTCGGCTCACGCACGATGGCACGACCGAGCGCAACACGCTGACGCTGACCACCGGACAAGGCCTTCGGCTTTCTGTCGAGCAGGTGAGCAATATCCAAAATGCGAGCGGCCTCTTCCACGCGGCGCTTGATCTCCTCTTTCGGAGTCTTGCGCAGCTTCAGACCGAACGCCATGTTCTCAAACACGGTCATGTGCGGATACAGAGCGTAGTTCTGGAACACCATCGCGATATCGCGATCCTTCGGTGCTACGTCGTTGACCAGACGATCGCCGATGTAAAGCTCACCGCTGGAAATCTCTTCCAAGCCGGCAACCATACGCAGAGTGGTGGACTTACCGCAACCGGAAGGACCAACCAAGATGATGAACTCTTTATCCTTGATCTCCAGATTAAAATCGGAGACAGCGGTCACGCCGCCGGGATAGCGTTTGTAAATGTTTTTCAAAGACAAACCTGCCATTTTTAATGACCTCCACATTCTTTCGTCCTAAGACGATTGTAGGTGCAAACGCACCCTTGAATACATTCCTTATTGTAACAGAAACTTCGTTATTTTGCCATTCTTATTATATACAAACTTTTTTCACTTTTTTATCAGTGTTGAACAAAATTAATCCGTCATTCAAAAAAACCGCATTCTTCATCGGTCAGAAAGCGACTTTCGCCCTCTGAAAGGGACGGATCCAATTCAAGTTTTCCAATAGAAATTCGCTTAAGCCACACCACTCCGCGGTCCAAAACACCGAACATGCGCTTGATCTGGTGATAGCGTCCTTCCATGATTCGCACCTCGGCAAGCGGCTGCTCGCCGTTCTCCAAAATAAGCAGTTCTGCCGGAAGACATCGCGTACCGTCCGCCAAGGTAATCCCTTTTGCAAACGCACGGCAATGCTCGTCGCTCAGCGGTGCATCCAAGCGCACCTGATACCGTTTTACGATTTCCCGTTTGGGTGCCAATATCCGATGAGCAAGATCACCGTCATCGGTGAGCAGCACCAATCCCACCGTATCCTTATCCAGTCGCCCGGCGGGGAACAGGTTTTTACGTTTCATCTCCTGCGGCAGCAGATCCACTACCGTCGGCGCTTTCGGGTCTCGCGATACGCAAAGGATCCCCGCCGGCTTATTCATCATGATATACACGTATTGCCGATAAGAAAGCTGCTGCCCCGCTATCGTCACCACACAGGTGTCGGCATCGTATTTCGCCGACGGATCGCGACAAACCGCTCCGTTGACCGTCACCTGACCCGATCGAATCAGCCGCACCGTTTCGCTGCGGCTTCGCGTTCCCTGCGAAGCGATCAGCTTATCCAAACGCTGCACCGACACACTTCCTTTCTAACCAAGGGGCTGCATATCCCCCTCAAGTTCCACGTCACCGGCAACAATGCGATCGCGGTAAACGTACAAATGCGCCCGACCGCCGTCCGCCGTTTGATAACTGTACAAGCGCACACGCTTGCCGCTATACGGTGTGAGCGACCGTCCCGCCGACTCTTGCAGCGAATTATACTGTAAGAGTGCCTCGTCCGGCTCGTCTGGGATACGCACCTCGCGCACCTCTTCGCTGTTCTCGGTGATCTGAACCCCAAGCGAGCGCAAATACGATGCCCGCTCCTCGCTGCTCGTCACGCGTGTTGCGGAAACCGCAACCGACTCTTTCGGCAATACCGCCGCCGATACCGCAGCCACCGCCACGACCGCAACACATCCCAAAACGGACAAAACCTGCCGATAACTGGTTTTCACAGAAAAGACAAACATACACCCACATCCTCTATACAATAATGGTAGTATATGTCTATTCCATTTTTCTTTATTTTATGAGCAGGAGTTCTTTGGGGCTTTTTGTTAAATTGCGACAACCGTTCTGCTGGATCAGCACCATATCCTCAATACGGACACCAAAGCGCCCTTCCAGGTAAATGCCGGGCTCCACGGTCACAACGTTGCCGACTTGTAACCGCTGCTCCCCAGCCGCCGCCGACAAACGCGGTTCCTCGTGGATCTGCACGCCCACACCGTGACCGGTTGCGTGCCCAAAGCAGTCGCCGTAACCGGCAGCTTCGATCACGCGGCGCGCCGCCGCATCGCCCTCGGCACAGAGAAGTCCTGCTTTCAACACGCTGAGCGCTTCCGTCTGCGCTTTCAGCACCGTATCATACACGTGCCGTTGCTCCTCGCTGACAGCGCCTACCGCAACCGTCCGCGTCATATCGGAATGGTAACCGTCCACCACCGCACCGAAATCCATCGTGATAAAATCACCGCGTTCGATCGGCTTGTTTGTCGGGATGCCGTGCGGCAACGAAGAATTGGCACCCGACACCACAATAAAATCAAACGCCACACGCTCGGCACCGCGTTTGCGAATATAAAATTCCAGCTCCAACGCGATCTCTCGCTCGGTCATACCCTCACGGATATATTGCACGATATGGTCAAACCCCTCCTCGGCCAGCGCTTGCGCCTGCAAGATTTTGCCAACCTCGTACTCGTTTTTGACCGCACGCATGTCGCAAAGCCACGCATCCAAATCCGAAGACGCGTCAACCGCCATACCATTTAACGACCCACGCAAGCGTTCCAAAAAAGCAACCGTCGTTTCCGCGGCTTCCAAGAGGATCTGCCGCAGTCCGTGGTGCGCCGCAATCTCGCCGATGGCCTCCGAAAGCCGTGTGATCATACGGCACTCGGCACCGTTCACCGTTTGCCGTGCCATTTCAATATACCGAAAATCCGTTAGAAAATAGCATTTCTCCCGCGTGATCAGCAGGTAACTGTCCCCCGACGGAAAACCGGTCAAATACTGGATGTGATGTTTTGCCGTAATCAGTGCCGCCGTATCATCGGCAGGCAGTAAACGGCTCAGTCGCTCAAGTCGTGTGTTCATATCAGGCCCCCTCAAACAACCGCATCAGCGTGCGGGCATCCTCCGCCTGCGTACCGTCCGATTCACAAATAAAGGTGGGTGTCAATCCTCTTTCGCGGATGAGTTGCATCAGCGGTGCGGGATCCGGTCCAAACACCGTGTCCTCAAACGTCAAGTGACGCTTTTCGCCGCCTTTTGTGTATTCGATCTTGGAAAAATGCGCGTGGAACATTGCCGCACGCTCGGCACCCAAGTCGTTATGCAAACGATCAAGCACCGCCGCAAACGCCTCGCGAGAATTGAGTTCTCCCTGTGTGCGGGAATTAAGATGCCCAAAATCAATACAGGGCAAAAACCGCTCGTCCACTTTGCAAAATTCCAAGACCTCATCCAGGTCGCCGAGCTGGTTGATCTTGCCCATGGTCTCGGGACAAATGCGCACCGCGCACAACCCCTCTTCATCCAATGCCTGCTGGGCACGGCGCAAGGTCTGCGATGCAAGCACCGTCGCGTCCGCACGGGATAATCCGCCCAGTCCGCCGGGATGCACCACAATACGTTCCCCGCCCATCGCGGTCACTGCTCTGGCACTTTCCAAAATATAGCGTATGGAATTGTCGCGCTTCTCCGCTTCTGCGGAAGCAAGCGAAATAAAATACGGCGCGTGCAGGGATAACTGAACGTCGTACCGTTCTGCCGCCTCGCCCATGGCTTTGGCAGTATCCTCCGAAACGCGCACCCCACGTCCGCATTGATACTCGTACGCGGTCAGCCCCAAAGACTGTAACCAGAGGGGCGCTTCTAACGTTGCTTTATGACCGGCGGCGTAAAACGAATCACTGTTTCCCGCAGGTCCAAACCGAGCGATCATTCGCCTCGCCCCTTTCGATTCTCATAGATCTTGCGCTCCCACCGCCGACGAACTCGTAAGAACGGTTTATCCGTAGCGGGATCCATCGGCATCACCTGAAAGCAAGTAATGCCGTATATATTCGCACCGAGAATATCGGTAAACACCTGGTCACCGATGGCGGCACACTGCGCTTTCGGAAGTCCTAACCGCCGCACACCGCGCCAAAACCCAAACGGTGACGGTTTACAGGATAGTGATATATGCCGCAACCCGATTTTCTCGGCAAACGGCGCCACACGCCATTCCCAAGCGTTTGAAACAACCGTCAAGCGAATGCCGGCATCCTGCATCTGTGTAAGCCAGTCCCGCACCTCGTTAGACAGCACTTGGCTGCCGTGGGTAGTCAAGGTGTTATCCACGTCCAACAACAAGCCGCGGATACCGCGCTTGTTTAAATCGTCGAGCGTGATGTCGGTAATGCGATTTTTATATGCTGTGGGGTAGAACAATGCCATAACACTGTCCGTCCTTTCTCAAGGTAAAGAAAAAACGGGCAATTCTATTGCCCGTTTTTTGAATCATTTGAACTTTCTTTTACGAGCGGCCTCGGACTTCTTCTTACGACGAACGGAAGGCTTTTCATAATGCTCTCTTTTGCGGACCTCAGCAAGCACACCGGAACGTGCGCAAGACTTCTTCCATCTACGCAGAGCGCTGTCCAGAGATTCATTCTCTTTCACTTTGACTTCTGACATTCTTATTCCCTCCCTCCGCTTCACCAGCAGGGGTAATTCTCATAGTGACCCATAGTGACACTGTTAGTAGTATACAACAGAAAGTCACCACCGTCAAGTGCTTTTTTTAATTTTACTTCACAACGATATTCACGAGCTTTTGCGGCACGTACAGTTCTTTAACGATCTGTTTGCCCTCGATCTCGGAAGCGATCCGCTCGTCGGTTTTGGCTTGCGCAAGAACCGTGGGTGCATCGTCCTGCATCCCCACCGTGATGCGGGTGCGGATCTTGCCGTTTACCTGTACCGCGATCTCCACCGTGTCGGCGGTGCACTTATTCGGATCGTAGGTCGGCCACGGGGTATACGCGAGCTCCTCGGTATGCCCCATCTGCTCCCACAGTTCCTCGGTCATATGCGGTGCAAACGGATTCAGCAACTGCACTAAAACCGCATATTCCGCACGGTTCGGACCGCCGATATCCGTCATCTCGTTGAGCAACGCCATCATCGCGGCAATCGCCGTGTTAAACTTCAAATTCTCAATATCCTCGCCAACCTTGCGGATGGTACGGTTAATAGCAATCTCCAGTTCCGGACGGATTTTGTCACCGTCAACGAGCGACTCCGACAAGGCCCACACTCTTTCCAAGAAACGGTGTGCGCCGCGGATGCTCGCGCTGGACCACGGAGCGGCTTTTTCAAAGTCGCCGATAAACATCTCGTAAACACGCAAGGTATCGGCGCCGAATTCCGCCACAATATCATCGGGGTTGACCACGTTCCCGCGCGATTTCGACATTTTCTCGCCGTTTTCGCCCAGGATCATGCCGTGGCTGGTACGCTTCGCGTACGGCTCAGCCGTGGGCACCACACCGATATCGTACAAGAACTTATGCCAGAAACGGCTGTATAGCAGGTGCAACGTCGTATGCTCCATACCGCCGTTATACCAGTTGACAGGTGTCCAGTATTCCAGCGCTTCCTTGGAAGCGAGTGCCTCGTCGTTGTGCGGATCGCAATACCGCAGGAAATACCACGAGGAGCCCGCCCATTGCGGCATGGTATCGGTCTCGCGCTTGGCGGGAGCGCCGCACTTCGGGCAAGTGGTGTTCACCCACGAATCGATCGCGGCAAGCGGGGATTCGCCGTTGTCGGTGGGCTCGTAGCTGTCCACCATCGGCAGACGGATCGGCAGCTGCTCCTCGGGAACGGCAACCTGACCGCAATGCGGACAATGCACGATCGGGATCGGCTCACCCCAATAACGCTGACGGGAGAACACCCAGTCACGCAGCTTGTAATTAACCTTTTGCTCACCGATTCCCTCTTTGGTGAGATACTCGATGATGGCCTTTTTGGCTTCCTCAACCGATAACCCGTCCAAGAAACCGGAGTTTACCATGATGCCGGTTGCGCAATCGGTAAACGCCTCTTTCGCGACGTCGCCGCCTTTGACGACCTCGATGATGGGCAGATCAAATTTCTTCGCAAACTCCCAGTCACGCGTATCGTGTGCGGGAACTGCCATAATGGCACCGGTGCCGTAGGACACCAACACATAGTCGGAAATGAAGATCGGGATCTCACGGCCGTTGACAGGGTTAATAGCAACCACGCCGTCCAGCCGCACGCCACTCTTATCTTTTGCAACCTCGGTGCGTTCAAAATCGGACTTGCGTGCCGCCGCTTCCTGATACGCGCGGATCGAGTCCACGTTCTTCAGCTTACCCGCTTCGATCCAAGTCTCCAAGAGCGGATGCTCGGGCGATACTACCATGTATGTAGCGCCGAACAACGTGTCGGGACGGGTGGTATATACCACGACCGGCTCGCCCGCCGTCGTCTTAAAGGTGACCTGCGCACCGGTGGAACGGCCGATCCAGTTGATCTGCTGTGCACGCACGCGATCGGGATAATTTACGAGCTCCAGATCGTCGATCAAGCGCTGTGCATACGCGGTGATCTTAAGCATCCACTGGCTCTTGACCTTGCGCACGACCTCGCCGCCGCAACGCTCGCACACGCCGCCGACGACTTCTTCGTTGGCAAGCACGCACTTGCAGGAGGTACACCAGTTAACGGCCATTTCCTTTTTGTAGGCCAATCCTTGCTTGAACAGCTGTAAGAAGATCCACTGCGTCCATTTGTAATACGCGGGATCGGTGGTATTGATCTCTCTGGTCCAGTCAAAGGACAAACCGAGCCCTTGCAGTTGCGATTTAAAACGTGCCACGTTCTTCTCGGTCACGATCTCGGGATGAATGTGGTTTTTGATGGCATAGTTCTCGGTCGGCAGACCGAACGCATCCCACCCCATGGGATACAGGACGTTATAGCCCTGCATGCGGCGTTTGCGCGCCACCACGTCCAGCGCGGTGTAGGAACGAGGATGACCAACGTGTAACCCCTGCCCCGACGGATACGGGAATTCCACCAGCGCAAAATACGCGGGCTTATCCGTCTTGTTCGATGCGGCAAAGGTGTTTTCCGTTTGCCATTTGTTCTGCCATTTCTTTTCAATGGCGGCAAAATCAAATTTTCTCATGACTCCTCATCCTCCAAAAACATCGCGGGATCCAGCGGGCGGGCATCCTGCCACAAGCGCTCCAGATCATAAAATTCACGGGTATTATCCAAAAAGATATGCACAACGACGGTGCCGTAATCCAACAGTGTCCACAACAGCGTTTGATATCCCTCCACGCGGGGTGACGGTACGTTCAGCTTGCCAAGATCCGTATCCACGTAATCCGTCAGCGCGCGCACACCGGTGGTGCTGGTAGCAGAGGCAACGATAAAATAATCCGCAAGCGAGGTAACCTCACCGACCTCAAGCACACGGATATCCTGTGCTTTGTGCGTATCCAGCGATCGCACGATCGCCTTCACGAGTTCCATTGATTCCATATATCGTATCGACTCCGTTATTCTTCGTCATCAAGCTTTATGCCGCTTTGTTCTACGGCAATCTGGTCCATTGTTTGCAATTTTGTATCCGAGGCACCGCCTGCAGTAAGTTCCTTGACCTGCACGTATGCCTCGGTGATCTCCTCGCCATACGGGTTAAAGTAGGTGTTCAGCACCTCAATGAGCGGCTGGCGCTGCACACTGTAGTACGAAACACCATCCAGTTTTGCCACGGCACCGGGAATGATCATGGCGGTGACGTTTTCGGGAGAAATCTTCTTCCACGCCTTAACAATCTCAAGCATTTCGTCGTTTCCGGTACGGGTACGGAAAGGCGTAGAGCCCTTCATGACCGGCAACAGAGAATCCTCCGTCAGCTGTTCTTCCGACTGTAAACACAAGCGTTGGAACAACGCAAAGAACACGCGGCGTTGACGCTCAATGCGCCCAAGATCCGCCTCAACGGTGTCGCCGCCCATCGTGATATACGCGAGCGCGCCCGCGCCGTCTAATGTCTTCACACCGGCGCTGAACTTGATCTCACCGAGCGTTACCGCCTCGGGCAGATTCACGTCTAAACCACCAAGCAGGTCTACCAACTTCACAAACGCTTCCTGCGGGATCATAAAATAGCCGTCCACCGGCAACGCATACTGTTCGTTAAAGATAGAAATCAAATTATACGAAGCCGAACCAATTTTCTGTGATACGGTGTGCCCCTGCTCTTCACATTCCTCGATCTGTGCTTTGTAAATGCGTTTTCCTTCAAACTCGCACCAATCCAGCGGCGCGGGGTTTCCCCACACGTTTCCGGCTTTTTTCTCGATCCACAGTTCACTGTCACCGAGATAGGTCGCCTGCGGAATTTCCAGCACGTTTAAAGTCTTTTGTTTTTTGTCGTGGCACAGCAAAAACAGCGACGAGGTCGGCGAAGTCTCCTCCTCGCCAAGCAAACCTACTACGTAGTATGCCACTTTCTTTTGAAGCGATACCGGCGTGGTATCGTAGGCGTTGACGTCCGATTCCGAGCCGTCCTTGTGGCCCGCGTTTTTAATTGCATTGACCAACACAATGCCGAAAATCACCAAAAGCACACAGCAAACCGCCACGCAAACTGCCAAAAGGCGCTTGCCGCGCAGTGTAAACTTCCGTTTTTTACCGGTCGTTTTTTTGCGTCTGTCTTTAGCCATTCGTATCGTCAATCCTTTCCATAATCTCTTTATAGCAGGCAAGTGTGTCCGGGTGCACCGGCCGCTCTTGCTCCTTCAAATCGTCGATGGTATATGCCACCGCATACTGCATGGCGGCATCAAGGTCACGCTCCGTCAATTCGCGCATCACGTCCACATCGGGATAATCCCGATCAGCGGAGGTGAAATCTGCCAAATACAGCACCGTTTCCAGGAGCGACATCCCCGCTCTGGCGGTGGTATGATACCGCACGGCGTCCAGGATCTCCTTGTCCTCAATGCCCAACACGCGCTGTAAAAAGACCGCTCCCGCGCGGGCATGCCACAACTTCGGCGCCTTTTCTTCCACAGCGTCTAACAGTATACCAAACTCTTTAAAAATTTGCAACTGTGAATCGCCGTCAGTATCTTTCAAAATATCGTGCAACAGCCCAGCCGTGCGCGCCTTATCGGGATCGGCACCGTATTTTTTCGCCAAATGCACGGCCTGCTCGGCAACTGCCAGCGAATGTTCAAAGCGGCGCGGCGTCAACCTGCCGCGAATGATGTCAACGTATTGTTCTTCTTTGCTTATATACCGGCGATTCTCCGTATACAGCTGATGCGCCGCAATATAGTCGGCAACCTTCGAAGAGATCATATCACGCGGGATCTCCCCGTTTTTCAGCCGTTCACGTACAACCGTCGAGGACCATGCAGGCACGGTAAACTCCGCCACCACACACTGCGCACCCAGCGCCTCTAATTTTTGGGCATGTTCGCGTAAGCAAACAGCATCCGCCTCGTCACGCGGGGCAGCACAGATCGTTGCCAGCCGCGCAATATCCGCAAAGCGGTACCAGGTACCCACCGTCAAAAACATATCCGCACCCGTCAACAAAAACAGTTCACTGTCCGGATATTGACGGTGCAACTGCTCCAGTGTTAACACGGTATAACTTGCCCCGCGACGGTTGATCTCCAAATCGGAGACCGTTAATTCTTTGTACGGCTCGCACGCCAAACGACACATGGCAAGCCGATCAACAGCAGGTGCCATGTCGTTTTTGAGCTTATGCGGCGGTATAAAGGTTGGCATTACCACGACCTTATCCAACGACAACAAGGCGGCAAATTCACGTGCCAGCTCAACGTGTCCGTTGTGGATCGGGTCAAAGGTGCCACCAAACAGAGCAATTCGTTTGGGCATGATTAGTTCCTTCCTTTGGGCAGTACGATCTTCGGCTCTTCGTTGTTGCGACGATACAGCACGAATACACGGCCGATCACCTGCACCACCTCGGCACCAACCGCAGCGGCAATCGTCTCTGCCGCTTCGCGTGCGGTTTCGGGTGCGGTTTCCAGTGCTTTACCCTTAATAAGTTCACGAGCCGTCAGCGCATCGTCCGCTTGCTTGAACAGGGTGTCCGAAACCCCGCCCTTGCCGACGTGCACGATCGCTTCCAACGGATTCGCAAGTGAGCGCAAATACGCGCGTTGTTTACTGGTCATTTTTCAATTCTCCTTTAAGAATATCACGAAACACCCGCAGTGCGTTGCCGCGGTGGCTGATAGCGTCTTTTTCTTCGGCGGTCATCTCGGCAACCGTCTTTTCTCCCACCACAAACAAGGGATCATAGCCAAATCCGCCCTCGCCGCGTTCGTCGGTGGCGATCACGCCGTGCATCTCACCCTCTGCCGTGATGGGCGCACGCCTGTCGGGAAATACACAACAGATCGCGCACGCATAATGCGCGGTGCGCTTGTCGGCAGGGACTCCGTCCAACTCCGAAAGCAACAAGCGGTTGCGTCCCTTATCGTCGAGACCCTCGCCGCCGTAACGGGCAGAATATACGCCCGGGGCGCCGTTTAAGGCGTCCACCACAATACCGGAATCGTCCGCTATTGCGGGCAATCCGGTCGCCTCACAAGCAGAAGCAGCTTTTAAGTACGCATTTTCCGCAAAGGTGGTACCGGTCTCGTCCACCTCGGGCAATTCGAGCCCCAAATCGCGATCGGTCACCGCTTCAATGCCGAGCGGCTCTAAAATACGGGACATTTCAATAATCTTATCTTTATTATGTGTCGCCATAATATAGCGCATATACGTTTATCCTCCAAACAAACCGTCTGTAAACGCTTTCGCATCAAACGGCTGCAAATCGTCGATTCCCTCGCCCACACCGATGAATTTCACCGGTATGCCCAGTTCTTCACAAATGGTCAGTACCACCCCACCGCGCGCCGTACCGTCCAGCTTTGTCAGCACGATACCGGTAATACCGGCGGCTTCGCGAAACTCTCTCGCCTGATTCACCGCGTTTTGACCCGTGGTGGCATCCAGCACCAGCAGCACCTCACAGCTCGCCTCCGGCAACTCGCGGTCGATCACACGGCGAATCTTGCCGAGCTCATCCATCAAATGCTTTTTGTTATGCAACCGACCGGCGGTATCGCAAATCACAACGTCCGCACCGCGCGCTTTGGCAGCGGAAACGGTGTCGAACACCACCGCGGCCGGATCGGCATTCTGCGCGTGCTTAACAATTGCCACGCCCGCGCGTTCTGCCCAGATCTCCAGCTGTTCGATCGCCGCGGCACGAAACGTGTCGGCGGCACCGAGTATCACCTGCTTACCCTGTGCCTTGAACTGCGCGGCAAGCTTGCCGATCGAGGTGGTTTTACCCACCCCGTTGACACCGATCACCAAAATAACCGACGGCTTTGTATCCAGTTTCAGTTCCGCATCGCCCGCCAGCATCTCCTGCACGATCTCTTTCAGCAGATCGCGAATCACAGCGGGATCGGTCACGCCCTGCTCTTTCACGCACTCGCGCAACCGCTCGCACATCGCACCGGCGGTCGCAACACCAACGTCCCCCGCAATAAGAATCTCCTCGAGTTCTTCAAACAACTCCTCGTCGATACGGGTAAACGCGTGCAGCATGTTGCTGACAGTCCCCATCAGGGATTCACGCGTTTTGCGGAGCCCTTCGCCGATCTTGTTAAATAAACCCATAAACCGTACCCTTTCTTACTGAGCGTTACCCGTGATGCCGAGCTTCGCCTCAACCTCGCTGGCACGCAGTTCCAGCAACTTGGAAATACCCTGCTCCTGCATGGTCACACCGTACAACACGTCGGCTTCTTCCATCGTGCCGCGACGGTGCGTGATAACGATAAATTGTGTCTTGTCACACATACGGCGCAAATACTGCGCATAGCGGTCAACGTTGACGTCGTCCAAGGCGGCTTCCACCTCGTCCAACACGCAGAACGGCGACGGTGTGACTTTCAAAATTGCAAACAGCAACGCGGTTGCCACCAGCGATTTTTCGCCGCCGGACAGCGCGTCCATGTTCAAAATGACCTTTCCGGGCGGTTGCGCGTGCATCTCAATGCCGGAATGTAAAATATCCTGCGGATCGGTCAGCACCAGTTCCGCTTTACCGCCGCCAAACAGATCGTTAAACACCGTTCCAAAATGTATGTTGATCTGATTAAAGCGTTCAATAAACATCTCACGCATACGCACGGTCAGATCGCCGATAAGTTTTAAGAGCTCCTCGCGCGATACCTCGACGTCGTTCACCTGTGCACTGAGGAACTCGTAGCGTTCGCTGACTTCCTTGTATTCCTCCACCGCGTCGACGTTGACACTCCCCAGTGCGCGGATCTTGTTTTTCAGTTCAGTCAAGCGGCGAGAGGCCTCCGCCATATCCTCAATGGGCTTCGCACTCGCTTCCGCCTCGCTGAGCGTCAATTCATATTCTTCGTACAGACGGCTGACAATATCCTCGGTTTCCTTTTGCGCCGCCGCACATTTTTCCTCCAAACGGGTCATATCGCGTCCCACACGCTCGCGCTCATCCGCCTTGTCACGGCTAAGCTGACGCAAGGTGGTCTGCTGTGCCTCGCCCTGCATACGCTGCTCGGACAAGGTACCCACGCTCGCCAATGCCTCTTTTGCCTGCGCGCGCAGTTCCTCGGCGCGTTGTGTCAAGAGCAACGCTTGTGCCTCGCGTTCCTCGTTCTGGCGAGAAAGCTCCGCGATCTGTTCCTCCATCGCGAGCCGGGCACCGCTTTGATCCGCCTGCCGCGTCTGCAGCTCGGCGATGGCTTCTTCGATACCCTCGATTTCCTTGGCGTAAGCCACCACGGCAAGCTTTTGATCGCCAATGCGGTTCGCAAGTTCCTCGCGTTCCTCCGACAACTTCTGGCGGCCGCCATCCAACGAAGCAAGTTCTTGTTCCACCGCATCCTTCTGCGCTAAAACCGAAACGCTTTCCTCGGCAGCCCCGCTCATCGCGGTACGGCACGCTTCCGCTCGGCTGTTCAAATCCTCGATCTCACGGGTGCATTCCTGCACCGCCGTCGAACAAGTAGTTTCCCACTCGGACAAGCGGTTAAGCTCGCCCTCCAAGCGGATCTTATCCTCTTGTGCCGTGGAGAGCTCACCTTGTGTGCCAAGCACCTCCGCTTGCGACGCGGCGGCATCCTGCTGCAAGGTTTTCATCGTTGCCTGCGCCTGCTCGACTTTATCTTGTAATTTCTTAAGATCACCCTTCAACCGCTCGATCTCACTGCGGCGAGAAAGCAATCCCGCACCCTTTACGTGCGAACCACCGGTGAGCGAGCCGCCTGCATTGACGACCTGCCCGTCCAGTGTCACCACACGGAAACGATATTTATATTTGCGTGCGATCGAAACGGCGTAATCCAGATCCTCAACGACCGCCACGTGTCCAAGCAAATTTCGCGCGATCTGCTCGTATTCGCTCTCTACCTCGACCAACGAAGAAGCAAGACCCACAAAGCCCGCTTCGTCCTCTAACGACGGCTCGTTCAGTAGTGTCCCTTTAATAGATTGTATCGGTAAGAAAGTCGCACGACCGCCCTTGGTATCTTTCAAATACGCAATGCCTCGTTTGGCATCCTCCTCGCGGTCACACACGATATTCTGTGCCGCGGCACCCAGCGCCGTCTCCACCGCGAGCGCGTATTTCGCCTGCGCGTGAATCAATCGGGATACCGGCCCGCGAATACCGCGCAACTCACCGCGCTCCGCTTGCTTGATCACACTCTTAACACTGTGCGAGAAGCCCTCTAAGCTGCGCTCCATTTCTTCCAGCATGCGAATGCGGCGCTGCTTTTCTTCCACGTCCAAGTGCAGACGGTCCGCATCCTGCTTCGCGGTTTCCACCTTGGCAAGTCGCGCGTTATACCGCATCTCATACCCACGCAGCGCATTTTGCAGTTCCTCGATCTTATCACACAGCGCGCGGTAATCCGCCTCGCACGCTTCGTGCTCTTTGTGTGCCTCGTCGCGCTGCTCAGTGCGTTGGGTAAGCGCCACCGTCACCTGTGACACACGCAGTGTGATCTCGGTCAGCGACGATTCGTTTGTCACGGTCTTCACGCGAATATCCGACAACTGCGCCGCAAACTCGGCCGCTTTGCGGTTAAGCTCCTCGATCTGATCGGAAACCTCCTCGTTACTGCGAAGAAGTGCTTCCCACTGCTCGGTGAGTTCCATCTGCTTGCGCTCCGCCTCGGCGATCTCGCGTTCCTTGGCGGCGATCTCCTCGCGACGTGTGGCAATGGTTTCGTCTATTTTCTTATTGCCCTGCTCCGTCTGTTCGATCTCACCACGGATACGGGCGATGTTTTCTTCGTTATGAGCAATATCGTTGCGCACCAAATTGGCATTACCCTCGCAACGAACGGCTTCCTCCTCCAATTGACCGGATTCGGTGCGCAAGCGTTCCATTTCCGCGGACAGCGAACGTCCTGCCTCAGCGAGTGCCTCCAACTGATTTTCGGCATCCTCGATCGCCGTTCCCGTCGCCTCGTACTGCGTGCGGGCAAGCTCCAATTTGGCATCCATATCGCGCAAGATCTCGCGGGAATGTGCCATCGTGTTCAGCCATACGCCGATCTCAAGTTCTTTCTTCTCCGACGCATAGGTTAAGTATTTTTTGGCCTTTTCCGATTGAATTTTCAGCGGCCCTACGCGCTCCTCCAACTCTTTAAGGATATCGCGGAGTCGCAGTAAATTCTCCTCTGCGGACTTTAAGCGGCGCTCTGCCTCGTTCTTGCGGTAGCGGTATTTGGCAATGCCTGCCGCTTCCTCAAAGATCTCGCGGCGCTCCTCGGATTTGGAGGACACGATCGCATCGATCTTACCTTGTCCAACCATGGAATACCCGTCACGACCAAGACCCGTATCCATAAATAACAGTTGAATATCGCGAAGTCGGACGGAGGCATTGTTCAACAAATATTCGCTTTCACCCGAACGATAGTACCGACGGGTAACCTTCACATCATCCGCATCAAAATCCAAGATGCGCTGTGTGTTGTCGATAATGAGCGACACCTCCGCAAAGCCGGTTGCCTTGCGTTTGGAGGTACCGTTAAAGATAACGTCCTCCATTTTGGAGCCGCGCAACGTCTTGCTGGATTGCTCACCCAGCACCCAACGCACCGCGTCACTGATATTGGACTTACCACTTCCGTTGGGTCCGACGACCGCCGTAATACCGGTACCAAACGAAAGCACCGTCTTATCCGGAAACGACTTAAATCCTTGTATTTCTAACGCTTTCAGGATCATGTTGTGACTTCCCTCCATCTGATCTCGCCATACGCAACTTCGCTGTCGGCGACAACCTTTACCTTGTAACCTTTCGCTTCAAACGCGGTCATATTTTCCCGCCGATGCCCCACCATACGGGACACGCACGCGGGATTGACCGCCAGCACACATTCTCTGCCTTTTGCTTGCTTTAACATAAGTTCCGCTTTGTTTCGATACAATCGACTTTCGCACAATTCACGGAACGCGGGATGCCACGGCCCTGCAAGGCAGTGCCGCATCATATCCTCCTCTGCGTGCAACCCCAAGCGAATAACCGGGATTCCCTGCTCCTCCTCAAAAAAGGTAAGCAACCTCGCACACAGCGCCACCGCCTCGTCGAGCGTTTGCGGGATGTATGTACCGGCTCGGTATTCGTCAGCCAGCGGTGATCCCTCGATCACCAAAGTGGGATACACCCGCACCTCATCGGGCTTCAGCGTCGCAAGTGCCTGCGCCGTACGCAAAGCCCCCTCGTCGGTATCACCCGGCAAGCCGGTCATCATCTGCAGACCGAGCGATAATCCCGCCTCGCGGATAAGCCCTGCCGCTTCTACCACCTGCTTGGCGGTATGCCCGCGCCGACAGCGGCTCAGCACCGCGTCATCCATGCTTTGTGCACCGAGCTCCACCGTCGTCACGCCGTGTGTTTTAAGAATTTCCAAAACCTTAAGGTCGATCGCATCGGGTCTGGTGGACACGCGGATACCGGAAAACGCACCGCTTTTCACGTACGGTGCCGCCGCTTTCAGTAAACGCACCATATCCTCGCGCTCGATGGCGGTAAAACTGCCGCCGAAAAACGCGATCTGCGCTTTTGCCCCGTCCGGTAATGTGCGCTTCGCCGTTTCGCACGCGTTTTGCACGTCCTCTGCAGTCGGGAAACGACTCTGCCCCGCAATATGCCGCTGATTGCAAAAACTGCACTGCCGCGGGCACCCCGCGTGCGGCACAAAGATCGCGACGTTCGCATGGCGGTTTGATTTAATCATCATAACCCATCAATTTCAGCGCTTCGCGCGCCGCCTGCTGTTCGGCTTCTTTTTTACTGCGACCTTGACCCGTACCGATCACGTTGGAGTTAAGGTGTACCTCCACCACAAACCGCTTGTTGTGATCGGGGCCCGACTCGCCCTTGAGCTCATATTCCAGACGTTCTTCAGGATTTTGTTGAATGATCTCCTGCAACGCCGTCTTATAATCACGGAACTGCGGACGTCGCTGCTGCGAAGCAAGCTCATCCTTGATAAACGGCAATATAAACGCCTCTGCCGCTTTCAATCCCCCGTCAAGATACAACGCCGCAATCACGGCTTCAAACGCATCCGCCAAAATCGACGGCCGCTCGGCACCGCCGCCGCGCTCTTCGCCTTTGCCGAGGAGTAAACACTCCCCCAATCCCAGCTTACGGGCGTAGGCGCTAAGCGCTTTTTCACACACCAGCGAGGCGCGCAGGCGCGTAAGCGCTCCCTCTTCGCCTCCCTCATGTGAAAACAAATACCCCGCTGTAATAAAGCCGAGCACCGAATCGCCCAAAAACTCGAGCCGCTCGTTGCTTTTTAAGCCGCGATTGCCCTCGTTGGCATAGGAAGAATGGGTCAACGCGGTTTCCAACAGTTCGGAATTCCGAAAGGTATACCCGAGTTTGTCCATCATGCACTTGGTGGTTTCTTTCATGTAAACTCACTCCATGTGATCTTCAATGTATCCTACGATATCCTCAACCGTTTCCCAGGCATTGATCTGCTCTTGCGTGATCTCCACGCCGTACAGATCGCCGAACCAAACCGCAATCTCATCGCGATCCTCCGCGTAAAGATTGAGGTCATCCAGTGTTGCCGCTAACGAGACCTCGTCACCGTCACAACCGAAACGATCAATCAGCAGTTGTGTCAGTTTTGGCAGAACCATCTGCTTTGTCCCCTTTCACGGAGTCGGTGATCTTTTCGATCACACCGGCACGGGAGAACTCCGCCGCCACGCGGATCGCGTTTTTAATCGCGCGCGCCTTGGCGTTGCCGTGGGCCTTAATGACCGGTTTTGCAATACCGAGCAACGGCGCACCGCCGTGTTCCTCGGTAGATAATTTCTTTTTCAGCCCGCTTAAATGCGGTTTAATCGCCAACGCGGCGATCTTGGTCAGTAGATTGGTATAGAAGATCTGCTTGATGTAACCAAGCAGCATGCCAACCGTACCCTCCAAGGTCTTGAGCAACACGTTGCCGGAAAAACCATCCGCCACAATTACGTCAGCGGCACCTGCCGGCACGTCGCGCGCTTCCACGTTGCCCACAAAGCTCATATCGCTGTCTTTGAGCAGCGCGTAAGTTTCGTGTTGCAGATCACTACCCTTGTGCTCTTCGGTGCCAACGTTAAGGAGCCCCACCGTAGCGGGCTCGCCGTTTTTCATCACCAAACTCATATACAAGCTACCCATGCGCGCAAACTGATACAGCATCTCAGGACGGCAATCCAAGTTAGCACCCGAATCCAGCAACATAAACGGCCCCTTGTCCGACGGAATGATCGCCGCGAGCGCGGGGCGAGAGATCCCCTTGATGCGCTTAACAAGGAACGTCGCCCCCATCAGCAACGCACCCGTACTGCCGGCAGATACAAACGCATCCCCTTGCCCCTCCGCAAGCAAACGCAGACCTACCGCCATGGAGCACTCCTTGTGCTCGCGCAGGATGGTTTTCGGAATATCGTTCATGGAAATGACGTCGGTGGTATGCACGATCTCAATGCCGTCAAGCGACAAATTCTGCTCATCGGCAAGGCGACGAATTTCCTGCTCGTCACCGGTCAACACAATATCAAAGCCGTACTCGGCGCGCGCATCCACCGCGCCCTTGATAACCTCAAGCGGCGCATTATCGCCGCCGTAAGCGTCAACGATCACTTTCATACGATATATCCCTCCAGTATCTCTAATGCTCGGTTTGCGAGTGCCGCATAGCGCTCGCGCTTATCACGAATATGATTTTCCAGCGGTGGCAATACGCCAAAATTCGCACCCATCGGCTGAAAGTCGGTCACCGACGGATCACTGATATGGTGCGAGAGCGCACCGGACATGGTTTCCCGCGGGAGCACGAACGACGGCTCACCGCGCAAGGTGCGCACCGCATTGAGCCCTGCCAAAATGCCCGAGCACGCCGATTCCATGTAGCCCTCCACCCCGGTCATCTGACCGGCGAAGAACAGGCGCGGCTCCTCTTTTAACTGAAACGCCGCATTGAGCAATCGCGGAGAATCCAAAAAGGTGTTGCGATGCATCACCCCATACCGCACGAATTCCGCGTTTTTCAGTGCGGGAATTAACGAAAAGACCCGCTTTTGCTCCGAAAATTTCAAATTTGTTTGAAAACCGACCAGATTATACAAGGTCCCCTCGGCATTCTCCGCACGCAGTTGCAGTACCGCCCACGGACGGTGCCCCGTGCGGGGATCGCGAAGCCCCACGGGCTTCATCGGGCCAAAGCGAATCGCATCGGTGCCACGTGAAGCGAGCACCTC
>JAFSCE010000031.1 GCA_017436915.1 Clostridia bacterium
AACTATCCGCGATTACGCGTCGCTCGCCCCGCTTCACAACCCGCCGGGAGTGAAAGGTATGGAGGCGGCAGCGGCTGCTTTTGGAAAAGATATTCCGCAGGTTGCGGTATTTGATACGGCGTTCCATCAAACGATGCCCGAGGTGGCATATTTGTGGGGCCTGCCGTATGAGTACTATGAGAAATACGGCATTCGCCGTTACGGCTTCCACGGCACCTCGCATCGCTTCGTTTCGGCGCGTTGCTGTGAATTGTTAGGCAAGCCGGACGGAAAAGGCACTCGCATTATCACTTGCCATTTGGGTAACGGTTCTTCGTTGGCGGCGATTAAGGACGGTAAGGTAATCGATACCACGATGGGCCTTACTCCCTTAGATGGTTTCCTGATGGGTACCCGCAGCGGTATGGTTGATCCCTCTGCTGTTACGTTCCTCATGGAAAAAGAAGGGCTGACACCCGCGCAGATGGATGATGTGATGAACAAAAAATCCGGTATGCTCGGTATTTCCGGTGTTTCCAGTGATGACCGTGACATTGCTGCCGCTATGGAACAAGGCAATCGCCGCGCACAGTTAGCGTGGGATATGCGTAGTTATCAGATCCTCAAATATATCGGTGGCTATGTAGCTGCACTCGGCGGTTTGGACGCCATTGTCTTTACTGCCGGTATTGGTGAAAATCAAGATGCTCTGCGCGCTGAGCTTTTGGAAAAGCTTGCTTACTTGGGCGTGAAACTGGATGCAAAAGCCAATTTGGCACACGGCGAGGAAGTCGAAATCACCACGCCGGATTCTGCCGTGCGTGCTTTTGTTATCCCCACGAACGAGGAATTGGTAATTGCACGCGATACCAAAGCGCTGATCTAATAAACAAAAAAATCAGGACCGCCGTTTTGCGACGGTCCTGATTTTTTAGGCATCCTCTTTATCAAGAAGATGTTCACGCTTGCGGAAAAACAACGAAATGCACCACAACCCTGCCAAGCCGACCAGTGTGTAGATTACACGGCTGATAGGGCCGTCCTGACCGCCGCAGATCCATGCGACGATATCAAATTGGAACAAACCGATGCTTCCCCAGTTCAGGGCGCCGATGACCGTCAGCAATAATGCGATTCTGTCTATCATCCTGTTTCCCTCCTTGGAACGCTGCTTTCATTTAGCACGCACAGTAATGCGCGAACATAGTATCGCCGAATTTGATAAATAATATACAGACATCACGACGTGGAATATTTACAAATCTTTCATTATTGTAAAAGCAAACTATTGTATTATGATATAGAGGTGAAAAGGGGATACTATGTTTGGCTACGTGAAGGTATACCAACCGGAACTTAAGATGGGTGAATTTGAACAATATCGCGGTATTTATTGTTCGCTTTGCAAAACACTTGGCAAGCGTTACGGCTTTACAGCGCAGATGACGCTCAGCTATGACATGACCTTTTTGGTTGTTCTGCATATGGCGCTTATGGAGGAGTGTACCGGCTTTAAAAAAGGCAGATGCCCGTATAATCCAATCAAAAAACGCACGTGTTGTAACCATAATGCTGCACTGGATTTTTGTGCCGATGCCGCTATGTTGCTTGCCTATCATAAAACGGAAGATACTCTTGCGGATGACCATTTTTTTAAGCAATTAACAGCCAGAATGTTATTGCCGATCATGCGCCGCAATCGCCGCCGTGCGGCCAAGCGATTGCCGGAACTCGACCAATTGATCGAGCGAGAAATGCTTCGTCAGAACGAACTGGAAGAGAGCGGAATCGCTTCCGTGGATCTGGCGGCGGAACCCACGGCAGAGATGTTAAGTGCTCTCTGCTCCGAAGCCGCAAATGATGAAAAACAAAAACGTGTCTTATCGCGTTTCGGATATTGTCTGGGTCGTGTAGTCTATTTAATGGATGCAGCAGACGACTTGGAAGATGATTTGAAAAACAGATCGTATAATCCAATTGCCTTATCTATGGGGTTGAATACGGTTGATATGGAAAAGATAAAATCGGCACGAGAATCCGCAGGATGGATGCTGAACACTTCTATTGCCGAGTGCAAAGCCGCATACGAACTGTTGAACGTTCGCCGTTTTGACGGCATACTTCGTAACGTATTGGAATGGGGAATCCCCGGTATGCAAAAATTAGTGTTATCCGGTGAACGGAAGAAACGGCCGTCTCGCCGATCAGGAGGTTTTAACGATGCAAAATCCGTATGAAGTACTGGGAATCCAGCCAACTGCAACCGATGATGAAGTGAAAGCAGCGTACCGCGAACTTGCCAAAAAATATCACCCTGACAATTATGAAAATAATCCGCTGTCCGATCTGGCGGAGGAGAAAATGCAGGAGATTAACGAGGCGTACGATGCCATTATCCGTATGCGTCGTCAAGGCGGCTCAGCAAAAGGGCAGTCCGGACATCACACGGGCGGAACGTCCCGGTATACGGATATTCGAAATTTGATCCGCACCGGTCGCACCATCGATGCCGAGGCGTTGCTTGATGGCATTCCTGCGCCTTCACGAGATGCAGAATGGTATTTCCTTAAGGGGAGTGTACTATATAAAAAAGGATGGCTGGAAGAAGCGTATTCGCATATTTCCACAGCGGCTCGTATGGATCCCACCAATGCTGAATATCAGCAGGCAATGAATCGATTGGAAATGCAACGTCGCACCGGTGGTTATCGTGTATCACCGATGTCACAAGGCGGCTGTAGTGCTTGTGACGTGTGTAACGGACTGATCTGCGCTGATTGTTGCTGTGAATGTATGGGTGGCGACCTTATTCGCTGCTGCTAAGAGGTGATTGTTTGAAACGCACATCACGCATTGCTCTCGGCGGTATTCTCAGCGCCGTCGCCGTCTTAGTATTATTGCTGACGATCTTCCCGTTTGCCACTTATGCGCTCCCGCCGCTCGCGGGAGCGTTTCTGATTCCGCTTGTGATTGAGTGCGGAAAGAAATGGGCGCTGTGCGCCTATGCAGCCGTATCATTGGTTGCCTTACTTATCGTACCCGATGTAGAGGCCAAAACCCTCTTCATCGTGTTCTTCGGTTATTACCCGATCGTCAAAGCAACTTTGGAATCCATGAACAGTCGTGTTTGGGAGTGGCTTCTGAAATTACTGATATTTAACGGAGCGGCCGTTGGCGGATATACGGTGCTTTCGCAGCTCGGATTCTCATTAGATTCCTTTCGCATCGAGGGGGTCGCATTCCCGCTCTATGGATTTCTGCTTCTTTTCTTGTTAGCAGGTAATGTTATTTTTGTCATATACGATATTGGCCTCACACGCTTCTTGCCATTATACTTTTCACGTTTCCAACCGATAGTTCACCGATTGTTTCAACATTGATTTTGCAAGTTTGATGATTCGTCTTGCATTTTTATAATGAAAGCATTAGAATAGGTGTGTTGAGAGGAGTGAATGTCGATGAGTATGGATCTGATCGCACATATTACAAATGAGATGCCGGGCTTTTCCAAAGGACAGCGCCGAATCGGTACATACATTTTGGAGCATTACGATGAAGCGGCTTTTATGACTGCATATCGCTTGGGTGAAACGGTTGGGGTAAGTGAATCCACAGTAGTTCGTTTTGCCACCGAGCTTGGCTTCCCCGGCTATCCGCAATTGCAAAAAGCCGTGCAAAAGCTCGTCCGGAGTAAACTGACGAGTGTGCAACGTGTGGAGGTATCTCGATCTCGTATGCGGGACGACGAGGTCCTTGAAAGTGTCATGTCGTACGACATGGCTAACATTCGACAAACACTGGAAGAAATGCCGTGCGAGGTGTTTAACGAAGCGGTGGAAGCTTTGGTTAATGCACGCCACGTGTATGTGTTTGGTGCCGGCAGTTGCAGCGCACTCGCTCAGTTCGCCGCATTTTATCTCAAATTGTTATTACCGGATATTCGCCTAATCAACACCTCAAACGTTACCGAAGTGTTGGAGGAGTTATATTCCATCGGAGAGCAGGATGCACTATTAGTTGTCAGCTTTCCACGGTATTCCGCGCGTTCTGTAAAAGCAGCGCACTTTGCTCACTCGCGCGGCGCAAAGGTGATTGCTGTCACCGACAGCATATTGTCGCCGGTTGCACAGCTTAGTTCCAGTTTGTTACTCGCTCACAGTGATCTGCCTACCGTTGTGGATTCCTTGGTGGCTCCGTTGAGTGTTATTAATGCGCTGCTCGTGGCAATCTCACTCAAACGCGCGGATGAAAACCGCGAGCGCTTGACAGAACTGGAAGAGCTTTGGGAAACGTATCAGATCTATCAACCACTCGGACAAGATAAGGAGCGGGAGGACACGCCGTGATGGAGGTCGTTGTTGTCGGAGGTGGCGCTTCTGGCTTGCTTGCCGCCGGTATGGCTGCACAGCGCGGCTACCGTGTCACTGTGGTTGAACGCAATGCACGTATGGCACGCAAGGTGATGATCACGGGAAAAGGCCGTTGTAACGTCACAAATGCCTCTTCGGTGCAAGATTGTGTCGCTAACACACCGGGGAACGGTCGTTTTTTGTACAGTGCCTTTTCCGCCTTTACGCCGCAAGATACGATGGCTTTTTTCGAGGAACAAGGGGTACCGCTTAAAATCGAACGCGGTAATCGCGTTTATCCTGTTTCTGATAAAGCAGTGGATATTGTCGATGCTTTGGTGGCATTTGCGCGCCGACAAGGGTGCCGATTTATAACCGGTCGGGTTACGCAACTTCTGTTGGATGATAACGTTTGTTGTGGTGTGAAACTCGAAACAGGAGAAACACTTCCTGCATATGCGGTTATAGTCTGTACAGGCGGTTGTTCCTATCCCGGTACCGGTTCCACGGGCGACGGGTATGCACTGGCACAACAAGCCGGGCACACCGTGATTCCGCCGCGTCCATCCTTGGTCGCTTTAAACACAGCGGAAGAGTGGTGCGCGGAGTTGCAAGGCCTCTCACTCAAGAACTGTGCATTAACGGTGCAAGATACGCAAACAGGGAAAACTGTGTATACCGATTTTGGTGAGATGCTGTTTACTCATTTTGGTGTATCCGGACCGATCATTCTCAGTGCAAGTGCGCATTTGAATGATGTTGTCAACGGGCGGTATACACTTTCTTTAGATATGAAACCCGCTTTGACGGCGGAACAGTTAGATGCTCGCTTGGTACGTGAGTTTGAAGAGAATACAAACGCTTGCCTCGGTAATGCGCTTGCAGCGCTGATGCCCCGCTCAATGGTGCCGGTTATCTTACGCTTAAGCGATACGACGGGGGAAACCAAATGCCATTCGGTATCCCGTGCAGAACGTGCGCATATCGTCCAAATTCTTAAACATATCCCGTTGACCGTATCCGGTCTTCGTCCGTTTGAGGAGGCAGTCGTGACTGCGGGTGGCGTTAACACACGCGAAATCAATGCCAAAACAATGGAATCAAAACTTGTCAGTGGTTTATATTTCGCCGGTGAGGTATTAGATGTGGATGCCTATACCGGTGGCTTTAATTTGCAAATTGCTTTTTCTACCGGCTATGCCGCCGGTAACAACGTGTAAAGGGGTAGAGGAAAATGAACAAACCGATCAGTATTGCCATTGACGGGCCGTCCGGTGCCGGTAAGAGCACCATTGCCCGTGTTCTAGCCAAGGAATTAGGATATATCTACGTGGATACCGGTGCTTTATACCGTACCGTCGGATATGCGGTACTACAGCGCGGGATCGATCCCAAAGATGCGGTGGCTGTCGAAGCACTATTGCCCAATATCACCGTCTCCATGGGGTATGCAAATGGGGAACAACGAGTTTTCTTAAATGGTGAAGACGTTAGTGCATATATTCGCACACCAGAGGTGTCTATGGCAGCGTCAACAACATCGGCTATGCCGCCTGTCCGCCGGTTCTTGTTCGAATTGCAGCAGGATACGGCGCGACAGAATAACGTAATCATGGACGGTCGTGATATTGGCACAGTTGTTTTGCCGTTTGCTACCGTTAAAATCTTTTTGACTGCTTCTGCAGAGGATCGCGCGAAACGTCGTTTCTTGGAATTGCGTGAAAAAGGCATGGACGTTACCTATGAAGATGTTTTGTCGGATATGAAAGAACGCGACTATAACGATTCCCATCGTTCCGCTGCTCCTTTAAAGCCGGCGGAGGATGCCATTATGGTTGATACCAGTGGTAACACTTTGGAAGAATCAATTGATATACTGAAAACCCTGGTACAAAAGACTGTGAAGGGATGAGAGCATATATGTGGCTCGGCCGCGCTTTAATTCATGTTTTAGGGCCTATTATTCGGCTGTTTATGCGAGTACATGTTGTCGGTAAGGAAAACATTCCTTGTGAAGATATACCACTTGTGCTGTGCTGTAATCATATTTCCAACTGGGATCCGATTTTTTTGATTGTCGCAAACCCCAAGCGCCACGTGTATTTCATGGCGAAAGCGGAGCTGTTTGCCAATCGATTATTCACCTGGTTTCTGGGAAAACAATTGGGCGCCTTTCCTGTACGTCGCGGTTCCGGTGACATGAGTGCTATCGATACTGCCAAGCGATTAGTCAACGAGCGAAAACTGATGGGTATTTTCCCGGAAGGAACGCGCTCGAAAGACGGTAACTTGTTACGTCCGAAATCGGGTGCTGCATTGATCGTCGCGCAGACGGGTGCTTCCGTTCTGCCGGCAGCGGTTGTCACACGCGGTCAGCGGGTACGATTGTTTCAACGTGTTACGGTTGCGTATGGTAAACCGCTATCGCCGGAGGAATTACATTTAACGGATTCGGAGCGTCCGGATATCCGTTATGCCACGCGCCTGATCATGAAGAGAATCGCGGAGTTGATTGAAACAAATGGATAAAAACATATTGGTTGCCAAATCCGCGGGTTTTTGCTTCGGGGTGAAACGTGCGGTAGACGCGGTATATGCGTTGTTGGATGAGGGTAAAACTGTTTGTACGCTCGGACCGATCATTCACAATCCACAGATGGTTGAAACGTTGACAAAACGTGGTGTAGTTATTGTCAATACCCCTGAAGAGACAACGAATGGTGCTACGTTGGTTATTCGTTCACATGGTGTTCCCAAAGACGTGTATGATGCCATTGAAAAGCAAGGTATCACCTGCCATGATGCTACCTGCCCGTTTGTTGCTAAAATTCATCGTATTGTTTCCGAACAGTCGGCAAATGGTGCCACTGTTTTGATTGCAGGGGATGAGGGGCATCCTGAGGTAATTGGTATTCGCGGGCATTGTCACACCCCTTCATACGTTTTTTCTTCCGAGGAAGAACTACTGAAATTGGAAGAAAGTGGAATTCCGGACCGAAATGCACCCGTTATTTTGGTCGCGCAGACCACTTTTCATATGAATACTTGGAAAAAGTGTTCTAAAATTGCAAAAAAACACTATACAAATCTCATAATCTTTGATACAATATGCAGTGCTACCGCGAAAAGACAAGAGGAAGCGGTAGACCTATCACAGCAAAGCGATGTGATGGTGATTGTCGGTGGGCGACAAAGTTCCAATACCGCAAAACTGCGCGAAGTATGCCGGCCCTATTGCCAAACGGTTTTGATCGAAAAGGCAGAGGAGCTGACGGCTGAACCGTTCGCAGGTGCGAAGGTCATCGGTTTGACCGCCGGAGCTTCAACGCCTTCCGATATAATTAAGGAGGTACTTTCAACCATGTCCGAGATCGTTAACAACAGCGAAGTCCAAGAAAATGAGGTGGCCGTTGCCGCCGAACCTGTCAAGTCCTTTGACGAAATGAGTTTTGAGGAGGCGCTTGAAGCATCTCTTCAAAGTTTAACTACAAATGAAAGAGTGCACGGTATCGTCGTGGGAATCGCTCCCAACGAGGTACAGGTAGAAGTTATCGGCCGCAAACAAACCGGTTACATTCCTACTGAAGAGCTTTCCGCAGAAGGCACGGATCCTTCCGAGCTGGTTAAAGTCGGCGATGAGCTTGAACTTCTCATCATGCGTACCAACGACCAGGAAGGCACGATCATGCTTTCCAAAAAACGTGTCGATGCCAAAAAGGGCTGGGACACCATTGTGGCTGCAGGCGAAAGCGGCGAGATCCTTGAGGGCGTCGTTACGGATGTCATCAAAGGCGGCGTGTTAGTTGCGTCGCACGGCGTAAAAGTGTTTGTTCCCGCGTCCCGCGCTTCTGTCAGCCGTATGGAGGATTTAAGTCCGTTACTTAAGCAGACCGTTCGTTTCAAGATCTTAGAGATCAACACCCAGCGCCGCCGTGCGGTTGGCTCCATCCGTGACGTTGCCCGCGAGGAGCGTCGTGAGAAGGAAGAGGCATTCTTTGCACAGGCAGAGGTCGGCCAGAAATATACCGGCACAGTTAAATCCATGACTTCCTATGGTGCGTTTGTGGATCTCGGAGGTGTGGACGGTATGATCCACGTATCCGAGCTTTCTTGGAAACATATTAAGCACCCCTCCGAGGTCGTTTCTGTCGGCGACACCGTCGAAGTCTATATCCGCGATTTGGATGTCGAGAAACACAAGATCTCGCTCGGCTACCGCCGTGCGGAGGATAATCCGTTTGAACTTTTCAAGGCACAGTACGCGGTGGGGGACGTTGTCTCTGCCACGATCGTTGGTATGACCACCTTCGGTGCTTTTGCACAGATCCTTCCCGGCGTTGACGGTTTGATCCATATTTCACAGATTGCAAATCGCCGCATTGACAAACCGCAGGATGCGTTGAAGGTTGGCGAAGAGGTTCAGGTAAAAATCACGGCTGTTGATTTGGAAAGCAAGCGCATCAGCTTGTCCATTCGTGCACTTTTGGAGGATGCTCCCGCTGTTGAGGAAGTAACCGAGGAAGTTGCTCCCGAAGTCACCGAGGAAACCGCTGAATAATTTACGGAAAACAAAATGGGCAACACTTCCAACCGGAGTGTCGCCCTTTCCGTTTTAAGGAGGAATTTGGTATGATTGCCATTGCATGTGACCACGCAGCTGTTGAATTAAAACGCGAGATAGAAGCGATGTTGACCGAAATGGGGGAAGAATATCGCGATTTCGGTACTGACACAACAGATAGTTGTGACTATCCCATTTTTGCCGCCAGAGCCGCCAAAGCGGTAGCAGACGGTTCTTGCGAAAAGGGAATTGTCATCTGCGGCACGGGTATTGGTATCAGTATCGCTGCCAATAAAGTACACGGTATTCGTTGCGCCTTGTGCAACGATCCGTTGTCTGCGCAGCTTACCCGTCAGCACAACAATGCCAATATGCTTGCCATGGGAGCCCGTATCATTGGGGTGGAGCTTGCCAAGTGCATTGTTAAGACCTTTTTGTCAACACCTTTTGAAGGCGGCCGTCATCAACGTCGCGTTGATCTGATTACCAAATTAGAGCAAGAACAGGTGATTGAATAATATGAGAATGTCACTCGCTGAATTAGAGCCGATTGCTGCTGCTTTGCGTAAAAACAATATAGCAGCTCACTGTGTTGAAAATAAGGAAGACGTAATCACGATTATCAAAACACTGCTGTCTACCGGAGATACGGTTGCGGTCGGTGGTTCGATGACCTTGTTTGAGACCGGTGTTATTGACTTATTACGAAGCGGCGACTATCACTTTTTTGATCGCTATCAAGATAGTTTGACCCCTGAGGAATTGAGTGAGATTTTTGCCAAAGGGTTGACAGCGGACGTCTTTTTGTGCTCTTCAAATGCTGTCACACGTGACGGAGTACTGTACAACGTGGATGGACGCGCCAACCGCATCTCACCGATCGCCTTTGGTCCGGATACGGTGGTAATGGTTGTCGGCTGTAATAAAATTGTAGACGATCTGCCGGCAGCTGTTCGCCGTGTAAAAACAGTAGCGGCACCCCTTAATGCCAAGCGCCTGAATTGTCAAACGCCTTGTGCGGTAACCGGTATTTGTACAGCGTCGGAAAGTGATCTGTTTACCGACGGTTGTCAATCGCCGGACCGCATTTGTGCTCACTGTTTGATAAGCGGTCGGCAACGAGTAGAGAACCGTATACATGTCATTTTGGTGGGAGAATCCCTCGGTTTTTAAAAAATTTTTTTGGCGTGGAAAAACCTTTCATGTCTAAGCAATCGAAATATTGCCATACTATATATGGTATAAAAATCAAAAAGCGTAAGATTTTTTTAGAAAATATTTGATTTTTACGAAAAGTATGGTATACTGGAGCATGTGGGTATATATACCCACATGCTTTGATTGTATCATCCTTTTGGATTTTTCGGCATATCCCCCCAATTATTGTATTCGAGGGAGTGGGTTTCTTGGATAAGTACGTTATCCGCGGCGGTCATCCGTTGACCGGAACCGTTGATATCAGCGGTGCCAAAAACGCAGTTGTTGCTATTTTACCGGCTACCGTCTTGGCAAACGGTGTTTGTCGTATTGAAAATATTCCAAACATTGCTGACGTTGCTACAGCGTTGGAAATTTTGGCTTCACTTGGTGCCATGGTGCGTCGAATTGATCGGCACACGGTTGAAATTGACTCGCGTACGATCGTTACACAAACGGTACCGCATGATCTGGCTAAGAAAATGCGCGCTTCCTATTACTTTATTGGCGCTTTACTGGGTCGTTTTGGCAAGGCAAGTGTTCCGATGCCGGGCGGTTGCTATTTTGGCGTTCGTCCGATAGATCAGCATTTGAAAGGGTTTTCTTGCTTGGGTGCCAAGGTTATGCCGATGAAAAACGGCATGATCGATGCACAAGCCGATCAGTTGCAAGGCAGTTCTGTGTATTTGGATATGGTGTCAGTCGGTGCTACCGTTAACATTATGCTTGCGGCTGTTTGTGCAGAGGGGACTACAGTGATTGAAAACGCTGCAAAAGAACCGCACATCGTTGACTTGGCAAACTTCTTGAACTCCATGGGCGCAGATATTCGTGGCGCCGGTACTGACGTCATCAAAATTTACGGTGTTGAGCGCCTATATGGTACCACGTATTCCATCATTCCGGACCAGATTGAGGCCGGTACGTATATGGCAGCAGCCGTAGCAACCGGTGGTGACGTGACGGTTTGTAACGTCATTCCGAAGCACTTGGAATCCATTACGGCAAAGCTACAGGAGATGGGTGCTGAGATTGAAGAGTTCGATGAAGAAATCCGTGTTTCAGCTTCGGGGCGGCTTAGTCACTGTAATGTGAAAACCATGCCTCATCCCGGTTTCCCCACTGATATGCAACCGCAGATTGCGGTGCTGTTGTCACTTGCAGAGGGGACAAGCATTATCAATGAGGGTGTTTGGGAGAACCGCTTCCGTTACGTCGATGAACTGCGCCGTATGGGTGCCGATATTCAGGTTGATGGTAAACTTGCCGTTGTACAAGGAATTCCGCAGTTGACGGCCGCTCCTGTAAAGGCGATGGACTTGCGCGCAGGTGCGGCAATGGTGATTGCGGCATTGGCGGCTAAGGGTGTCACTGAGATTGAAGAGATTCAATATATCGAACGCGGATACGAGGATATTGTGGAAAAATTGCAGAAACTCGGCGCGGTAATTGAACGAGTGACAGAGGATGACCCCGGTTTACAGCAAGCATTATAAAAGGATGAGCGCACCGCTCGCAAGCGGTGCGCTCTTTTTAAGGGGAGGGAAAATATGGCACGGTTTTGTCCACTATTCAGTGGTAGTAGCGGTAACTGTTTATATATCGGTACTTCGACTGCCGGTATCTTGATTGATGCCGGTGTCAGTGCACGTCGAATCGAACAAGCGCTGATCGCCCACGAGATTGATCCTAAAACCATTCGTGCCGTATTCGTCACACACGAGCATAGTGATCATATTACCGGGTTGCGTGTGCTTCAAAAGCGCCTTCACATCCCGATCTATGCGTCTGTCGGTACTTGTGAAGGGATTGCGGAGGCGGCCGCATATGATAGTGATTGCTTAGCTATAACCGATACTGTTGAATTGGATGAATTTTCCGTTACACCTTTTAGGACGTCTCACGACAGCCGCGAAAGCACCGGCTTTCGTATTTGTTTGCGCGATGGTCGAAGTGTTGGAATTGCTACGGATCTTGGAGTGATGACGTCTGTTGTGCGTGAACAATTGCGCGGCTGTGATCTGATACATATTGAATCAAATCACGATGTTCGCATGTTGGAAAACGGTCCTTATCCGTATGTTCTCAAACGGCGAATCCTATCCACGACCGGTCATTTGTCGAATGAGGCGTGTGCTAACGAATTACCGGAACTTATTCGCCAAGGTACAACACGCGTCTTTTTGGGGCATTTAAGCCGCGAAAACAACATGCCGACATTGGCGGAGGCAACCGCAGAATCGGCCCTAAAAACGAGCGGAATGACCCGAAATATTGATTATATCCTGCAGGTTGCGCCTCCCGAAAATGATCGACCGTACACTCTTTTTTAAGGGGGATAAGCCGTGTTAACTGTAACGATTGCTTGCGTGGGAAAATTAAAAGAATCCTATTGGCGAGACGCTTGCGCCGAATACATAAAACGGTTATCGGTGTTTTGCCGATTAGAAATTGTTGAAGTGGCAGAGGAACGCGTTCCTGATAATCCTTCTGCAGCACAAATCACCGCGGCATTGGAGGAAGAGGGGCACCGTCTATTATCCCGCATTCCTGCGGGAGTTCCGATGATTGCACTGTGCATTGAGGGGAAAGGGTATACTTCAGAAGGCCTATCCAAACAACTTTCACAATGGACAGTAGACGGCGTCAGTCACGTGGCTTTTGTCATTGGTGGTTCTTTTGGATTATCGCCGCTCGTCAAAGAAATCTCGCGCGTACGTTTATCAATGTCGGGCATGACCTTTCCGCACCAGATGGCGCGTGTCATGCTACTTGAGCAGATCTATCGTGCCATGCAGATCGCGGTTGGCGGCAAGTATCACAAATAAGCTAAAACGAGAGCTCCCTTTCATAAAAGGGAGCTCTCGTCTATGTTATGGATCATTTTTTATATTCCAAAAATTATTTGGAAATTATTTTAAAACTTTACAAAATATGCTTGCAAACTTTTTGGATTTGTGCTATTCTTGGATTAGTACAAATTAGCATTAGTGCAAATTTATTAAAACCGATCGTTTCAGGAGGTGATCGTGTGGCGCGAAAGCGAGTGAACACAACGAAATGTGAGATCATTCAACATGCCACAAAGCTGTTTTTAGAAGTTGGATATTCCGCAACGCCGCCAAAACGCATTTGTGATGAGTTGGATATCAGTACCGGCAACCTTACCTATTATTTTCCGACAAAGGAACACCTTCTGACGGTTTTAGTCGAGATGCTGTGTGATTTCCAACGAAAGCTGCTGCAGGATGCCGTTGAGGAAGGGCAGACGTCCTTACTGGCAGTTTGCTTAGAACTTGTCACAATGACGGCTGCAAGCGAAGATAACGAGAGCGCAAAGGATCTGTTTCTTTCTTCCTATTCCAGTCCCATGTGCCTGGAGATCATTCGAAAGAACGACAACGAACGGGCCAAAATGGTGTATGGAGAGTTTTGTTCGGATTGGGACGAAGAACAGTTTGCGGAAGCTGAAACGCTGGTGTCCGGCATTGAATACGCGACTTTGATGACAACCGACGTTTCTGCTCCTCTGGAAATGAGAATCACGGGCGCACTGAATAATATTATGCGTATTTACAACGTTCCGGAAGAACTTCGCAAGACAATGATACAAAAGGTCCTGAAAATAGATTACCGCACTTTAGGTAAAACGGTTTTGGAAAATTTCAAAGATTTTGTCTATCAAACCAATGAGTTGAGTTTCCAAACGCTTCAAAGTGATGTTGGGCAGTTTAAGGAGGTAACCGTATGAAAATGAAACTGAAACTTTCAAAACGCCTTGTTACTATTGTGCTTTGCGTGGCACTTTTACTGACGTGCATGCCGTTTACGGTCTTCGCAGCTGACGAATCGGCTGAGTATTATAACCGTATCGTTGATTCCAACACGATGAATAACTGGCAGAAGTATTTTGATCTGAATAATTTGGACACTTCAAATGCCGGCGGTGTTTGGACCGACAAATCCGTGTTTACGGATGCGTCTGCTTTCCCGAACAGCGTGCAGATGTTGAATGAGGATCAGAATTTCCTTACCGCTCTTTCTGCTTTGGCAGCGAATAAAGAGATAGTAGGGTATTCAACCATCCCTACCGACACGGTATTGGTGCTTGATCTTTCGGGCTCGATGAGAGGTTCCGAAAGTGCATTGATCAATGCCACAAACAGCGCGATCGCAGAGCTCCTTGCGGTGAATGAAAACAACCGCGTCGGCGTGGTGCTGTATTCGGCGGCTGGTTCTACCGGCACTTCCACCTATGCGGAAAGTGTCACGCGTATCTTACCCATCGACCGCTATACCACCGGAAATGACAACGTTTATCTGCGCCTTAGCAATAACACCGTTTCGGTGGATAACGACGTTAAAGGCACTGTGGCGAATGCCGATCTGGATAACAGAAAGAGTTTCGGCGGTGGCACCTATATTCAGGCCGGTCTTTGGGAAGCCAAGGAAATGTTTGAAGAAATGGATACGGTCATTGGCGACAATAACTGGCAGTCGGGTGATAACCGTATGCCTATCCTTGTTTTGATGTCGGATGGTGCGCCTTCAACCGGTACCAGCTATTATGCCGACGTCGAAAATTCTCAGTATACTACCAGCAACGGTTGGTGGCAAGAGACTGTTTACGAATCTAATGTCGGTAACGGCAATGAAGATGACCTCACTGCCGGCAACGCATTTCTCACTCAGCTTACCGCTTCGTATGTTATGAATCAGATCGAGGCGCACTATCAGAAAAAAGACCCTCATGTCCGCGGTCTTTTCTACACGCTTGGCTTTAATATCGGAAACAACAATGTGGCACAAAGCGTTATGAATCCCGATAATTCCACCTTTACCGACGCGCTTTGGAACACCTACAACAATTTGACCACCGGTAATATGTCGATACGAGTAAAAAATCGTAGCGGCGGAACATCGGACGTCACCATTTCCAAGAACTCGTATGCGACAAGCAAGTCTTATGTTGATGAGTATTTCTCCGCTTCCGGAAACGGGTTGAGTACCGCTTTTGGCTCGATCGTTGAGGAGATCATTCTTCAGTCCCGTTACTACCCGACCCATTTAGAAGGTGGAAGCCCCGACTTTTCGGGTTATGTGGAATTCACGGATGTGCTTGGCGCGTATATGGAAGTTAAGCATATTAACGGTATTTTGCTCGGCGACACCCTTTATGACGGCCATATGATGGCCTCCAAGCTCGCCGATACGACAAGCGACGGCCTCGGCACTGTTGAAGATCCCACCGAACTGGGCGATGAATTTATCCGCGCCGTCAAGACCCGTCTCGGTATTGCTCAAACCACAGATGCCCAAATTTTGGTTGCCAATGCGTTCAATGCGGGACAATTGAAATATAACTCGCCTACCGATTGGTCCAACTATATCGGTTGGTACGCCAAAGCTGACGGCACGTATGTTGGGTTCTGGGATGAAAATTCGACGGCGGTTGTACCCGCCGATGCGGTTTACAAAATAAAATCGTACGGTTTCCTGGGAGAAACCACCGGGAGTATCAAAAATTCCGACATGATGTATATGTCGGTTCAGGTGCGCACCAACATTTCTACCGGTGAACAGATGATGCTTTGGAAGATCCCGGCAGCTCTTGTTCCTATGGTGACATATCTTGTTTCACTTGATGGAACGAATGTTGATGAAGCTCGAAATGTAACCGTATCGGTCGAAAATGCGAATACGGTTTCTCCGATTCGCCTTGTTTTCGAGAGTGGCCTGCGTTCCGACCTGAATGAGCTTAACATTACCCGTATAACCGATCCCAAACATCTTGCGGAGGATGGTATCACCAGACAGTTCTGGACCAACTTCTTTGATATTTCTGCCCCTGAGCACGACGATCATATTACCGCTCTTTCCGAGTTTACTCCGTCAAAGGAAAACGAGCGTTTCTACTACACCTTCGATTCGGCCGTTCATAAATTGGTAGGCGGTCAATATGTTCTTGTAGAAGAAAACGAGGGGACAGGCGGAAAACTGAGTACAAACGGCGAATACTATCACCGTCGGTACGTCTTTAAAAAAGGTGAAAGCGAACCGGTATTTCTTTACGAAAAAATGTCAGCCACGTCTATCGCCGCCGCCACCTGGGACAGCACCTTCAAAACTCTCACCGGTGAAACCGGTGCGTATGTGGTGCCTGCCGGTACTCCGGCCCGTGAACTGAAGATGTATGATGAGCAGAAATCCACTAACGCAACCGAGTCTGCCAACATGGTCTTCCACCCGTATCTGACCGAGGAAAACGCGGTGTTCTATGTGGATATGAACCTCGGTAACAACGGTCGCTTAGAGGTCACGCCTGCGCAGGGTATCAAGCTTTCCAAGACCATTGACATTTACGAGACCGGTACCTCTACTGATTTCAGCTTCCGCATTACGGTTCACAATGCCAACGGCACTCCGTATACGGGCGCGCTGAACAGCTGGATCACCGAACTGGATACGGTCCCGCTGGACGATCCTGCCGAAATCAATCTTTCGGCTACGGGAACCTACACGGTAGACCTTTCAAGCAATCAGACGTTATGGCTTACCGGTATTCCGACGGGGGCTACTTATACTATTGAAGAGATTACCACCACCGACGATTACAAGGTGAAATCAGTTCACGTGAATGGTGTATCTACCGGTACGGCTGCTGTAGGCACGATTGCTGCCCACTTTATCGACGACGTTGACTTCGTTAACACCGCGCTGGGAGAGGGTAACCTCGCTATCACCAAGCGGGTTGTGAATGAAAACGGAACGGTCGTTGACATTAACGATAATGTCACCTTTACCGCACAGGTTACCCTTGTTGACGCTTCTAATAATCCCGTATCCGGTCGCTTTGAGGCCAGTAACGCCGCAGGGTATGTCAACGTGCCTGCAAACGGTGAATTTACCGTAACGCTTGCTGAGGGTGAATCCTTTATTGTGCGGAACATCCCGGAGGGAACGAAATACACAGTCGTTGAAACGAACGTTCCCAACGGATTTGCGTTCAACGCTGACAGAAGTTCTATGGAAGGTGTTATAGATGCTTCCGAAAATAAGCAGGCGTTGATCGTCAACACCTACGATCCTACCGGTACTAACGGACATGCTGTTTCGATCGATGTTACCAAGGTTATTACCGGTAACCGTACCCAGTGGTTGAACGGTGAAAGCTATAGCTTCCAGGTCAAGCGTATCCCCGCAGGCAATACCGTTGCACAGTTTACCATCGATTCCAATGATCCTGATAAGAAATACACCCTAAATCTCTCAAATCAGAATTATTCTGAAGCAGGCACCTATCGTTACAGCATTATCGAAACGAGGGGTGCCGCCGGTGGCATCACCTACGATACCGCAGAACGCCGATTTGCTGTTGTGGTTGCCGACTCGGATATGAACGGTGATCTTGAGGTCACGGCTGTAAACAACGAGGCATATACCACTGTTACCAAAGCAGGAAACGCGTATACCGTGACCGCAAACTTTAACAATATTTACGCGCCCACAGGCACGGCAACCGCTGTCATTGATATCCAAAAGGCCTTTGCCAGCGGCAATCATGCCCTTAGCGGATATCAGTTTGCACTGTATGATGCAGATCCTTCTGTAAATACAGAGGTAACCGAAATCGTAAGATCAGGACTTACCGATTCTTCGGGAAAAGCCACCATTACGCTTGCGTATGCAGCAAACCTCGCTACCATGGAGGGCGTAACGCACACCTATTATCTTGCCGAAATCAACGCCGGTCAGACCATTAATAATATTAAGTATTCGAATACGGTGTACAAAGTGGAGGTTACCGTAAAAGATAACGGTGACGGTACTGTTTCGGCAAATACCGTGATTTCCGGATTGGCTCAGAGCACGACAATTCCCACTTTCACGAATGAATATGTCCCGTCGCGATCTGATTTCGTTACCATTTCGGGTCAAAAAAGGATTTCCACCGGCAATCGCGTGCTCAATGCAAATGAATTCTCGTTTGTGTTGAACGCTGTTACGGCTAATGCGCCGATGCCTGCCAACTCTATCGTTAAGAATGCCGCAAATGGCTTCTTTGCTTTCGATGCTATTGAGTTCGGCGATGCACACAAAGGAAACTCTTATGAATATACGATAACGGAAGTCAGCACTGACAAGATCGGCGGTTTTGATTACGATGAAACCGTATATACCGTTACCGTCAACGTAGTGGATAACGGGAATGGCACCATTACCGCAAACGCTACGATCAACAACGGTACAGCTGATGTTCAGGATATTGTCTTCAACAACGCGTATGATCCGAAAGATGCCGAAGTCGTTCTTTCGGCCGAAAAGATTCTTACCGGTAAGACCTTACAAGACGGTGAGTTCACCTTTGTTCTCACGCCTACCGGAAACACGACACTTCCGAGCGGATATGTCGATACCGTTACCAACGTAGGGACCGTAATCACCTTCAATAAGCTCAGTTACGATAAGGCGGGTGTGTATACCTACACCGTGACTGAGCGTGCGACGAACGACACCCGTTACGATTTCGATACTTCGGTTTATGAGGTGATCGTTACCGTTACCGACAACTCCCGTGGTACGCTTACCGCAGATGTTGATATCGTGAAGAACGATATGCCCGCTACTGCTATCGTTTTCAAAAATGGCTTTGTCCCTACACCGATAGACTTTGACATCTACACCGAGTTCGGTGGGGAAAAGGTGTTGAACGGTCGGCCTCTGCAAAACGGTGAGTTTGAGTTTGTTCTGATAAATGCAGTCACCGGTGTTCAGATGGGTGAAGCTGTGAAGAACGACGCTAACGGCGCTTTCCGCTTCCCGATTGTGACGCTCCCCGACGAGGGTGTCTATCACTTCAAAATTTCCGAGGTGGCAGGGGATGAGAAGGGCATAACCTACGACACCGCTACCTATCACGTTCTCGTCCGAGTCGCTAAATCCGAAAACGGTGTTCTATCCATCACCGAACGGAGTCTTTACAAAGGAACCGTGACAAAAGAAGAAGTTGGCGGCGTTCTGACAGAGGTTGTGCATTACGACAATATCACAGGGAACGGTAAAATTGTTTTTAACAACTCGTATACGGCGGATCCCGCATACGTCACCTTGGAAGCAACTAAGGTCTTGACAGGCCGTGATCTTGTTGACGGCGAATTCAAATTTGATCTGCACAAGACTGCAGCCAATTTTGTGTATGATGCGAATACTCTTGTTCAAGACGATGTCGTTCTCACCTTAAACGATGATGGCGCGGGTGTTGTCACCTTTATGCCGATGGCGTTCGAGGCGGCGGGCGTGTACTATTACGTTATTCTTGAAGATGAAACCGACGAAAAAGGTATCACCTCCGACGATACGGAGTACAAGGTTAAGATCACCGTAACCGATAATCACGACGGTAATCTGATTGCTGCTGTTACCGTGAACGGTGAGCCGATTGTGGGTTCTACCGTCGAAGCGATACAGTTCCACAACACCTATATGGTAGCAGCTACCGAGATCGTTATCAAAGGCAAAAAGACGCTAACGGGTCGCGATTTGGTCGCTGACGAGTTCTCGTTTGAACTGTATGACCAAGACGATACGAAACTTGAGACTGTCAAAAATGCGGCAGATGGTAGCTTCGCGTTCACCGCGATCCCGGTGGAAAAGGAAAGCACCTATGTCTACACTGTTTTGGAAACGCAAGGAAATGCTGATGGTGTGACATACGACAGTACGGTGTATACCGTCACCGTTACGGTTACCGACAATCTCGACGGAACCTTTAAGGTTGCGTATGCGTATGCCATAGGTGCTGACAAGGCGGAGACGATGACCTTTGTCAATGCCTATACGCCTCCCGCTTTGGTTCCGGAGATTCCGCAGACCGGTGAAGGCAATGCCCTGTGGTTGTGGTTTGCCGTTGCGTTTGTGAGCGGCGGTTACCTCTTTGGAACTGCTCAACTGAAAAAGCGGAAAAGGGAAGAAGAAAACTAAATAACTAACTGAATAAAGAGCAGGCATAAAATGCCTGCTCTTTGCTTTTTTTGATGGTATCACAATGTGCGTTCAGACGACACGCCCCGACAAGTCTCGCGACCCGGTTTTATGGATAATTACGTTTTCCTTTTATAAATTCCTTTCTATTTTATTCTTTTGCACAAAATTGAAAAATAATTTCCAAGTACTTGAAATATTTTCCAATTTATGGTAATCTAATGTTGCCGGCAAAAATATTAGGGAGGTTTATGTAACTTGGAGAAGAAAATCAAGGTACTGTTAGCGGATAACAGCGAAAGTTTCGGAATACCATGTGCCACAAGAATGCGGAGTCACGGATTAGAGGTCGATTTGACGGAGAAGGACGGGAAAAGCGTTGTAGACACCATTTCTCAAAAGAAACCGGATGTTGTCATTTTGGATTTCTTTTTGCCGCGCTTAGATGCGATCGGTGTAATGAACAGCATCCGATCGATGAACTTGCCGTATGCGCCGCAGTTTATGGTAATGTCCGGATTTGATAATCCCAATTTAGAACGCGAGGCCATTGAAGCGGGAGCAGCATATTATTTTTTAAAGCCGTTTGATGCCAATGAAATGTCGGAACGCATCTTATCGTTGTCCAGCAAAGAAAATATTGAGCCAATTCGTCGCAACGCAAACGGCAATACTAATTTGGAGATACGTGTCACGGATATTTTGCATCAAATTGGCGTTCCCGCACATATTAAGGGATATCAATATTTGCGCGACTCTATTATGATGGCGATTGAGGACGAGGAGATCATCAATGCTGTCACCAAACGCTTATATCCCGCCGTTGCGAAAAAACACGGGACCACTTCTTCGCGCGTAGAACGCGCTATTCGTCATGCGATCGAGGTAGCTTGGGATCGCGGTGATGTCGATGTTTTAAATTCCTATTTTGGATATACTATCCATAATGAGCGCGGCAAACCGACTAACTCTGAGTTTGTTGCGATGATTTCGGATAAATTCCGACTGCAGTTGAAAATATCTTGACGTATTGCGTCGTTTTATACCGCAAAAAAGCGCGCCTGCACTGATACAGACGCGCTTTTTTAATTTCTTTATGATTTTGGTTTTCCTTGCTTATCCATCGTTATTTGTGACAATGGGTTTAACTTTGCGGCGTTTTCAATTTGTTCGCTGGATAAGTGTGTATAGATCTCTGTTGTCCCTAAATTTTCGTGGCCTAAATAGTTTTGCAACACCCGCAGATCAACACCGCTTTGGTACATCAGTGTCGCCGCGGTATGCCGCAGTTTATGAGCGGTCATTTTTTGAGCGCCGTCAACCTGCGCAAGGTATCCTTTTACAATGTAATGCACGCCTTGCAAGCTGATACGGCTCTTTAAACGGCTTAAAAAGAGTGCGTTCTTATCTTTGACATCAACAGGCCTGACCTTCAAATACTGCTCAATGGCCTGCTGGCAGGCATCATTGAGGTATAGCATGCGTTCCTTATTGCCTTTTCCGCGAACGCGCAACGTATGATCGGTCTGGTTAATGTCTGTTAAGTTGATGTTAACCAGCTCAGCGCGCCGCAAACCGCAGTTTAAGAACAACACCAGCATGCAGTAATCACGTTCCGCAAAATCGCCGGAAACGCTGTTTAAAAGGGCGACAGATTGTTGCAAGGATAAATATTGCGGCAAAGATTTTTTGGGTTTGGGGGTTTCCAGATTTTTAACCGGATTATGTTCCAGATAATGAGAGTAATCTGTTAAATACCGAAAAAACATGCGCACGGAACTGGTCTTTCGTGCCCGCGTTTTATTGGAATTGCTACGTTCGTTGCGCAGGTAATTCATATACTCATATACGTCGGTTGTTGTGATCGTCCGCACAAACTCCAAATCAATATCTGTAATGGATATTTCTTCGGTAGAGACAGTAGGGGGGACAAGACCGCGAAGCTCCTTCATATATCGAAAGAACGTGCGCAGATCAATGAAATATTCGTTGATTGTATTTTCAGAACGTCCCTTGATCGTTTGCATATATCCCAGATATTCTTTCATAATAGGAGGACACTGTGACATGTACTCTTTGCGCATACGCATCTCCTCTGTGAAACATTGTTTCACGCGAAATAATTAACGCTGTTACAACCTTAGTATAGCATATCAACTATACAAAATAAATAGTATTTTTAAAAATTTATGTAATAGGCAGTAAGTGTGCTTATACGCGATAATACAAAAACAATATTGTTATTACGATACTATTAAATTCGTCAATCTGATACTATGCGTACGAAATTCCTGAATTTGCTGTGTTTGCACAAAATTCTATCCGATAGAAATTTTCTTAACGACCATGAGTATGTCAGGAAAATTTCTATTGTCTGGAAAAGAGCGGTTAGAAAATTTTGATAAGGAAAACGAACAGAAAAATATAATTAAAATATCAGTTATTAAAATATGTGAATGTTATACACCAAGAGACGGTTAATTAAAACATAAGGATATAAACCATAGGTGGCAAGCGGTTTTATTTTGCAAAACCCTAAAATGAGCCCTTTATCCATTATTTTTTCTGTTTCGCTCTCCTCTCAACTATACAAAATATTCATTTTGTATAGTTGGTGCTATGGGAGTAGGTTAAAGAGTTTAGTCTCCCCGATAAGGTTCTGTGTGGATTTTTGTTTATTAGAATAAGTAAAATATAGGTTATAAAGAATTATAAAGAAACATCCTCCGAGAAATCGGAGGATGTTTTTATATTAATAAATGCAATTGATGATTTCTGAATCCTTGTATAAGGGATGCACAACGATGTTTCCGTCGAGACTCCAGCCGACACAATGACCGTCTTCAGCAAACAGCATACCAACACGATCCGGACAGAAAATCAGATACTCCTCAACAAACTCATATTCGCCCATAAAGAAGTCGTCACCCTTCCCTATCATGGACATCGCAAAACGGAGCAAGCAATCCAACTCATGACGATATTCAAGACTTCCACGTTTATGAATCAGCGTTTTAGAGGGCTGATAATACTTCGCACAAAACTCTGTGAAAGTTTCCGGCGAGTTGCCAAGCGGACGATAGAGATAGCCGCCGTGCTTAGTAGGATCGATTTCGCGGAAACCGTATTTACGGTAAAAGCGATCGATGATTTCGGGTTCTGCCGTACAGAACAGCGCCAGCGGCACGTCACCGCGGGTCAAAATATCAGATGCCCAAACTTTTAACACGTGGTCGCCGAGGCCTTTTCCACGTGCTTCCGGCAAGGTTAAAAAATGACCAAAATTGCCGATAGCGTCTTTGTGCCTACCCCAGCCGGACCACAATCTGTTATAGCAGCCGTTCTCGTCGTATGCAATATAGTAATTGTCAACGCACAGATCGGCAAGCTCGCCCTTAACACGTCTTCTGATGGTTTCGGCATACGCTACTTCCGGTTTATCATCCTTAACCATATTCCACAGTGCGTGATACGCATCATTAGGCAATTGACCGGCAAAATATTTTTCAAATTTCATTATGCATTTCCTCCCACTTTTACATTTTGATATAGCCGTACTGAGCCATCAACTCGAGTGTGCCGACAAAATCCTCAATTTCCTCATCGCTGTAACGGGTATTCAGATCCCATTCCGCTTCGATAAGCAGATCCTTAAGGGATTTCTTACCGTCCATACCGGTGAAAACGAAACTCAACAGTGCGACAATGTACGGACGCAAACGAACCCCCATCGGCATGGCGGCAAAGTCGTGCGGGATGCCAACAGTCAATCTGGAAGGACGAATATCCGCATACTTTTCCAATATAAGCGTTGCCGGATTGGGTGCTGCCGGTACAGGATCGGTATTATTAACATAATCGTTTATGATTTGGCAAGCCGCCTCAATCGATGCGGAATCAACACCTGCGTTCTCAAAATTACGGATATTGGCAATTTCAATGTCTGCCGCATGGCGCAAACGTGCAACCGCATCCGTACCCGGGCGAAGCGGACAGATATCCGCTTTCCCCCTCAAGCGGGCGATGGAATAGTCCGCAGCTGTCGGTAAGAATTCCGCAATCGCTTTCGGGTCAGGACAAACTGTTGCCGCCAAATGAGCGGCATAAACGGCGGAAATACGAGAGAACTGTTTATAATTGAGATATCCAAAACGTTGAGCCGAATTGTGCCAGCAACGTTCGGGATAACGCACGCCCATCGGCATAATAGTGGGCAATCCCATATCGGCATCGGACAGGAAGCTGTCGCCCGACCAAGAATAATGCCATGCACCGATGTGCGGCGGCAAATTGATGGTATTTTCATAAATGCGCCACATAGCTTCAAGCAACACGTTGGAATAGAACGGAACAGCCGTCGGAGCAAAGCCAAGCGTCATTTGAGGAGCATTTACCGGAGTACCATCGATGCTGACGGCACCAATGCACTTGCCCTTGAGGATCGGGCCGTAATAGTTCGCACAAGCGGCAAACCCGTACAATTCCGGCGCCAAGATCAAGCGAATGGAATATTTGAGCGGGGGTACTTTTCCCTCTTCAATTGCTTGTTTGAGCAATTTCAAAACAAAGATACTCAGGCAAACACCATCGTTGTTATCGTTTTCCAACGGTTCACCGTTGTGTGCCAGAATCCAAAACTCTTTCGGGCTTTCTCCCTTGATATACGTCGTAACAACCGGCATTTTTCCGGCAAACCGACGTCCGTCGCACTCTGCTTTAACAGTAACCTCGCCGGCAGCGCAAGCTTTTTCCAGCTTTCTCTGCATATTGGGCGATACGGAGTAAGCAATAAAATCGCGTTCACCTTCAATAGGATGCCAACAGTTGGTCTCTGTGCAGTTATTCGCCCAAAGCAAGCAGTCAGGATGTGTTCCGCCGTCAATGGTGCCGCCGCTTACCAAGCCGATCGCGCCTCTGTCTAAAATGGGCGGCAACGCTCTATCAGTGGGCAAAATGTGTTGCGGCAACAAAATCATGGCACCGGTGACATCTTCACCCGCCATCATTTTATCCCATGTAACTAGGCGTGTTGTGATGCCCTCTTTGGGCGTTGAAACGGAACCGCGAATGACAGAGAACGGCTCTTGCTCGTAATCGGCAATGACCCTATCCCCTTCCCAATCGGACAAAATGGTAAGTTTCGCGTGATCAACATCCCAACATAACGGCATTACTTTATCCTGAAAAACGGTTTTGCCGTCAAAATCAATTTCAGGTCTTTCCGGCTCAAATCCCAGTTTCTTCAACAGATCTGCAGCATAGTCCATTGCATCATGATTGGCGCGATATGTCTGCGGCAATTCTCTTGCGTGCAATGCTTGCGTGTGCTCTTTCAGAAATGCTTCATCCCGCATTTCCCAAAAGGTTTCAAAATACTTTTTCATTTTACAACACACCTTTCCAATTTGGATCACCATCCCCAATGGTTTCAACCTCGTTATACCACCATAAAAAGAGCATGTCAAGCAAAAACAAGCAGGCTAATCACCTAATACAAAAAATGGACAAATTTAACAAAATGGCCTCTTTCAAAAAGGTCGTTTACAAAAAAACAAAGCGGCTCAGTTGAGCCGCTTTGTTTACAATATTTCATTTAGTTTAGCGATAATTGCCTCCGCAAAACGTTCGTGTGCTTTTGCTCCGGGATGATGTCTGGAACCTTTAAGATCAGGGGTAGCTCTCGGTAGGCGCACAGTGTAGATTTTGTCGTCACCTGTATCTTGTTTGAATCTCTCGGCTGCTTCAATCATTTGCGGATCAAGAGCATCCGTCAGTGTATTATGACACAGCAAAATGATGGTTTTTTTGTTGCGTTTTCGGATGTTTGCGCAAAAATTATAAAAGGCGTCAACAATGTAATGCAGATCATCAGGGCGCTTCAATTTGTGCGAAAGACCATTCTCATCAATCCACGCCTCCGCGTTTTCATTGTAGGCATTTGAATCATTTGCACCAAGATTGATAATCGTAATGTTTGTCCTATCGTTTTCAACGTCAAAAATATCACGCGCACCAAGCTCCGTAGCTTCTGGTGTTTCGTTAGTGCCGTAGACATAATCGTACTCTTTCGGGACGGCATGCTCACGGTTGTTTTTGTAATCGGTGAACACGCCCCAGCCGCCGTGCGCCACAATACTCCAATCTGCATCAAATGCTTTTGCCACGGTGAGTACGTAGTGCCCGCGGGAGCTGAAAACGGCAGGTGACCATTCGGTCATGGAGGGGGCACCGGCCAACCCTTCGCCGGCGGTTACACTGTCCCCAAACGCTTCAATCTTGTATTTCCGCTCGGGGAGTGTCTTAAATTCTCCGTCACTATACAATGCGTCACACGTAATAAGAGTTGCCGAAAATGCTGACGTTTCTCGGAAAATGCGAACGTTTTTAATCTGTTCTGCAGCTAACCCGCGCATAATGCAAACTTTGTGTGTACCGATATCAATCGGGAAACGATACATATCAAATCCGTCAATTTCCACACGAAGATAGGCATCGCCGGTGCAGGTATATTCAAGCCACAGTTCGGTGCCGGTAATGTTAAATTCTATCGCCGCGGCAGACCAAAACAACGGAATGCCTTTTGTTTTTCGGTTGCTTACTCGTCCGTGCACCCTAATTTCGGGCACTTCTGTGCATAGATGTTTTGTTAAATTCATTTCTGTACCTCCCAAAGCCCATAGTTAACGCTCGTAAAAACATAAGACATTGTCAATCACTTCGTCCAAACAGTGCAAATCACTCAAAAACTTCTCTTTATCAACTGTTTGATAGGATGTCCACGTTTTTTCTGCAAGCGCAGGAAGACGTTCTTTTAATTTTGAAAACTCATCGCGTAACATATCACAGCGCGGAGCGTATCCGTTCGACGGCTGCATTCTGTCGCCCCATACACAGATTTGTCCACCTAAAATGGCGGGGCTCTCCTCTGTCACGATGGGAGCTTTTGTGGCCTGTGATTTTTCCCACCAATGGTTCCAACGGTTTTTCTCCCAATCCAAGATTTCCTCCGTGGGCCACATCCGCTGAGGATGAACAATGTAGAGCGGTTGCCAAGAAGCATTGATGATGTTAAAACCGCCGCGCAGTAACGACGGCGCTATTTGATAGTAGGATTCCCAACTAAACACTAAGGTTTCTTTTGGGATCATAGGATTCGTCTTTTCACTAAAACCTTCCCAGACTACAGGGATCTTGCCCATATCAAGGATCATTTGGCTGAAACGCGCAACACAGTGGCCGTACAGCTCGTGAATATCGGAGAGTCCGTGTTCCGCGCAGTATTGCATGGACGCTTCACAGTTCGCCCATTGATCAATTTGCGCCTCATCCCCACCGATATGGATCCACGGCGAATCGTAAAATACTTCCGTTACTTCTTTGAAAATGTCTTGCATGATATCGAAGCTTTGCTCTTGGGCTCTCATAATGCCGGAAACGCCGCCGGTTTCGGCAGTTGTCTCGGCACCCTCGGTTTCACCAACCGTTCCGAAAAGATCGGGATAAGCCGTATTAAAGGCGCGGAAATGACCGGGAGCGTCGATTTCAGGTACGATCGTGATACCGCGGTCGTGGCAGTATTCAATCAAGCCCGTAAGCTGCTCGCGCGTGTAGTGCTCGTCGGAAACAGCGTTTGGTAACGATGAAAAGGGAAATCGAATCGCTTGATCATCGGTCAAGTGAAGTTGAAACCGATTGATCTTATAAAACCAACAGAGGTCTGCTACAGCATAGAGGTATTCGATCTCATGAAAACAACGCACCGTATCAATCATAACACCGCGCCAACTGCTGTCTGGTGAATCAACAATTTCACATTGCGGGAAAACCACATCGTTGTCGATAGTTTGAGCCAACTGCAACAACGTCGCAAGTGCATAATTCGCTCCAACGTTTGTGGATGCCGAAATAATAACGTGGTCATCAATTGACATACGATACCCATCGTCAAGTCCATCCTGAAAAATCAATTCAATGTTCGTTGATGAATTTTTAACAGAGCCAAAAATGCGCTTGGCATATTCCCTAAACGCACAGATAGCCGGAGTGAAAATCGGGTCTGTTTTTGTAACTTCAAATGCTGCGGGAATCGTACCGCCTGTAATGTCAAATTTTTTAGGACGTGGGATGGGATGATTCATGTTGTAACCTCCGTTTATATCGTGAATACTGTGTTTTTTATTATAACAAAGGCGTTTTAGTTTGTAAAGTTATATCGCAAGTTCAACGTTTATGATTCAAATATTGTTTTCGTATTTGTTCAAATCCCACCTAATAAAAGAAGGATCATGAAATTAATCATGGTCCTTCTTTTATTGATTAACCAATACCCCTAAATTTTCACTTTTCCCACAATTTTCAAAACCTTTTCAGGCATTTCTTTTGCTATACCGGGCTTGTGAGCATCTTTAGGGAAGAAAATCTCATATTTACCGGCAGGAACAACCATTCTTTTTGCCATTTTAGGTTCTTTAAAAAATACAATATCTTTTTGAGAATCGTATGGCACTTCACATTCTAAAAATGCAGAAGCGGTTACCTCCATACATTCTTTACCTTTTACAATGTATTGAATATCAACATACTTTTTATGTGCCTCGAACTTACACTCATGGGGCATTTTAGTTTCATATTCCTGAACTAAATAAAAGAACTCATCATCAACGTCATATCTTCCACATTTTAATTCATCAAAATTGAGGGATGAAATCAATTTAACTGCTGATACAATTCTTTGTGGTAAGGTACTTGCCATAATATTCTCCTTGTGTAAGATACTAGGTGAATTAACGGTTAAAAACGCCTATTAACATACCTTCTTCTCTAATACCTGCCCAATGAGCTTCATTAATTTGTTTGAGAGAAAAACGATGAGAAATAAGACGATATAGCGGCAAATTTTTTCTCTTTGCAGAATCTAAAATTGCCAAACATTCTCTATATTCTTCATCGGTAAATGAAGTTTTGCTAATCCCATGAGAATCTTCAAATCTTTGAATTTTCTCATTTCTGTTGTGAATGAGATTGCTTAGATCATAAACAGAACCTTCAGAAACGGCAAATCGCTTTGTAATTGAAGGAGAAATTGCTTTTTCTGTACACAAAAGAACCATATCGGCCTTTTTACCACCAAATTCACTTAAAATGGCTTCTTGAATTCCCTCAACACTGGTTTTTTCCGAGGAAATTACCGTATCTTTCGCACCTAACATTTTTGCTAAACGTAATTCCTCTTCATCAGCGCCTACAATTATTATATTGTTGAAATCATTTGCTTTGAGAATCGCGGTTATTAAAAGTGCTTCTAATTTGCTGCCAAAAATAACAACGTTACTACTATTCCCTCTACCCATTTTAGAAACTCTCTTGACTTCCCAATAAACATCAAGAACCTTTTTAAAAATCAACCGAGAATCTAAATCTAAAGAGTTAACTTTTAACAGAGTTGTACTTGGATTACAAACAACATAATTTGAATACCAAGTGTCTGCAGATGCTCCGAAGCTGTTTTTCTTGATAATTCCAATAACCTTATCACCTTTTTGAAGAGATGACCCAAAAGCATCAACAACATTTGTACCGACCTTTTCAACAACGCCGGTACCATATTGTCCAAAGAAAGGGGTATATCCGTTTTTATGCTCTCTCAAAAATTCAACCGTATCGGAAAAAGAGAGACAACAGCCTTCAACTTTAACCAATACTTCATTACCAGAAATAGAAGGAATACAGCCTTCTTCAAACTCATACTTTTCAGGAGTTTTTAAGACGGCGGTACGGATCTTATCTTCTGCAACCTTGGATCCTTGCAATGCTTGAACCTCAGATAGGACTATTTTAACAATATCATCAACTTTTCTATCTAACATTCCATCCGACCTCCTTCTATATCAATTGCATTTCTTTCATTTTATTATAGACCTTTGCTTTTGCTTTAGCATCGAGTGATAAAGCGGGAAGTGTTTCATAGCAATCCTTATCCAAAACTCGATAATACATAGCTTGTTTACAAGCCAAGAATAGTGGGGTGCTATAATTATAAATTTCCATAGCATCAACCATTTTTCTGAACCAGACACTCGCCTCGTTGAAATCATTTCTTAAAACCGCTTGATATGTATTAACAGTGAATTCAGGTGCAAAGTTTGCGGTTGCGTTAATGAAACCATCAACACCACACGCAAGAATACCTAATGCCTGATTTTCAAACGCGGCAAACACAGAGAAATCAGGGTTGATTTCTTTCACTTTGTTCATACTTAAAATATGGTTAAAGTCGCCAATTGTGTCCTTAATGCCGACGATATTAGGATTGTCTTTAACCAATCTACAAACAACATCAGCATTAAAACAATAGCCCGTTAGATCAGGAAAATTATAAATAATAACAGGCAGATTAGTATGAGAGGCAACGTGATTAAAGTATGCAATAACCATATCACTGCTATAAACGCTGAAATAAGGATTTACCAAAAGGACACCATCTGCGCCTTCTTTTTCGACGAAATCCAACATTTCAAGCGTGTTGGTGATACAAGTATCACCAACACCAATAATAACATTAACCCGACCATTAACATATTTAATCATTTCTTTAACGAAACGCTTCTTTTCTTCAAGGGGGATTACGCTAAACTCCCCCGAAGTTCCTAAATAAGCTAATCCGTCGACTCCTTTGGAAATAAGGAAATCTGCCTGTTTCTTACTCGCTTCAATGTCAATCTTTCCTTGTTCATCAAAAAGTGTGATAACAGGAGGATTAACACCGCATAATTTTTTCATTTGGTTTTCTCCTTAATTACCGCTATGTAATAGAAAAAATTTTCGGATTATTTGGATTTTTCAACCTTAAAACGTTGTTCCGTACCCGGTTTGTAAGGATATTTATTGATAATTTCATCATCTAAGTGGATACCGAGACCGGGCGTGTTGGGAATGAGTAATTCACCATCAACCATTTTGAGAGGTTCATTCATTAACTCTTCGCGCAACGGGTTCGCTACCTGCTGGAATTCGCAAATCAACGCATTAGGAATTGCAGAGAGAAGATGCAAATGAGCCATAAACGATGCGCCCGAACGGAATACGTGAGGAGCAACAGTGATACCGTTGTAATAAGCATATTCGGCTGCCTTTTTAACTTCAGCGATACCACCGGCGTGTGTAACGTCAGGCTGAATGATGTCAAGACAATTGTTATCGATTAATGCTTTGTATTCATAAATTGAACAACCATTTTCACCGCCGGCAATCGGTGTTGTCCCACTTGCTTCATGAACCTTTCTATAAACGTCTAATTCATCTGTTCTGCAAGGTTCTTCAATGAACATCAACTGATATTCCTCTAAGGCCTTAACAACGCCGATCGCCTCTTTTGCAGACCAAGCAAAAGGAACATATCCTTGACCGCAGTCAATAGCCAAATCAAAATCATAACCTAAAGATTCTCTTAAAGCTTTGACTTTTTGAACATCGCGTTTTTTATCATAACCACCACGGATTTTAACGGCCTTAAAGCCCTTCTCTAAGTAACCGTTTACTTCTTTTATTAAAGAATCAATCGGCTGTTCCATACCGCCGCTGGCATACGTTTTAATGGAATCTCTGTATTTACCACCAAGAAGCGAATGAACAGGCACACCCAATGCCTTGCCCTTCAAATCCCATAATGCATTTTCAATACCACTGATAACGCCCATAGCAATACCGCGACGACCCCAGTTGGCACCAAGCTTATACATTCTTGATTGTAAAACCTCAATTTCAAAGGGATCTTGGCCGATCAATGTTTTTGCCAAAAATTCGCAGATGGCTTTTGCCGCTTCCGGAATATAGTGACCTGTACCCATTTCGCCACAGCCATAAATGCCTTCGTCCGTCCAAACTCTAACTAATGAAGTATGCCAAACTTTAACTTCACCGCCGGACCAGCCCCACTGTTCTTCCGGTTTGTATTCATAAGACAATAAAATCGGTTCAACTTTTGTAATTTTCATAGTTTTTTATCCTCTCTTAAATATTATTATAATTCTGCAATAACAGGACATTTGAAATCGTGACCTGTTAATACAATACCGTTATGTTGTTTGCAAAGAGAAACAGCAGTTTTTGCTTTATCCGGTTCCATGCAAAACCCTATGGGGATTTCATTTTGAATATTTTCTAAAAGATAAACAACATCCCCGGTAAATAAAAAGTTTCCAGCATAAACCATTATGCTGCCAGGAGTATGCCCTCCAACTACCTTACACTTGATATTGGATTCTGTATAAAGATCTTCCACTAAACACAAGTCGCCGTTTTCTTTTTTATTTTCCAGAAAAGACACGGCATCATCTAAGTGTTTTCTGTGAGGATGTTCTTCGCCACACAAATAATCATATTCTTTTGCAGACATATAGATTTTCGCATTGGGAAAGTGCACAATACCTGAAAAATGATCATAATGGGTATGCGTTATAAATATCTTTTTGATATCTATAGGTGAAACACCGACTTTTTCTAAATTCCAAAGAATGTTTCCGTCGGTTTCCCCTCTTTTCCAATCATCTTTACTTGATTTTGTTTTATTTACAACATCAATATCTTCGATTCCGCAATCCACTAAAACATATTCATCATTATTCTTGATTAAATAAGCAAAGCAACCGATTAATGTTAATGTTTCAGGATTGCCACCTAAAGTGAGAATGGAATCTTTGCATAATATGTTTGCGAAATCTAAACGCCAAACTTTAATGTCTTTTGCCATAAGTTTAACCCCCGAAATTATTTTACTCTGTCATATAACGTGAAGAGTTCTTGCTTTTCGGGCTCGGAAAGGACTGTTCCCGGACGTCTGATCAAAACATTATCCATAACGCCGATTTTGCATAGTAATTCTTTTTCGCAAGAAATATAGAATTCTAACGATTGGTCTTCAAACCAAACAAGGGGTAGAATTTTTTCGAAAATAGTTCTTGCCTCATCTTCTTTTCCCGAATATAAATTGTTATAAATTTCAACAAATTTATCACAGATCGCAACACCCGGCATAATGCCCCAAGCGCCGCATTTATGAGCATCGATCGTATAAATACCACCGTTGCCGCTATAGCACTTAATTTCGCCATTTGTGATTTTATTGATCTGACGAATTTTTCTGGTTGGGAACGGACATTCAACTTTGAGGTATCTAAATTGAGGGACTCTTTTGTACACGTCGATAATAAAATCCAAACTCATATTAATACCGGTTGACCGGGGGTTATCCTGAATCATAACAGGTAGATCAACGGCATCGGCAACTGTTTTGAAATAATAAATTAATTCTTCACCCGCCGGACAAGAAATGGATGGCGGATAAAGAATGATGCCATTCGCATGGCCTTCTTTGGCAGTAAGCCCTAACTCAATAACACCTTTAATAGAATTATCAATAAGACCTATGACAGTTTGAATTCTGCCACCAACTGAATTTAAGAAGTATTTAATAACTTCCTTTTTTTCCTCTAAAGTCATTTTGTGGGGTTCACTGTTAAAGGCAAAGAGGCAAACGCTTTTGCATCCGCTTTTAATAACAAAATCAACGATTTTATTTATTCCCTCATAATTAATACTTTCATCGTCATTAAAAGGGACGTTAATTACGGGACAGACGTCCTTAAATAAATACTCCATTTCATTCACCTTTCTCTAAAAATTATAATAATTTACCGCCATCAACAACGATTTCAGCACCTGTTATGTACGATGCTTCATCTGTTGCCAAAAACGTTACCACACCGCCTATATCATCCGGTTTTCCCAAACGTTTCAAAGGAATACCGTTTCGGCAAGCTTCGTAGAATTCAGGATCCGACAAGACATCGTTATTAAAGTCGGTGTGAATACTACCCGGCAAAACCGCATTAACGGTTATTCCATAAGGAGCAAGTTCTAAAGCACCACTCTTTGTCAACATACCAATGGCACCTTTCGATGCACAATAATGGGTTCTGTTAACTGCGGCCTCGTATTGTGAAATGGAAGAAATATTGATAATTCTTCCACACTTTTTATCAATCATTAATTTTGCCGCATTTTGCATACACAAGAAATACCCTCTTGCGTTCGTTTCCATAACCAAATTCCATTCATCAATCGTTAATTCGAGAAATGGGGTTCTGGTAAGAACTGCTGCGTTATTAACCATAATATCAAGATGACCATACGTTTCTTTGATTCGGTTAAACATTCTTTCAATTTCTTCCGGCTTTGAAATATCAGCAGCCATATATTCGCATTTAACGCCGAGTTCTAAAATCTCTTTTTGAACATTTAAGCACTCGCTAATGTTGTTTCGACAATGTAAAATAACATCCGCACCGGCTTCTGCTAAACTTTTTGCAATAGCTCTACCGATACCACGACTGGAACCCGTTACTAAAGCCGTTTTTCCTTTTAACGAAAACATGTCTTCCCTTCCTTTCGCCATTTGCAACAGATTATTGTCACCCTATTGTATAATCATATATCTCGATTATATATATTGACACGGTGTTTTACCATAGTATTTTTGACAGAATCATAATAATCTTTGTTTTTTTGTCCTTGTTTTTTTGCATACTAATATTCAATATTTTAGTTTTTGGTCAATATTGCCAATTACATAACAAGTTAATACATCATTATAACCAATTGACAATAGCAAGTTTTTTGATATAATACAGGTGTATTTTTCAAAAAAATAATGTTAATAAGGAAAGAAAAAATGCGTAACTTTGATCTGCCTTCGGGAATAAAAATCCAAAAATTTGTTGACAAAAAAACCTTTGTAAAATCAAGTCATTCGCATCCATATTATGAATTTTTATATGTTCGCCACGCCTCTTTCAACTACTTGATCGAAGATGAAATTGTTTCTCCAGTAAATAACAGCATTATTTTAGTTGATAAAAACACAATACACAAAGCCCTTTACGCCGATACCGATATTGATACGTATATCATTGTTCAATTTTACGGAAGTTTGATAGAAGATGAATTGAAGGCGGATTTAGAAAATTTATTCAAAAACCGTATTTTAACCTTGAGCGATAAAGATATGGTCCTAATTGATTTTCTCATGAATAAAGCATATAAAGAAAGCAAAGAAAGAAAAAACAATCGCATGGCAATGCTAAAGTATCAACTACATGAGCTTATAGAAATTCTTTATCGCATTTCTGTCAACAACAAGACCGGCCCCTCCCCCTCGGCACCTTCCACGATGGAAAAAGCCATTACGTATATTAACGAGAATTTGTTTTCGCAAAACGGTCCTGAGATCACTTTGCAAAGTGTAGCCGACCAATTCCATATGAGTCCTTATTCTTTTTCAAAAATGTTTAAACGAGAATCCGGAATCGGTTTTAAAGAATATATTATATCTGCAAAGATTCTTCAAGCCAAAAAACTCCTTGCTTCAACCGATTATCCTATCACCGAAATTGCTTTTTTAAGCGGTTTTACCGATAGCAACTATTTTTCAAGTGTATTCAAAAAATATGAATCTGTTACCCCTTCTGAATATTCGAAATTTATAAAAAAATATAATTAACACAAAAAGACGGTACACCAAATGGTGTACCGTCTTTTTGTGGCAAGTTGCAACGATTAAACTTTGTCGTCATACATTTCCATTGCTTTGGAAATGTCATCAAAGCTGTTACATTTTCCATTCTTAACGTAAAGATATGATGTTGTCATACCGCTTATAAGGCAACTCTTTACGTCCAGACCTGCAAGAAGGCCTGCACAGAAGCCTGAATTAAAATTATCTCCACCGCCCGTGGTCTTCTTGGGCTTCTCACACAAAATCCCTTGCACTTCTACCTCACCGCCATCATATACGGCAGCTGAGCTGTCAACCGGATGAATGATTACTGTACCTATGCCGGAGAATTCTTTAATTACTCTTGCAATAGACAAAGAACCCTCGTATTCACCCTCACACAAAACCGAGTGCATTACCATTGATTCGCTCTTGTTAAGCCCAAGGTATGTGGGAGCATACTGACTGTAACGGCCGAACATTTTAAGAGCCGCTTTTATTTCATTGGGGGATCTTTTAGCGCAGTCTGCGATATCAATGTATATTTTTCTGTCCTTCTTTTTGAGTTTGGGCATTACCACTTCAAGAAAGTTTTCATATATTTCGTGGAAATGAACAAGGTAACTCCAATTCACAAGAGTGATAATATCTGCATCTTCAAAATATTTCACCATTTCGTCAATGCTGACACGCTCTATCAAATCATTCCAAGTAAACTTGCTGATTTCCTTAATATTACTCATAATTATTTTTCCGTCTTCGAACTCAAACAGATACGAATATCCGGGCTCACCGACAGTTATCGTCTTACAATTTTTATGCAAATCAAACACGGGGTTCATTTCGGGATAGCCGAGAGTACCCACGCAAGTACAGTTTACGCCCATGTTGGCAAGTCCGTTTATGTAGTGAGGTCCGCATCCGCCGAAATCGGTCTTTTCAAAAACAAGCTCAATATTGCCGCTTATCCCCGCAAGACTCGACACCTTTTCCCCGAATGTATCAATAGTGGGATAATACGTGCAAGTGTTTTCATCCGCACGTGTCTTGACAGGCTTTACAACATAATCAATAAATCCGTCAAATCCAACACTGACATTCTTTGACTGTACCAGTTCTTTTTTCTCCTTAAACTGCTGTGAATACTTCATATTTCCCTCTCCAAAATACTTTTTATAGAAAACTGATTGCTACCCGAACTCACACAAGAAATTATACCCATAAGCCGTTGAAAAGTCAATTAAAATATCAAGCTTATAACCCAAGAGCAAACCTACACCACATCTTTTGTAACAAGCAAAAAGCACGATACACAAAAGTGTACCGTGCTTTTTGTGGCACGTCGCACCGAAAAAGATATCGGTTAATTTTTGAAAATGTCAGGGCGAAGTCCGTAGTTAATAAAATCATCATTGCGAACCATGCCGCCACCAAACCCCGCGGTACGCATGTATTTTTCTTTGGGTTCAATGTTTGCAGAAACTGAACCTACTGTTTTTCCCATATCTTTCAGTATTTTTCCATTAGGCGCAATGATCATGGAACAACCGCCCTTTTCATCGCTATCCATAGAATAAGAAGATTTCGCTACAAATGCATTGCAACGAAAAGCAATCATTTTTGTTTGGGCGCGTATAATATCCGTAGTTTCTCCACGCTGATAACCGGGAATCAGTATTATGTCAGGCTTTTGAGAAGCAAGGTATTCGATCTGCTCATTAAAATACACATCATAGCAAGTTAAAAAACCGAATCGTATACCATCCAAATCGCAAACGCAAGCACCTTTTCCATATTCAACACCTAAAGTAACTTCCGAGGGAGGCAGATGTATTTTATCATAAATAAATGCAATATTGCCTGATTTATCAAACAAATAGGTGCTGTTTCTGATTTTCCCTTCTCGTTCTTCCAATACATTAATTGCAATATAAGCAGTCGTTTCTTTAGCCATCGCCGCCGCTCTTTTTAGCATTTTCTTTGCGCGCGGCATCGCGGCTTTTTCGCTTTCAATGTCTGAAATACCGCCCGCATTAGAATATTCAGGCAAAACGATTAAAGAGTCTTTTTCAACTTTTTGCAGTTCATTTATCAAAAACTCGGCAATTTTTTCATCAGGATTTTCGCCCATAAAATATGGCGGTTGTACTACTGTGATTTTCAAAATATGTCACCTGCTTTCTAAACACAGTATAACATATATCCGTCTTTTTTTAAAGGAAAATATGTGATTTGCTGTAAAGTTTTAGTTCAAGTCTTCCCCAAAGGTCGTTTTGAGGAAATGATATCTTTTGAATTTCATCTTGAAAATTGGCATAAAAAACCCAGAAACCGTTGTGGTTTCTGGGTTTTCCGAACCGATATCTTTTTCGGTTCGCATTGTTGGTTGCGGGAGGAAGATTCGAACTACCGACTATACCTTTGCGGTGCCCGACTCCGTCTGCGGCGGGTAAACCGCCTTGCCGATCGTCGACCTCGGCAGCAGCTTATGTCTCGCTGTATCTCGCACCGCGAGCGCTCGACAACGCTACAAGTTATTCGCCCTTCGGGCTCATAACCCACAAGTGGGAGCACAAACTTATCCATAACGGAAGAAATCCGAAACCGCAAAAGCGATTTCGGATTTCTTTGGTTGCGGGAGATAGATTCGAACTACCGACCTTCGGGTTATGAGCCCGACGAGCTACCCCTGCTCCACCCCGCGATATGGTGCGTTCTCATGAGAACAAAGATAGTATACCAGTATTCTTATTAAGTGTCAAGAGGTATTCCTTAAATTTATAAAATTATCTATCGACACAATCCGCATCAATCCGGCACTCGAAAATCTTTTAACAAGGCGGCATATTCTTTATATTTGTGCGGACGAATAGGTCTTATAAACGGTGGCGTACTAAACTCTAACACCAAACATTCACCAATATTAGGATAATCGCTAATAAATTGATATCCAACTAATTCTCCGTTCTTGATACGCTGCTTTATTTTGTTATGATACGGATACATCGTACACTTTCTTTCCAAGCACTGTTATTTGACAGGTAGTATGCGCGTATGATATACTAAAATCGTAACCGTTTATGTTACAAATTATCAAATGAGGTGATTTAATGCCGATCGTTATTGCTGTTATTGTTTTGTTGATCTTGGTGTTCAGCTTGAAAGTTGTCCAACAACAAACCGAATGGGTTGTTGAGCGACTTGGCAAGTACAAAAAAACGTGGGGTGCCGGTTTACACTTCTTAGTTCCCGTTTTTGATCGAATCGCTAAAAAAGTCACCTTGAAAGAACAAGTGTTAGACTCCCCTCCTCAACCCGTTATCACCAAAGATAACGTTACTATGCAGATCGATACCGTTGTGTATTTTAAAGTGTTTGATGCAAAACTATTCACTTACGGTGCGGTGAATCCCATTAGCGCGCTTTCTAATCTTACTGCTACCACTCTGCGTAACATTGTTGGCGAGCTGGAATTGGACGATACTTTAACGTCACGTGATACGATCAACGGGAAAATGACGGATATTTTGGATTCCGCTACCGACCAATGGGGCATCAAGGTTAACCGCGTAGAACTCAAAAACATCATTCCCCCTGCCGAAATCCAGAACGCTATGGAAAAGCAGATGAAAGCGGAGCGCGATCGCCGTGAGACCTTGTTGGAAGCCGAAGGCCATAAAGCGGCGGTTATTACGCGTGCCGAGGGTGATAAGCAGGCCATGATCCTTGCGGCTGAAGGTGAACGTGATGCACGCATTGCCAGAGCGGAAGGTGAGGCAAAAGCCATTTTACTTGCTAAACAAGCGGAAGCCGACGGTTTGGCAGCACTCAAATCTGCGGGTGTAGACGGAGCCGTGTTGGAACTGAAAAAGTACGAAGCACTTGTCGCAATGTCCAACGGTAAGGCCTCCAAAATTATCGTTCCCACAGATGCCGTAGATATGGCAAAATCGAACGTCATGTTTTCGGAAACCACCGGTATCGGAGACGTTACCGAGCCCGCTCCCGCGGCAGCGAAGGTGAAAAAAAGCGACCCTTGCTGTGATTAAAAATAAAATATGAAAATGGCAGATACGCAAATCCCGCGTATCTGCCATTTTTGTTTTAGAAGAAAGTATTCACCTCTTACTGCCCTTTTGCATGATATGAAGTGAGGGTCGATATCAAAAAAAGAGGTGAAGTTTTCTATGGATATGTTACGTGTTAAAAATGCCGGGTTTCGATATCAAGCGGAAAACGGAGAGGTTGAAGCATTTCGCAACATCACCTTTTCCGTTCCACAGGGACAGTTTTTAAGTATCGTCGGCCCCAGTGGATGTGGCAAGAGCACGCTGCTTTCGTTGATCGCCGGTTTACTTCCACGTACAAGCGGTACCGTGGAGATTGGCGGCGAAGAAGCAAAAGGTATATCACCTCATATCGGATATATGTTGCAGCGCGATAATTTATTGGAATGGCGAACGATCTGGGATAACGTAATGTTCGGTTTGGAGATCCGCCAAGCAATCTCAGAGCAAACGATCAAGCGCGCCGAAGATCTGCTGAGAACATACGGTTTATACGAATTCCGCAACAAATATCCTCGCCAACTATCGGGTGGTATGCGCCAACGAGTGGCGCTGATCCGTACGTTGGCAGCCGGTCCTGATATCTTGTTACTGGACGAGGCGTTCAGCGCACTGGACTTTCAAACACGGTTGACGGTTACCGATGACGTATACCGTATTTTGAAGGCGGAAAAAGTGACGATGTTGATGGTAACGCACGATATACCTGAAGCGGTAGCTATGGGAGATGCGGTGTTGATCTTATCAGCCCGTCCGGCTTGCGTAAAAGAAATCTATACGATCGTTTTCGATGAGGACCGCTCCCCCCTGTCCTGTCGCAGTGATCCTCGTTTTTCACAGTATTTTAGTCACATCTGGAAGGAGCTGCGCGAAGATGAAGAAATCAAGTAATTTGGAAATATCCGCAGAACGCGCAGTTTGGCTGCGTCAACAGAAAAAGCGGCGCTTCTCTATCAAAGCGTGGCAGTGGGGATTACTGTTCGGGCTGATAATTTTGTGGGAACTCGCGGCGTACCTCAATTGGATAGATGCCTTTTTGGTAAGTCAACCAAGTCGAATCGTTGGGACCCTTCTTAACACCTCCAAAAACGGGTTGCTGACGCATATCGGGGTCACGGTGTATGAAACGCTTACCGGTTTCTTTTTAGGCGTCATATTCGGTTTATCGATCAGTGTGTTGTGCTGGTGGAGTCCGTTCGTTTCGAGGGTAGCTGAGCCGTATTTAGTCGTTTTGAACAGTTTGCCGAAAATTGCACTCGGACCTGTCATTATCCTAATTGCAGGAGCCGGGACAAAAGCCATTATTTTTATGGCACTCGCCATATCACTCATTGTCACGGTTCTGGAAATGCTTTCGGGCTTTCATCATACCGATAACGAAATTATAAAGATGGCGCAAACCTTCGGTGCATCACGAAAACAAGTGTTATTCAAAATCGTGCTCCCCGCTAACTTACCTACGCTGTTTAATTCCTTGAAAATCAATATTGGACTATCACTGGTAGGTGTCATTGCCGGCGAATTTTTGGTCAGTAAAGCGGGACTTGGATATCTGATCGTTTATGGCGGTCAAGTATTTCAAATGGATCTCGTAATGGCAAGCGTATTGATCTTAGCTGCAGTTGCCGCTTTGATGTATCAAGGCGTTTCCCTCTGTCAGAAGCTTGTCACAAAGCGTTTCGGCGCTTAATATGATTAGGAGTGATACTTTTGAAAAAACGAATTCTCGCGTGTGTTTTAATCTTGATTCTCATACTGGTTCCTACCCTTTCAGGATGCAGTAAAAACGACGAAGGCGGTATAACCACCGTGCGTCTGTGCGAGGTAACGCACAGTATTTTTTACGCACCGCAGTATGTAGCAATCGCCAAAGGATTTTTTGAGGAAGAAAACATAACGATTGAGCTCAGCAACGGCGGTGGTGCCGATAAGGTAATGAGTGCCGTAATCAGCAACAGTGTGGACATTGGATTAGCAGGACCGGAGGCCAGTGTATACGTATACAACTCCGGCAGCGAAGATTATCCCGAGGTTTTCGCACAGTTAACCGCGTGTGACGGAAGTTTCTTGGTCGGCCGCGAACCCGATCCTGATTTTAAGTGGAGTGATCTTGCCGGTACGCACATTTTGCCCGGTCGCACCGGCGGTATGCCCTATATGGCTTTTCGATATGCCATGGAGGAAAACGGGATCAACCCCGATACCGATGCCAATTTGGACAACACGATTCAATTTGATATGATGACGGGTGCCTTCCTTGGCGGAACCGGTGATTACGTCACAATGTTCGAGCCGGTTGCTTCCAGTGTGCAGCTTGAAGGTAAAGGATATATCGTCGCCAGTGTCGGCGCCGCAGCCGGAGAAATGCCGTACACCGCTTATTTTGCCAAAAAAAGCTACATTAAGGAGAACAGCGACCTGATACAGCGTTTCACCAATGCGGTCGCTAAAGGGCAAAAATGGGTCAAAGAACACACGTCGGAAGAAATTGCCGAATGTGTTAAAGACTTCTTTGCCGATACCGACGTTACCTTGTTAGCAAGCGCGGTAAAAAGTTATAAAGATATCGGCGCGTTCGCTACCACACCTGTGATGACTGAAGAAGCGTTCAATCGTTTACAAGAAGTTATTCAGCGTGCAGGCGAACTGGATTCACCTGCCCCGTTTGATAAACTCATCAACAACACCTTTGCAAATAAAGCAATCGGGTAAACAAAAGAACAGCCGGAAGCCACTGCTTCCGGCTGTTTGCTTTATAAGACTTTCGACAAAAATTCTTTAGTGCGCGGATGCTGTGGGTTACCGAATACTTCTTCGGGTGTTCCCTGCTCCGCAATTTTTCCGTCGTCAATGAAAAGGACGCGATCCGCAACCTCACGAGCAAAGCCCATTTCGTGCGTAACCACGACCATGGTCATACCCTCGGCGGCGAGTTGCTTCATAACGTCCAATACCTCGCCGACCATTTCCGGATCAAGAGCCGAGGTGGGCTCGTCAAACAACATAACGTCCGGATTCATTGCCAGCGCCCGTACAATGGCAACACGCTGTTTTTGACCACCGGAAAGTTGGGACGGATAGGCATCGGCTCGGTCGGCAAGACCGACACGCGACAGTAATTGCATCGCCTTCTCTTGAGCTTCTTCTTTGGATAAGCCACGTAACTTCATAGGCGCGATGGTTAAGTTCTTTAACACTGTCATATGCGGGAACAAATTAAACTGTTGAAATACCATTCCCATACGTTGACGATGCTGATTGATATTACACTTTGCATCCGTGATATTGACGTCATCGAAAACGATGGTACCATCCGTAGGTTCTTCCAATCGATTCAAGCAACGTAAAAATGTGGATTTACCGGAACCGGATGCGCCGATGACCACGACAACTTCGCCTTTGTGAATATCAGTGGTGATATCCTTAAGAACCGACAGGTCGCCAAAGGATTTTTTGAGGTTGTTAACGGAAATAAGGACTTTGGAATTAGTGATCACTACGACGCAACCTCCTTTCCAATTTACCAACCAGGTTTGTCAACAACAAGACTACACATAAATATATTGCGGCAACGGCAATAAGCGGCATAAAGATCTCAAACGACACACCGCGGATCAATTCGCCCGCTTTGTTAAGATCACGAACACCGATATAACCGGCAACTGACGTTTCCTTAAGTAGAGCAATAAACTCATTCAGCAACGGCGGCAAGGTGTTTTTGAAGGCCTGCGGCAGAACGATACGGAGCATTGTTTGGGCATAATTAAATCCCAAAGAACGACCTGCCTCAATTTGGCCGCGATCAATTGACATAATGCCGCTTCGCATGATCTCTGCCACATAGGCACCGGAATTGACACCAAAGGCAACCGTAGCAACGACTAAGGTGTTATCCACATTGCTCAAAATGATAAGATAGGCAATCAGTAACTGCACCATCACAGGCGTTCCGCGGAATACGGAAAGATAGATTTTGCACAAGCGATTAAGGACGCGCATAACAAAGAATCCAAAACCGCCGCGACGGGACCACGATTCCAAGTTATTATCATACGTCGTACGAATCATAGCAACGACGATACCGATAAAAATACCGATAATCGCCGCCAGCAACGTAATAAGTAAGGTGTTACCAAAACCTTCGAGCAACATTTTCCAACGATCATCCGTGATGAAACTGGAAACAAAAGGTTGCTTGATGGAGTTTTCGTAAAAGTCTAATAGAGTTTGCCAGATTTTTTCCATACAGTTCTTCCTTTGCAAGGAAAGGGCGGTGCTTTCCACCGCCCTTTCACGTTAGTGTTTATGGAAATTATTGAGCCGGAATATACTTCGTGATAATCTTATCCAACGTACCGTCAGCTTTCAGATCTGCCAACGCCTTGTTGATTTTCTCGAGCAATTCGGTATCTTCTTTAGCAACAGCGATTGCGTAATCTTCATCGGTGTAAGCACCTTCCAAAATCTTCAGGCCATCATTAGCGGCAACAAAAGATTTTGCGGGCTCGTTATCAATGATAACAGCAGTGATCTTGTTCGCTTTCAGCGCAGCAACCGCTTCGTTACCGGTTTTGTAACGGACAACGTTAGCATCGCCAAAACCCCAATCCACCGGATCAGACGAAGAATAAATATCACCGGTCGTGGTCTGCTGTACACCAATCTTGATGCCTTCCTTCACACCTGCGGGATTGCCATCGGCATCGAAGCCGGTGTAGAAATCCTCAAACGAGGTGTAGGTGCTGTTTTCAGCAACGATAACAGCTTGGATGCCCTTTGCATAGCTGGTGGAGAAATTAACCTTTTCTTTACGCTCATCGGTTACCGTCAAGCCGGCCATACCGATGTCGTATTTACCGGTTTGAACACCGGCGATAATGGTGTCAAAATCGACGTCCTCAATTTTGAGCTCCATGCCCAATTTTTCGGCGATCTTGGCAGCGATCTCAGCATCAATACCGACGACCTTACCACCTTCAACGTACTCGTACGGCGGGAAAGCGGCATTGGTTGCCATAACCAAGGTATTGGCTTCCTCTTTCTTTGCGCCGCAAGCAGTGCAAGCAAGCAACAGAACCGCAACGAGAAGCAAAGCTACAAACTTTTTCACGAAAATCCCTCTTTCTTGATATTTTAGGAGCGTTACTCCTTTTGAACACTACACATTATACGACTGCTTGAATAAAAAATCAACACTTTTTCATAAAGTTACACGAAATTCCGCATATTGAACAACAAATTGTTTCAAATTGAATAGAAAAAACAGCATTTTGCATAACAATTCACATTTAATTGCAAAAACGGGCGTTATTAGAATGAATATTCATTCATATTCATCTTTTTCCTATAACGACGCGATCGATGCCGGCAAAATCAGTGTGTATGGTGGTCTGCGATAGTCCGTGCGAACGAAATAGTTTGGCAACCGTTTGCGCCTGCCCTATTCCTACTTCCACCGCAACGAATCCATCGTGTGAGAGTTTCGGCAGCCATCGCTCAGCGATCACACGGTAAAAACGATAGCCGTCCTCGTCGCCGTCTAACGCCATACGCGGCTCGTGTTGTACCTCGCGTTGCAAAGAATCAAGATCGCGGGTTGGTATATACGGTGGATTGGATAGTATGGCGTCGATCGGCTCACCAAAGCGATCGTATTCCGTAAGCACGTTTGCGCGCGTGGCTGCCACTTGATAAGCAGGATAGCGCGCAATGTTCCGCTCAAGATATGCAAACGCTTTTTCCGACAGTTCAATCGCCGTCACCTTGGCTGAGGGACACAGCGAGGCGACTCCTAAACCGACGCATCCGCTTCCTGCGCATAAATCATAGACATTCTTATTCGGAAAAGATTGTAAGCATTCCGCAGAAAGTTCGCATAACAACTCAGTTTCCGGACGTGGGACCAAAACGCCCTCGCCGACGTCTAACGTGAGTCCAAGAAAATCCCAAGTGCCCAAAAGATACTGGAGCGGCTCTCCCGCGGCGCGTCTAACAGCCGCATTCAACACTGCTGTTTCGTGTTCCAATGGTACGGACAAAGAGCGAGAGGAAGACACCCGTCCCCTACCAATCTTTCCGATATCTTCCAACAGACATACGGCATCAAAGGCGGGGGTTTCGCAACCGCCCGCCTTCAGTATTTCTTCAATTCGTTTTTGAAGTTCAAAAACCGTCATATCCATTTACCACTTATCTGTTTGTTCGTCTTCGGGTACCACCGCGACAAAGGCGGTAATGGCGCACTCAATCATATCATCTTCCGGCTCTTTCGTTGTTAATCGTTGAATCCACAGACCGGGTGCCGAAATAACGCGTGTAAAGGTATTGTCCTTTCGCCCGGCTAGCTTGATTAACTCATATCCAACACTCACGGTGAGCGGCAACAATGCAATTTTAATTAACACACGCAACCAAACGGTTTGCACCTGAATACAAATCGAAACGACGATACCGATCAGCAACGTTAAAATTAAAAAGGACGTGCCGCAACGAGGATGAAAACGACTTTGCTTTTTAACGTTTTCAACAGTAAGTTCTTCACCGTGTTCATAACAAAAAATGGTTTTATGTTCCGCGCCGTGGTACATAAACACGCGCCGAATATCCTTCATCAGTGAAATTACCGAGATATATGCTAAAAACAGTGCCAGACGAAGCAGACCTTCAAAAACACCGCGCAAAACGGCATTGTTTATCCAGAAATCGCCGCCGTTCAAGCGATCCAAACCGTTTGCCATCCATTTGTACAAAAAGGAAGGCAGATACATAAACAGTCCCAGTGCCAAGGCAACACCGATAACCATGCTGATTACCATCATACCCGTCATCACTGCTTTTTGTCCGGCTGTTTGCGGCTCGTCCTGCTCATCCTCTTCCAAGCCGGCAAGCACAGCGGAACGCATTAAGCACTTGTAACCAAAGCGCAAGGAATCCACTAAATTGTATATACCACGGAAAAACGGTATTTTCCAAAGCCGTGGCTTGTTATCCGTATCAAGAGCCCATTCCTCAGTCACAATATTTCCAGATGTATGTCGCACAGCCATCGCCGTCTTTTTCGGACCGCGCATCATAACACCTTCTATCAGCGCCTGACCGCCGATGGACGTCTTTTTCATATCCGGCACTCTGTATTCACCTCTTAGTCGGTAGTGTGACGGTAACAACCGTCCCCTTGTCAAGCTCGCTTTCTATCAATAACGTACCGCCATGCGCGTTCACAATATCTTTTGCTACCGCGAGACCGATGCCTGATCCCGGTTGAGAATTGGAGGCACGGTAAAATCGCTCGGTAACAAGCGGTAAATCGGCTTCGGAAATACCAATACCGTTATCGCTGACAACGATTTGAACGCCGCCTGTAACCGGTGCCGCATCCACGTGAATGGATCCATTCGGTTTGGCATACTTGATGGCGTTGTCAATGATATTCACAAATACCTGTCGCAAACGGTCTCCGTTTCCGCAAATCGCCGGTAAAGCTTCTTGTTCTGTGCAGGTTAACGTGATTCCCTGTTTTTTTGCACGATCATTCAACAGAAAAACAGCATCTTGAACCTCGGCGTATACGTCAATCTTTTCACTTACTTCCGACGGTTTTGCTTGTTGCATACGGGAAAAATCCAGTAATTCTTCAACGATGCCGGAGAGCCGTTCGGTTTCACTGCCAATGATGTCAAGACCTCGATCCAACAGTTCGGGATCCTCCAATCCGCCACCTTTCAGCGTTTCACTCCACCCTTTAATCGCAGTAAGCGGCGTGCGCAGTTCGTGTGAGATGGAAGAAATAAATTCGTTTTGCAATTTCCCCGAAGACTCTATCTGCGCCGCCATATCGTTGATGGTATCACACAGGTCGCCGATCTCATCATCATATTGCTTCGAAATGCGGTGTGAGTATTCCCCCTGCGCAATTTTCGTTGCGGCTTCACCGATCTCGCTAAGCGGTCGAAGGATACTGTTTACGAAATACGAACTGATTAGCATGATTAAGAATAAAAGAGCAATACCGAGCGTAATCATGGCAGACGTAATCAAAGTGATTTGCTTGTCAACATTATCCAAAGCAACCACGTAGCGAATGGCACCGCACACCGTATCGTTTGATTTTCTTACCAACATCGTTAAGGCAAGTACATTCTGCCCCACAGCATTTTTACCGTTCCACACACCCCACGCTGATTTCGAGTCTAAGTTCGCATTGCTAACGGCTGATTGATAATCAAGCGGAACGTCCGATTGCGGCGAAAATCCGGTGGAACTTGCCAGAATGTTACCTGCAACATCCAGCACTTGGAACTCCATTTTATTTCGTTCCGTAAAATCTTCCATATACGTCTTGGCACTTTCTTCGAAGTCAAAATCCGCGTCATTGACGTACAGACTCATCATATCGGATAATGATACGGCACGGGTATATAGACTGTTTTGCGCTTGCTGATAATAATAGGAACGAACCAAAAATGCTGCTGCGAATTCAATGACAACCAACAATGCCACAACCGCACCAAGGCCATTGATCAGCCAGCGCCGCGTTACTTTTTTGAACAGCATATTCGTTCCTCCTTTTTCACCGTCTTATTCTTCGTTCCAACAGTATCCCGTCCCCCACACAGTGATAATATGCCGAGGATTCGAGGCGCTGTCTTCGACTTTCATGCGTAAACGGCGGATATTAACATCCACAATTTTTTCTTCACCAAAATACTCACTGCCCCACACGCGATATAAAATATCCGTGCGCGATAAAGGACGACCTTGATTCTCCAAAAAACATTGCATCAACTGAAATTCTACCTGCGTAAGTTCAATCGTCCGATCTGCTTTTTTCAGCGTACGAGTACGTAAATCTAATACAAACTCTCCCGACTGAAGCACGCTTGATTTCGAGCGGGCAATCCGCCGTTCCAACGCTTCAAGCCGCGCAGCTAGTTCCGAAGGGCTAAACGGTTTGGTTACGTAATCGTCCGCACCCAGTTTAAGTGCCTTAATTTTTTCACTTTCCTGTGCACGGGCAGTAAGCATCACGATTCCAAGGGAAGCATCCCGCTCACGCAATGCTTCACACACCGCAAAACCGTCCATTTGCGGCAACATGATATCCAACAATACCAGTTCAATACGTGGAGTTTCGTCATAGACCCGCAACGCTTCCTCACCGGACGTAGCTTCAAAGACCTCATAACCGTATCGTTTTAAATTGATGGCCAGTAATTCGCGAATGGGGCGCTCATCTTCACAAACCAATACACGTGACATGATGAAGAACCTCCTTAAAGCACCACAAACAAGTATTGGGCTTCTTCTAATGTTACGATATCCGTATCGACCCACACAGCATAGTGCCAAGTATCTAGCCCGTCAAAATACGAGAATCCATCCGGCAAAGTGGTTTTAGTATCGGAATGTGTAGCTAACAACCGCAGGAAATCCTTATCAGCATTTTTTTGTCGAATCGACAAAATATGCCCCTTTTTATCATATGAGATCTCAACCGTATCGTCGTTCCACTTATCGCGCAAGCGTAACATGTAAGAATCCATCAAATTCACAACACTGCTAAACTTTCGCTCTGACTGCGCCGAACGAAAATCGTACGCCATCCAATCGGTTTGCAAAAGCGCGCTTTCTAAAGGGGCCGTTTCATAGCCGTTCAAGCGCCTGGAAACCGGCCATTCAACGGTGCCGTCTCCGTCAATATCTCGACAAGAAAGACCGTTTTCGCGAGCCGTAACGGTGTTTAAATTGGATTGCTTATCGCTTAACGGCGATTCCAAAGAACTGTTATTCCAAAAAAGCAACTCCGTAACGGTGGTAGCGGCATCCTTTTGACAATCTACGAAGATTCCGTTGACCGTCGGAGACAGCGTAGCTACAATTGACGATTTTATCTGCTTAATACCGCTGTCTAACAAAGTTTCGCCACGGTACTGCATTTGATTCTTAACATACGAATACAAATGTGCTTTCACTTCCGATGTGCCACTGCTGATGTTAAACAAAAGAAGATCCTCCGCCCCATCATCAGTCATGTCGGCACAACGCAATTCGGTATATGCTTTTTCAAAAGTGACCGCAGACAGTTTGCGGTCAATGCGATAAATAGCCACCCGCTTATCTGTCGTATTATACATATTCCAGCCAACCAGAAGCTCCGGGAAACCGTCACCGTTGAGATCAGCGAAGTTCACTTCCTGAACATTTTCGCTGTATCCCTCAACATCAGCAACGGTTTCCCATACACCCTCTTCGTTTTTCCGAAGAAGGTGTATCTTTGTTTTGGCGTTGTTCATATTCCAGCGATAGAAAACAATACCCCAATTACTTAGCGTGTTGGAATTCGGTGTAACTGCCTTGTTTACCGTTTGCGAAGAAAGGACTTCCGCTTGTTTTATTTGATTCAGCACAATAAACGGCGCTTGATAGTCACCGGAAATCGGATAAGTAAGTGTAAAATTATAACTCTGTAAATAATCGTATAGCGCTGTCTGCATAGCATTTTGCTCTTTATCGTTTTGAGGGGGAATCAACTGATTTTCAACATCCAAGCCGATGATGTTGCAGCCGGACAAAAGTAGGCAAATCGCAACAAGCGTTATAAGCAAACGCACTTTCATCGTACTCTCCCCTTTCATTGCACAAAGTTACATTTATTGTAGAATAAATTTGCTGTAAAGTCAATAAGAAAAGCACGGTTAACAACCGTGCTTTTCTGTCAACATATGGTTTGTTTTAAGCGGGATAACAACCGATACAGCGGTTCGCAAAGAACAAGGGCTGTAAGAAAATTGCCGCCCATATGCAGCAAATCAAACGGAATACCGGAAATCCAATACGCTGTCATTGCCGAAAATCCACCTATAAACAAATAGGTAATCGAGCAAAGCGCACCAAACAAAAAACCGTAGGCGGTATTCACAAGAACCCACAGTGCATTTGAATTGTACCGACGCAGCAATAACACAACAAGCGCTAAGATGGTCCATACATAGGTGTATTGGATAACCCAGGTGTTAATGCCATAGTAGACGGCCTCTAATGCCACGAACAGGTAAATCGGATAAAACACCTTTCGACCGTACACACGGGTATAGACGATGATTAGAACCGATACCAATTCAATATTCGGGAGAAAGCCAAGTACTACCTGTACAACAAACAACAATGCTCCCAGAAGACTTAATATTACTAGTTCCAATAAGGAGATCTTAGAATGAATCATAGCCAACCTTCAACGTTGCCTCAAAAACTTCCCCGTCTGCAATCGGCGTGGTATCAACGCCCGTCATCAGTGTTTCACCCCCCTTGGTAAAGCACCACCACTCTTGTTTTGTTTCGTCAGCGGTACGGCCGTTTACCGTTTTCACAAACAGACCGTATTCCGACTCGTCACCGGCAATTAAGTTCTTTTCTTCCAAAGCGCCGCGCAAATACTCCGCATTGGTATGGATCGTGACGGTGGTATCGACATCGTCGTATACCAGTTGGATCGTAATTTCCTTAGCACCTTCTTGCGGCTCCGGACGTGTCTTCACGTAGATAACAACTGCTGTCGCTACCACTAACGCGAGTACCACAAAGCCAATTACCAGTCCCAACCATTTCTTTTTTTGCATAAAAATGCACCCTTTCTTCCCGAATCGCGTTAGCGACACCGGCAGGAGGGTGTACAAGAAGGGTAAGCCGAAAGAAAGCGGCTGTTACTTGTGCCCTCGCCAACACTCGTGGCTTCCTGCACGGCAACATCAGGCAAGTCTTCTGACTCATGGGTCGCGCCGCTTCGCCTTCCCGATTACTCAGTGGCATATTGAAGCGACAGTCACCCAAATACAGCGACGGGTTCGCGGGGGATTCACACCCCTCTTCCTTGTTCGGCCAGCGATTACAGCTGAACACCTGACGGCCTCCGTGATTCAATTTTTTTATGACAGAATTCATTGTCTGTCGACATTAAGTATAGTGATTAACTACGTTCCTGTCAATGTTTTTCGGCTTTTTCCTTGACAAATGTGTGGTTTGATGCTACCATTACCTTGTTAAAGCAATGACGGGAACGGCATTTGCACCGCGGTCTTCTTTCAGAGAACATCCGGTAGCTGAGAAGGATGTGAAGAACGGCAACTGCTTACCACCCCCGAGCGCGTTTGGGAACTTCGGTGAAAGAACGACGGTATGCCCCGTTATCGGCAACAATGAGTGCAGATCACATGGTCTGTAAATCAGGGTGGAACCGCGTGGATAATATACCTCGCCCCTATTTTTTGGGGGCGAGGTTTTTGTTTTTGAAAGGAGAAACACTATGCTGAAAATCACATTAAAAGGCGGCGACGTGCGCGAGGTTGCTCAAAATACAACAATCGACACATTATGCCGTGACATTTCCATGGGTTTATACCGAGCCGCTTGTGCGGCGCGCGTTGACGGTGAAGTCGTCGATCTGCGCACCCCGCTAACCTCCGATTGTACACTGGAGATCTTAACGTTTGATGATATTGACGGTAAAAAGGCCTATTGGCACACCACTTCTCACGTCATGGCGCAGGCGGTAAAACGCTTGTATCCCGATGTGAAGCTGGCAATCGGCCCATCCATTGATTCCGGATTCTATTATGATTTTGATCACACCGGCGGCTTTTCTCCGGATGACCTGGCTGCCATTGAAGCCGAAATGAAGAAGATCATTAAGGAAGCGCTCCCGATTGAACGCTTTACTCTTCCCCGCTGTGAAGCATTGCAGTTGATGGCGAACGAGCCGTATAAGGTGGAGCTGATTGAAAATCTGCCCGAGGACAGTGATATTTCGTTTTACCGTCAAGGCGATTTCACCGACCTTTGCGCCGGCCCTCACCTGCCGGATACCGGCCGCCTGAAAGCTGTCAAGCTGCTCAGCGCTACCGGTGCATACTGGCGCGGCGATTCCAAAAATAAGATGCTACAGCGCATTTACGGTATCTCGTTCCCCAAAAACGCGGAACTGGAAGAGCATTTGAACCGTTTGGAGGAAGCCAAAAAACGCGATCACAACAAGCTTGGTCGCGAATTGGAGCTGTTCACAACGGTCGACGTTATCGGACAAGGTTTGCCGATCCTACTTCCCAAAGGTGCCCGCGTCGTACAGCTTTTACAGCGTTGGATCGAGGACGAGGAACAAAAGCGTGGCTATCTGTTGACTAAAACCCCGCTGATGGCAAAGAGCGATCTGTATAAGATCTCCGGCCACTGGGATCATTATTTAGATGGTATGTTTGTGCTCGGCGATCCCAAAGACGAATCCAAAGAATGCTTGGCTATGCGCCCCATGACGTGTCCGTTCCAGTATCAGGTGTTCTTAAACCGAGCCCGCTCTTATCGCGACTTGCCGATGCGTCTCGGTGAAACTTCTACCCTTTTCCGCAACGAAGACAGTGGTGAGATGCACGGCCTTATCCGTGTACGTCAATTCACCATTTCCGAAGGTCACTTGATCCTGCGCCCCGATCAGTTAGAGGAAGAATTCAAGGGTTGTTTGGAGCTGGCCAAGCATGTGCTGGATACCGTAGGTATGTGGGAGGACTGCACCTTCCGTTTCTCCCAGTGGGATCCCGATAATAAAGAAAAATATATCGGCACCGCCGAACAGTGGGAAGAGGCCCAGGGCATCATGGGCAAGATCCTTGATGACCTCGGTCTTGATTACACAATCGGCATTGATGAAGCTGCTTTCTACGGTCCGAAGCTGGATATTCAGTATCGCAACGTATTCGGCAAAGAAGATACCATCGTCACCATTCAGGTTGACCAGTTGTTGGCCGAACAGTTTGACATGGAATACACCGATCAGAACGGTCAGAAAGTACGTCCGTATATCATTCATCGTACAAGTCTTGGCTGTTACGAGCGTACGCTGGCATATCTCATCGAAAAATATGCCGGTGCCTTCCCGCTGTGGTTAGCACCGGAACAGATTCGCGTACTTCCCTTGTCCGAAAAAATGCTCGACAAGGCAGAAGCGATTACCGAAACCTTAAAGCAATACGGACTCCGTGCTGAAACTGATGTCCGCAACGAAAAGATCGGATATAAGATCCGTGAAGCACAGATGCAAAAGGTTCCGTATATGCTGGTTATCGGTGAGCGTGAAGCGGAAGCCGGTTTGGTATCCGTACGCTCCCGCAAGGACGGCGATATTGGTACCATGACAATTGATGAGTTCATTGCCAAAGCACTCAAAGAAGTTGCCGAAAAAGCGCGTTAATTAACAAAAGTAAAAGCCCCACGGTTACAACCGTGGGGCTTTTTTATGCTGTTTTGCGCAACTGCGCCACCAAAACCGTGATATCATCTTCGTCGGCGCCCTGCCGCTCCCTGGCAGCGTGTGCAATCGTTTCTGCAAGTTCACTCAAATCCGCCTCGTTATCAGAAGCGAAGGTTTTTAATATCTCCTCCACCCACGATAATCCCTCATTGCTCACACCATCGCTCATGGTAACCAGAATATCTCCCTCAACCAAACGATCGTGTGTCCTAGCAAACGTCAGCTCTCGCAAGATTCCAAGCGGAAGAGAGGATTCTTCAATTCGGGATACTCGTCCTTTGCTATATAAAAGCGAAGCACCCGCCCCGGCTTTCAACAAGCACACATTTCCGCTGAACAAGTTGATATCCACGATATCGAGCGTTGCCAAGCTCTCATCCTCTGATTTTGCCATCAGTGCGGTGTTGATCATTTTCAAAACACTTTCATATCCAAACCCTGCTTTGAGCAATCGGACTGCCAACCCCGCTGCCATAGCACTGTCTACTGCAGCCCTTCCGCCGCTACCCATGCCATCACTTAAAACCAGCAATTGCCTCCCCTCGCTGTCACGGAAAATTTCATAAGCATCGCCGCAAAGCTTTTCGCCTTTACAGATAAGTTGAGCCGTTCCGACAGCCACACGGTATGTGTTTTCCTCCATAAACGAAATACGCGTTACACCGGACGCATATTCTGTGATCGGTTGTGCAAAAGTTCGACCGCATAATTCACCAAATTTACGTCGCAGTGCACCCTTATCGTGTGGTTGATAGTTACCATCTAACAATATTTCCACCGTCATCCTGCCACGGTCACTGACACGACACGATAACGTGAGTGGTTCGATTTTTTCTTTTGCTAATGTCCTTCGAATGCGCTTTTCGGTTTCAACGTCCGACCATTCGGGATCTGAATAATGATGTGCAAATTCCTCTAACATCGTCGCCATACTGGCAAACTGATCGTTAACGATAGCGCGCAGTTCATGTAAGCGGCGAAAAGCAGCTTCGCGTGCTAAAAACTCCCGGTAGCGTATCGTCAGACACTCTGCAAGATCTTGTCCCGCGTGACACTCCGAGCGCAGATAGCCCGAAAAATCCTCCACCGTTATTTTCCCCTTTTCGCGCAGATGAGGAATGGCATGATTTAAGGAATCCATCATCGCTGAAAAGTGTGATTCCCAACACATCGTACGCTTCTTGCACTTTCCGCAGACTTCGTCGGTGCATTCACGACATAATCCGCCGATCTCAGGCGCACCGAGGGATGCTAATTGAGACGATACCGTATCCACAGTACCAACCACTTCCATCATGGCTTTTGCTGCATATTCCATTTTGAGAGCTGTTGCTTTTCGAGAAGCGTACACCTCCGGGAGCTGTCGCGTCTGAAGAAAGGTTCGCTCAATAAAGGTTTCTGTTGCAGACGGTAATACCACAAACAATAAACAAGATGCAGCAGCTTCGTACAATCCGATAATAACGACCGTTTCGTTACTTGCCTGCACGGTTGCAATGCCAACCGAAAGCAGATATATCAGCGACATGACCCATTTACCTTTTTCCGAAAATACGGCTGATAACACTCCACCGAGAGCAAAGGCGGGTGCTAAATGCCCCATGTCCGGCGTTGAGAGCAATACCGCTACTCCCATTAAAATACCCACCGGTGCCCCTCCGGTGATGCGGGCGCAGCGAGCCGCCAGGAGTATTAATACGCCGCACAGAATACGACCGGGCGCAATACCGGAGAATTCAACTGTGAGCAAAGCCATCATTAAAACGGCTGTTAGCACCATTGCACTGAGTTGACCACGTATCGAAAACGGACGTTCCCGAACATCAACCATTTCTTTACCAAATATCGTCATAAAATAGGCAAATGCACTGCCGAGCAAACTTTCGGCAATGACTGTCAGAATAGCACTAACGGTCGGACTGGCACTCAACAGCAGTGCGCTTCCGGTTACCAATAGTCCGACAAAGACAACTGCTGCAGGAAAAATGGCGGAACGTGATATGCTGCGAAAACCGCTGATTGCCCACCGTATACCGGCCACAACAATAAGAGCAGCCATATACCGCAAGGAAACGGCAGAGCCCTGTAACAAATACCCCATCATCACCGCCAGATAAACCAATACTGTTCCCGGACCGCTGACCGATGCCGCTAATCCGATTCCAAAGGGCATCAACCCTTCATATACCGATGCACGCGGTAACAAAATTCCTAAAAAAATGCCACCGACCATTTCGATTAAGGTTCGCCCTACTCCGTTCTCCCACCATGCTTTTTTGGCGGCAATCAACCCGCCGCCTCTAATATACTTCATTGCCCGTACACCACCTTTTTTACCTCTATTATAGAGCTTGTCCGCATCTTTTCCTGTCATATACCGTCAGAGAAAAATGAAAGGTTTTCACGATAAATGGCAAATAAAATCAGTGGTGTCTATTCGGTACATGCTATGAATATAGTGTGATAAAAGGAGTTGACAATCATGACGGAATATTCGACAAACGGACTAAACGATCAACAAGTGGCACTTTCGCGAAAAGAACACGGACCGAATGTCTTAACACATAAAAAGAAACACAGTTTTGTCCGACAATATGTCAGTAATTTCGGTGATCCTATTATAAAAGTATTGTTGGTAGCTCTGGGAATCAACGTGCTTTTTCTGTTTCGCAATCACGATTGGTATGAATCGGCAGGAATCGCCGTTGCCGTTTTTCTTGCAACCTTTGTATCAACCCTTTCGGAATACGGCAGCGAATCCGCTTTTGAAAAGCTCCAAGAGGAGGCCGGAAAAGTCTGTTGTCGTGTGCGACGGAGCGGGAAGTTGCTTTTGATACCAATGGAGGAAATCGTTGTAGGTGATATCGTTCTGTTACAAAGCGGGGAACGCGTACCGGCAGACGGTCTTCTCATTGAGGGAAGCTTACGCGTTGACCAATCCGCCTTAAACGGTGAAAGTGAAGAAACAGAAAAGTATACCGGGCAACATGAAAATGAACTCACACTTACCGGTGTTTCTTCTCTCTTTCGTGGGACCGTGATCTGCTCAGGCAACGGTACGATGTGCGTTACAAAAGTCGGTGAAAAAACCATTTACGGACAAGTTGCTGACGAGTTACAAGAGGAAACTCGCGAGAGTCCGTTAAAATTACGATTAGCGGGACTTGCAAAAACGTTGAGTCGAATCGGGTTTGTTGCCGCAGGTGTTGTCGGTCTTGCGGATCTGTTTAACAGTCTCGTTATTCAAAACGGGTATTCCCTCCCGATGATTGCTGCCGCCTGTTCCGACATTGGATCATTGATTGGTCACGTACTGCACGCCATCACGTTGGCAATCACGGTAGTTGTCGTAGCGGTTCCGGAGGGACTACCCATGATGATTACAGTCGTGTTATCCTCTAACATGCGCCGTATGCTCAAAGATCAGGTATTAGTGCGTAAACTTGTGGGAATTGAAACTTCGGGCAGTCTTACCATGCTTTTTACTGACAAGACAGGTACTCTTACAGAAGGGAAACCAAAAGTTTCCACCTTTATGGATGGCGAAGGAAACCATTATGACACCGTTTCTCTGTTGCGCCATCGAAAGCCCTTATGGCGATACGTACAGCTCTCTTGCCTTTATAATACAGAAAGTCGTCTGTCTGGTGGTGAGGTGCTTGGGGGAAACGCCACCGACCGCGCCCTGCTTCGCTATATTTATGAGCGGCATCCACTGCACACGACCGGAACCGTTAAGAAGCAAATCCCCTTTGACAGTGACAGAAAATGGTCAGCTGTAGAGATAGCCGATGTTGATGGTTCGGCTATTTCACTGTACAAAGGAGCTGCTGATCGTTTATTACCGTCGTGTACACACTTTTTGACGCCCGGCGGAAACATCTGCCCCCTATCCGAAAAAGCGAAAGAAATCCATTCGCAGTTAGCCGCAAAAGCTATGCGCGTAATTGTAATCGCTTTCAGCGAATGCCCGCTCGAGGATCATCCCTCACGCTTGATCTTAGTCGGTTTTGCAGGACTTAGGGATGATGTTCGTCCGGAGGTGCGCAAGGCCATTTTGGCGGTACAAAAGGCCGGCATTCACGTTGTGATGATGACCGGTGATAGCAAGGAAACCGCTTGTGCTATTGCACGTTCAGCCGGTTTGTTTCATACTGCCGCTGACGAATCAACGGGAATTCTGACGAGCGGTGAGCTATCACAGCTGAGTGACGATGAAATAAAAAAACGCTTATCCTCCCTACTTGTTGTTGCACGCGCACTACCCGCCGATAAAAGTCGTTTGATTCGTTTGTCTCAAGAATGCGGACACGTGGTCGGTATGACGGGCGATGGTGTTAACGATGCTCCTGCTTTAAAAAAGGCCGATGTCGGTTTTGCCATGGGCAGCGGTACCGAGGTTGCCAAACAAGCGGGCGACATCGTCATATTAGATAATAACTTTGCATCGATCGCTAAAGCGATTCTGTACGGACGCACCATTTTTAAAAGTATCCGTAAATTTATTATTTTTCAACTGACGATGAATCTGTGTGCGGTAGGAATTTCAATCATCGGACCGTTTATCGGTGTCGATTCCCCGGTAACGGTCATGCAAATGCTGTGGATCAATATTATCATGGATACCTTGGCAGGGTTAGCATTTGCCGGTGAGCCACCGCTTGCAGAATATATGGAAGAGCCACCAAAGCGACGTGATGAACCGATTCTCAATCGCTACATGCTCAATCAAATTCTTTGTACCGGTGGATTTACCATTGCGTTGTGTGTTGCATTTTTGCGGTTAGATTTTTCAAAAATACTGTTCCGTTATAACGCACAACCCATTTATTGGATGACCGCCTTTTTTGCTCTCTTTATTTTTTGCGGTGTTTTCAACAGCTTTAACGCACGTACTACCCGTCTGAATTTACTTTCACACTTGCGAAAAAACGCATCATTTGTTGTCATTATGAGTGCCGTTACCGTTATACAGATCGCGCTAATCTATTACGGTGGGAGTTTGTTTCGTACGGCATGGCTGTCGGCGCGTGAATTAGTCATCATTTTATCGCTATCTGCATTAGTGATTCCTTTTGACATGTTGCGAAAAAGTATTATTCGATTGTACCACCGTCACGGCACCGTATGATTACAATTGCCCCGCGCGTTTATACTATTAGCGGGGTGAAACAATGGCAAATACATTTACAAGACGATCTAAAGCAGCAACTATTTTACAAGGACAATGGAAAACGGCCATTTTTGTACAAATCTTATGTATAGGAGCGGAAACCATCTTGATCGTTGCAGAGGGTTTTTGCCTTTATCGCTTCGGAGCAATCCCTCTTTTCCCGTTCTGGCTACTGGCAGACCTGTTGTTACTATCCCCTCTGAAAGCCGGACGTGCATTATTTTATGAAACCGTGGTCACCGGCGATGACAAAGCAACCATAAAACAGTTGCTTCGATTTTACGCGCACGGCTATTCTCGCTGCATTGAGTGGCGTGCAGGACTTTGGCTTCGCCGAATGGGCTGGCATATCCTGTTATCAATTCCCGCGGCACTCTTTTTATTTATCAGCCGAGCAATCGAGCAAACCGGTCAAGAGACGTTGGCAATGATCGCGTTTATCTTCTCACTTATCTTTTTGGTGATCGGTTTTACTGTTGCCGAAATTTTATTATTTCGCTACATTCCTGCTGTGTATCTGTTGACGAAGGTAGTGTCTGTACCGCATGCGTTTTCGCTTTCAAAGCGTATTTCGAAAGGATTAACCACTCACTGGACGTTACTCTATTTAGATTACGCCGGCTGGTCATTTTCCTTTTTATTGTTTTTTCCTTTCTTTTACGTATCTCCGCTGTTTCATACTGCCCGCGCCTCTACCGTTAGACGATTATTTTCGGAGATTTCGCCGCAGATTCATCAACAACTCTTGCAACGCAGAAAAAATCATGGTAGAATAAGGAACGAATTTTAAATCATCTTGGAGGCGCCATGATTACCGTATCGGATTTAGGCATCAATTTTAGTGGACAAAACCTTTTTACACATGTTAATCTCTTATTTACGCCCGGAAACTGCTATGGCGTAATCGGTGCTAACGGCGCCGGGAAATCCACCTTTTTGCGCATTTTATCGGGTGATTTGGAGCCGTCCTCCGGCGAAGTCATCATCGATAAGAAAAACCGTATGTCGGTCCTTAAGCAGGATCACTATGCATACGATGAGTACACGGTGTTGGATACCGTAATTTTAGGTAATCCGCGTTTGTATGAGATCATGCAGCAAAAGGATGCACTGTATGCAAAAGAAGATTTCACCGAAGAAGACGGCGTCCTTGCTTCCGAATTGGAAGGTGAATTTGCCGAACTAAACGGATGGGAGGCGGAAACCGAAGCAGGACAAATCTTGCAAGGCCTTGGCCTTCCCACCGATATTCTTTATCAGCAAATGAGCACCTTGCCGGATAAGGACAAGGTTAAAGTGTTACTGGCACAAGCGTTGTTTGGTCAGCCCGACATCATTCTGCTTGACGAGCCCACTAACCACTTGGACATTGCCTCTATTGCATGGCTTGAGGAGTTCTTAATGGATTATGTGGGTACGGTTATCGTGGTATCACACGACCGTCATTTCTTAAACAACGTCTGCACACACATCGTCGACGTCGACTACAACAAGATCAAGATCTACGTCGGCAACTACGATTTCTGGTACGAATCCAGCCAGCTGATGCAGAAAATCATGAAAGAGCAGAACAAAAAAGCCGAAGATAAGATTCGTGAACTGCAAAACTTTATCCAACGCTTTTCCGCCAACAAATCCAAATCCAAGCAGGCAACCTCCCGTAAAAAGCTGATTGAAAAGCTTAGTGTTGAAGAAATGCCGGCTTCCTCGCGGCGTTATCCGTTTGTCGGCTTTACCATGGACCGTGAAGCCGGCAAAGAGATCTTGGCAGTAGAGGATCTTTCCCTTACAACAGATGGTAACACGGTATTGGATCACGTGTCGTTCCGTGTCAATAAAGGTGACAAAATCGCGTTTGTTGGCGAAAATGAACTGGCAATCACTGCCCTCTTCCGCATCCTTATGGAAGAGGTCACACCGGATTCCGGCAATTTCAAATGGGGCGGCACCACCTCGCAATCCTATTTTCCGAAAGATAATTCTGACTTTTTTGATGATTGCGACTTGAATCTGCTGCAATGGCTGAATCAGTATTCTGCCGATAACACCGAAACCTATTTGCGCGGCTTCCTCGGTAAAATGCTCTTTTCGGGTGACGACGTTCAAAAACCGGTTAAGGTCTTGTCCGGTGGTGAAAAAGTCCGCTGTATGCTCTCGCGCATGATGATGTTCGGTGCCAACGTTCTACTCTTAGATCAACCGACTAACCATCTTGACCTTGAATCCATCACAGCAGTCAACGACGGTTTGATCGCATTTCCCGGAAACGTGCTCTTCTCGTCCTATGACCACCAGTTCATCGAAACGGTCGCCAACCGTATTATCGAGTTCCGTGCAGACGGCACGATCATTGATAAGATGATGTCCTATGACGATTATCTGAACTGGAAAGCCGAAAACCATATTCAATAAAAGAAAAGAGCTTGTGCGTTATGGCACAAGCTCTTTTCTTTACAGAACAAACGGACGAGTCTCGGTGACTCGTCCGTTTTTAGTTAAGCTCTTATTTCGACATAGCAGCGACTTCAGCTGCAAAATCGTCTTCTCTCTTCTCGATGCCTTCACCCATAATATAGTGAATAGCATTTTTGAAGGTGATGGTACCGCCGAGCTTCTTGGCAGCATCGGCAATGTAGCCCGCAACGTCGCCCTTGAACAGATCCGAGCGAACGAATTCCTGCTGCAGCAAGCAAGACTCTTTGTAGAACGCGTTCATCTTACCGGCAGCGATCTTCTCTTTCACAGCATCCGGTTTGGAAGCCATGTTCGGATCGTTGTTCATCAGAGCAATCTGAACCTGCAGTTCTTTGTCAACATCGGCCTGCGGAACCTGCGCTTTGTCCCAGTATTTCGGGCCCATAGCAGCAATCTGCATAGCAACGTTCTTACCGACCTCGGTCACGTCGATGTCACCCTCAACAGCGAGGTTGACAAGCACACCGTGCGTACCGCCCGCATGGACGTATGCAACGGAGGTGTTCTCGGGGAAACGGTCAAAACGGCGGATCTGCATGTTCTCGCCGATCGACATAACCTTTTCCTGCATAATTTCGGTAACCGTCAGGTTGGAGTTCGGATATGTGCAACCTTTCAGCGCCTCAACGTCAGCAGGATTCTGGGTCGCAACGACCTCAGCCAGATTTTTAACAAGATCGGTGAAAGCATCGGTCTTGGCGGCAAAGTCGGTCTCCGAGTTAACCTCGATCACAACACCGACACCGTCCACGACAGTAGCATACGCCACGCCCATCGCAGCAACGCGGTCTGCTTTTTTAGCAGCTTTCGCCAAGCCCTTTTCGCGCAGCCAATCAACGGCCTTGTCCATATCACCATCGGTCTCGGTCAATGCTTTTTTGCAGTCCATCATACCGACGTTGGTCATATCGCGCAACTTCTTAACATCTTGTGCAGTAAAAGCCATAGCTTGTATACCTCCTGTGATTATTCAGCAGCGGGAGCTTCGACAGCTTCCGGAGCGGCCTCTTCGGCAGCGGGAGCTTCTTCAGCAGCGCCTTGATCGCCCTGACGGCCCTCGATGATGGCGCTTGCCATGGCACCGGCAATCAGTTTAACAGCGCGGATAGCATCGTCGTTGCCCGGGATCACATAATCAACGTCGTCGGGATCGCAGTTGGTGTCAACGATCGCAACGATCGGAATACCAAGCTTCTTCGCCTCGGCAACCGCGATCTTCTCCTTGCGAGGATCAACGATAAACAACGCGCCGGGGATCTTATCCATGCCTTTGATACCGCCGAGGAATTTCTCGAGCTTTTCAATTTCATGGTTCAGTTTGATTACTTCTTTCTTCGGCAACAGATCAAACGTGCCGTCCTCTGCCATCGTCTTGAGCTGATTCAAGCGAGCAATACGACCGCGGATTGTGCGGAAGTTGGTGAGCATACCACCGAGCCAACGAGCGTTTACAAAATACGCACCGGCACGAACGGCTTCCTCAGCGATAGAATCCTGTGCCTGCTTTTTGGTACCGACAAACAAAACGGTTTTGCCTTCGGCGGACAGGTCACGGATAAACATGTAAGCTTCTTCGAGCTTACGCACCGTCTTCTGCAGGTCAATGATATAGATACCATTGCGCTCAGTGAAGATGTACGGTGCCATTTTGGGGTTCCAGCGACGGGTCTGGTGACCGAAATGGACACCGGCCTCGAGCAGCTGTTTCATGGATACGACTGACATTAGAAATCCTCCTTGGTTTTCACCTCTACGGGATCTGTCGGCCAAAGACAGTTTTTTCGACCGCATCTCCGGAATCGCCAAAGCGACACCACCGGAGCCAGGGATACCCGTATGCATTTTGCCGTGATATTGTACCACAGTCATAGTAAAATAGCAAGCCCTTTTCAGAAAAAAACTAAAAATTTTTAATTTCCGAAAATACCGCTTAAAACACTGTTATGACGACGTTTTTTACACGACTCCGGACCGCATAACGACATGGGATGATTCACTAAGATCGTATGCTCCCCTATTACCTCAATCTCTTTCCAACAAATCACAATATCATCATCGTGGCCAAATACCCCCAAAATTTTTGGACGCCCGTAAATCACAAGGGAAATCAATTGTGCAGTACAGGTATCAACCTCAACGTCGTCCACACGTCCAAGTCGCATCCCATCGCAAATATTAATAACCTCTTTGTTGTGCATGTCCGTTATTCTGCAAACCATTTACCATCACTCCTATACCATTATACTTATTCGTTGTGCCGCGGAAAAATGAATAGTTTCCAATCATTTACTGAATCCCTGCAAAAAAACCGGGTCATACTCAGTGTGCATGTAGAATAAAGGAGTGACCGGTGGTTTGTATAACAAAGTGGAAATATGCGGCGTAAACACCTCAACGCTTAAAGTATTAAGCGAGCGGGAAAAAATGGCACTTCTCAAACGCACAAAAGAAGGTGACAAACAAGCTCGCGAAGAACTGGTGAACGGAAACTTGCGTCTTGTTCTCAGTGTCATCCAACGCTTTACACAGCGCGGTGAAAATTTGGACGATCTTTTTCAAGTGGGATGCATCGGTCTTATTAAATCTATCGATAACTTCGATATTTCACAAAACGTCCGTTTTTCAACCTATGCCGTGCCCATGATCATTGGCGAAATACGCCGGTATTTACGTGACAATAACGCTATTCGCATCAGCCGAAGCATGCGAGATACCGCCTACAAGGCGATGCAGGCAAAAGAACTTTTAACCAATCAAATGAACCGCGAACCAACGATCGAAGAGATTGCCGCCCAAATGGACGCGCCGAAAGAAGACGTTGTGTTGGCATTGGAGGCAATCGTTGAGCCGGTATCCTTGTATGAGCCGATCTACTCTGATGGCGGGGATACCATCTATATTATGGATCAGATCGGCGATGGCGACGATGATAATAGCTGGTTAGATGAACTCGCGTTAAAAGAAGCCATTCGTAATCTAAACGAGCGAGAAAAACGCATCCTAAACCTCCGTTTCTTCAAAGGGATGACTCAGATTGAAGTGTCAGCGGAAATCGGCATTTCTCAAGCACAAGTATCCCGATTGGAAAAAGGTGCTTTGGATCGCATTAAAAAGCAGCTTTAATCTATCCAGCTCGCTCAATATCCCTACGCAATCGCTTGATGATCTTTTTTTCAAGACGAGATATATAAGACTGTGAGATTCCAAGAAGATCAGCCACTTCCTTTTGCGTATGTTCTTGTTCCCCACCGATCCCGAATCGTAACCGCATAATCGTCTGTTCTCGTTGCGACAAATGCGAAACACATTCTAACAAAAGATCCCGTTCTGCCTCCTGCTCAACGCCACGATTTACCACGTCAGGATCACTTCCCAAAATATCGGATAACAATAACTCATTACCATCCCAATCGACGTTCAGCGGCTCGTCAATAGAAAGCTCGTTACGTATTTGCGCATTCTTTCTCAAATACATTAATATTTCGTTTTCAATGCAGCGAGACGAATACGTAGCCAATTTAATGTTCTTTTCCGGACAGAAGGTCCTCACCGCTTTAATAAGACCGATTGTACCGATAGAAATCAGATCCTCGATGCCAACACCTGAATTTTCAAACTTTCGAGCGATATACACGACCAAACGGAGATTATGGGTGATGAGCTGGTCTCTCGCCTCATCACTTCCCTCACCTGCTTGTATCAACATCTCTCGTTCTTCTTCGACCGATAGAGGAGCCGGAAGAGCATCCGTGCCGTTAATATAATACACACCTTCGCACAGCTTCTTCATCTGTAAAGCGAAGAACCTTTTCACAAAAAATCTTAGTCGTTGCCACCATTTCATATTAAGCCCAACCTTCCATTACATCACTGCCGACAAGCGCTTGATAACCACCCCGTCCCAAACTGTTGGACAAGGCAACGTAAGTTCCGCTAATATCGTGACGCTTACTGTCATTCGACTCTATCGTCAAACACCGCGGTACAAAAGCCGGAAGCAATCCCTCTTCGCCAAGCGAACGGTAGGGAATCACTCGTACACGCGTGCACACGGCTTCTGCCGGTTGATCTGCGTAACACAGAACGGCTTTATGTTCTTGCGATAAATACGGTCCTATAACTCCTTGTTCAACGATTATCACCGGTTTTCCCGAAAAGGGCTCCGTCAAATGCATACCGGTATCGTATAAAGCGCGACATTCGCAAATTCCATTCCCGTCATCAATACGCAGCATAAATACATATCCAAACGGCGCTCGTTTTCGTGTTATGTACTCGTATAAATGAATTATTGCATAGCTGACAACAGCAAAGAAGGTTAACGTCAAAGGCGAAATATCAAAATAGACAACGCCGTTATATGCGTAAAAAACTTCACTTTTCGTAAGCGACCAAAGAACCGAAACAAGTCCCGAAAACAAAGCCGAAATTACATAAAAGACAAGTACTTGCTTTAAAAAAACGGAAACTTTGGAAAAGGGAAACGTAATCTTTATCAGTATGCAAGCGCTCGCAAAATGCAATACTAACAGCAGTAAAGTGGGCGCCGTTGTCAAAAAAATCATGCAAGCGCTTACACCGCCGAACAAACCGCCGAACAGCACCCTAACTCGCTTTGGTGTTAGACGTAAAATACGCGCAGTAGCTAATAACAGCAAATAATCGATCACTAAATTCACGGCAATCAATATATCCAAATATATGACTGGCATGCGTTTCACCCCTCGCTTCCCATTATACGAAAATCGGATGACGGATTCTGGCGAAGACGCACGGTGTATAGAAAAGTTTCCGAGATATTGAAAATCATGGTAAAATGCGTTACAATATAACTATCCTAATGAAAAGAGGTTACCTTATGAAAAAGAAAACGATCGTGATCGTCCTTGTGATTCTTGCCGTTATCGGCCTGTTTGTCGGTCTGTTTGTCGGATCATACAATTCACTGGTTGAAGCAGATGAAGATACAAATGAAAAGTTTGCGACCGTGGATACCATGCTCACCCGTCGCGCCGATCTGATCCCTAATCTTGTCAGCACCGTAAAGGGTTACGCAGCACACGAGGAGGAAATCTTTACGGCCCTTGCCAATGCCCGTGCCAAGCTTGCCGGCAGTACGACGGCAGACGAAACGCTTGAAGCCAATGCTGAACTGGAATCCGCTCTGAGCCGTTTGTTGGTGGTTGTCGAAAACTATCCCGACCTGAAAGCAAGCACGCAATTTACCGCCTTACAGGATCAACTGGAGGGCGCCGAAAACCGCATCGCCACGGCGCGCGTGGACTACAACGAAGCCGTTGGTGAATATAACAAGAAAATTCGCCGTTTCCCCGCAAGCATTATTGCCGGTATGTTTGGGTTTGAGAAAAAAACTATGTACGAGGCGCCGGAAAGCGATTTAGACGCGCCGATAGTAGAATTCTGATACTATGAAAAAGGTAATTGCACTCACACTGTTCCTGATAACTGTCTTTGTCTTTCCGGTAACGGCACTCACCGTTTCCGTGCAACCTACCGATCAATTTTTCGTGAACGATTACGCAAACGTCATTGACAACAGTGCGGAAAATGATATACTTGCTGCCGGTGTTCAGTTGTATCAAAAAACCGGTGCTCAAGTGGTTGTTGTCACGTTGGACACCATTGACGGCGCCGATATTCAAGAATACGGTGTGCAGCTCGGGCGCGCTTGGGGTGTCGGTGATGAAGAAAAAGACAACGGTATTGTCCTCATTTTGGCAATGGAAGAACGTGAGGTCGGAATCTCGGTTGGATACGGTTTAGAAGGTGCCGTAACCGATATGCAGTCCGGCATCATTTTAGATACTTACGCTCTTCCCTATTTCCAAGAAGATAACTTTTCAGAAGGGCTGGTTGCGGCATACGACGCCCTTATCAACGAAGTATATCTGGAATACGGCCTGGAAGCCGACCCCAATTATGTCCCCGTTGACGAATTGGAAGATGATTCAATGGGGTCTACCTTCTCTTTGATCATGCTCCTTGTATTTCTGTGTGTTGTCAGCACGGTAATGCGCCGAACACGACGTCTTCATCCCGGCTTTTTCTTTTTTCCCACGGGTGGCGGCAACTTCCATCACCACAGCGGTGGAGGAGGATTCGGCGGTTTCCGAGGAGGCGGAGGCAGCTTCGGTGGCGGCGGTGCTTCCCGCGGATTTTAACGCAAAAAGCGCAGACTATGAAAAAGTCTGCGCTTTTTTGCGTCGAAAAAAGTCTTTATTTTTCACGAGCAACACTATATAATAACAGTATCAACATCAGATTCATTCGGAGGAATGATCATGAACAGTACACAAACCATTCTCAACAAACTGCACAGCGGTACGTTTGATGCTCTTTTTGAAAAGCTGTACGGACAGGCAGCGGTTGCTTCGCAGCGAGATCGGTACATAGACGCCGTTAACAGCTATACCGCTTTGTATGGCGAGGAAGAAGATTTATGGCTGTTTTCCGCACCGGGACGCACCGAAATTGGCGGTAACCACACCGACCATAATCATGGATGTGTCCTGGCAGGTAGTGTAAATCTCGATGTTATTGCTGTCGCCGCGCCAACAAAAGACCATTGCATTTGCGTAAAATCGGCCGGTTACGATATGGACACAATTGATCTAGCTGATTTGCAAGTCAACCAAACGCAATACAACCGTTCTGCCGCGTTGATTCGTGGTGTTGCCGATCGGTTTTGTCAATTAGGTTATACAGTCAATGGTTTCCGCGCTTATACGGTTTCTAATGTTCTTAAAGGTTCCGGACTTTCCTCCTCTGCCGCGTTTGAGGTGCTTATTGGCACCATCCTCAACCACATGTTTAATAACGGTACGGTAGATCCGATAGAGATCGCTAAAATTGCTCAATATGCGGAAAACGTACATTTCGGCAAGCCCTGCGGCTTGATGGATCAAATGGCTTCTTCGGTCGGCGGTATCATCACCATTGATTTTGCCGATCCCGAATCGCCGATCGTCGAGACGGTTGATTTTGATTTTTCTCAAAGCGGGCATCACTTGAGCATTGTTGACGTTGGCGGTAATCACGCTGATCTTACCGGCGAATATGCCGATATTACCGACGAAATGAAAGCAATTTCTCGTGAACTGGGTGTTTCCTTTCTACGTGAGACAAACTATGAGGAACTGCTTACAAAAATTTCTTCCCTGCGCAAAGTTTGCGGTGACCGCGCTGTTTTACGTGCATTTCACTTTTTAGCCGAAAATGATCGCGTTCAAAAAGAGGTAGCCGCGCTGAAACAGGGAGATTTTGAAACGTTTAAACGGCTAATCATTGAATCCGGACACTCCTCCTTTGAATACCTGCAAAATATCTACGCTAACGCTGCAGTAAATTGTCAAGGAATTTCATTAGCACTTGCGCTTGCGCAACGTGTGCTTAATGGAAAAGGTGCTTGGCGTGTTCACGGCGGTGGATTCGGCGGCACCACACAAAATTTTGTACCGATTCAGCTTGTTGAGGAATTTACCAAAACAATGGAAACCGTCTTTGGAAAGGGCTCGTGTCACATACTTTCCATCCGTCCCCTCGGTGGAGTTTGTGTTTCTAAATAAAAGTTTAGCAAAAAGGCGGTGTATCTTTGCGATACACCGCCTTTTAATATTGTTTTAACCGCCCAAATAGGCCTTTTTAACCATGTCGCTTTTAAGCAACTCGTCACCTGTGCCGGACAGTACGATTTGCCCGTTTTCCAACACATACGCGCGGTCAGAAATCGCCAGTGATTTACCGGCATTCTGCTCAACAAGCAAAATCGTCGTACCGTTCTTCTGAAAATTCTTAATAATTTCAAACACTTGGTCAACAAGCAACGGAGATAATCCCATGGAGGGCTCATCCAACATCAGCAGTTCGGGATGACTCATCATCGCACGGCCCATGGCGAGCATTTGCTGTTCGCCGCCGGAAAGTGTACCGGCAACTTGCTTTTTACGCTCGCCGAGACGCGGAAACCATTCGTAAATCTCCTCAATGTCGCGCTTGATCTTCGCCTTGCTCTTTTCAGTGTAAGCACCCATCAAGAGATTTTCGTACACCGTCAATTCCTGGAACACACGGCGGCCTTCCGGCACCTGTGTCATACCCAAATGCACAATGCTATGGCAAGGTTTTTTGGTAATATCCACGCCGTTGTAAACAACCGTTCCGCTCTTGCTGGGGATCAAACCCATAACGCTTTGCATCGTGGTGGTCTTACCGGCACCGTTGGCGCCGATCAAAGTTACAATTTCACCTTTGTTTACATCAAAACTGATTCCCTTAAGCGCTTGGATCACGCCGTAAAACACGGTCAAATCTTTTACTTCCAATAATGCCATGTCATCAGCCTCCAATATACGCTTTGATAACTTCAGGGTCGTTGAGTGCTTCGGCAGGTGTGCCTTGCGCCAACATCGTACCAAAGTTCAAAACCGTAACTTCATCACACAGACCGGAAACGAATTTCATGTCGTGCTCGATCAACAAAATTGTCATATCGAAGTTGTCACGGATATAGCGAATGATGTTCATCAAGTCTTCCGTTTCGTGGGGGTTCATACCGGCAGCCGGCTCATCTAACAAAAGAAGCTTTGGGTTGGTAGCAAGCGCGCGAGCGATTTCCAGTTTGCGCTGTTTACCATACGGCAAATTACAAGAGAGATTGTTTCGCTCATCTTCCAAATTGAAAATGCGTAAAATCTCTTTTGCGCGTTCGCGCATCTTCTTTTCGCTCTTATAATATCCCGGCAGACGGAACATACTGGTAAAGGGATTGCACTTGAATTCCGGCTGATTGTGCAGACCGACCATCACGTTACGAATCACGCTCATGTTGTTAAACAAGCGGATATTTTGGAAGGTACGTGCAATTCCTTTATGGTTAATTATTTCCTGCTTCTTGCCGGTGAGCTCCTCGCCCTCCAAATAGAAAGAACCGGTAGTCGGCGCGTATACGCCGGTCAACATATTAAAGACGGTTGTTTTACCTGCACCGTTGGGGCCGACCAAACCGTATAACTGCCGTTTACGAATTTTCAGATTCAGGTTTTGAACCGCGTGCAGTCCGCCGAAGGAGATACCCAGATCTTTCGTTTCCAAAACGATATCTGACATTAGTCGTCCCCCCCATCTTTTGAGCTTTTATCCGGTTCATAGTTTGTCGGTGTAACATCGACCGACAACAGTTCATCCATCTGTATCTTGGTCGGCACACGATCCCAAGCCGCGGCATCATCCTTGATTCTTTCGGGTGAATGTTTTCTTTCAAAAATGCGACGGAAATTCAGTTTTTCCTTAATGGGACGGAACACCGGTGCATTGTTGAACAGAACCACAACAATCAAAATGATAGCATAAATCAACAGCTTCAGAGCCGCCAAATTACCGGTCAACTCATTTTGAAGCACAAAGTTCACATACGTGATAAGCGTAGCTGCTAAAATAGAGCCCGTGATATTACCCATGCCGCCGAGCACAACCATAACCAGTATTTCAATGGAGTAGTTGTACGAGAAGAACGAATACATAACGGGAGTGGTTTGATGGCCGTATAACACACCGGCAACACCGGCAAAGAAGGCAGCAAAGACAAACACAAACAGTTTGTAGTAGGTAACGTTGATACCCATGGCTTTCGCCGCGATCTCGTTATCACGGATAGCGGTGATCGCGCGACCGTGTTTACTGCGGATCAGGTTTTGTGTCACCACCAACGTGATCAACACAACAATAAACGAAATAATCAACAGCGTGGGCTTTGTGGAACTGAAAATTTTGTTAACGATCAAGCCCTTTGCGCCGCCAAAATACGGCAGGTTTTTAAAGATGTTACGGACGATCTCACCGAATGCCAGAGTGGCAATCGCCAAGTAGTCACCTTTAAGGCGAAGTGCGGGCAAACCAATGATAAAGCCAAAGAATGCTGCTACCAGACCGCCCACAAACATCGTAATGATCAAAACAAGAACGGGACTGTCGATAACACTGTTTAAGTAATTGGCAATATAGCAGCCAATATACGCACCGACGCACATAAAGCCGGCATGACCGAGACTGAGTTCGCCCAAAAAGCCAACGACCAAGTTAAGAGAAACGGCCAATATAATGCTATAGGCAACACGGTTTAAGAGAGAAACGTCGCTGCGTCCAAGTGCATCGGCAAAACTGAGAATAACAACCAAAACAAGTGCAACGGCTGCGATGATCCAGTTGATGTGGTGATGCAACTTGAAAGAGGAACGCTTTGTTTTTAAATTACCCATCGTGCATCACACCTTCTCTCTTCTTCTCACGCCGAGCAAACCAATCGGTCTGACAAGCAGAATAACGATCAGCAACCCGAATTCAATTGCTGTCGTGTACGGATTGAGTACGGGGATACTGGTGCAAATTTTTTCCACTAAGCCCAATAGCACGCCACCAACCATAGCGCCGGGGATGGAACCGATACCACCGATAACCGCTGCCGCAAAGGCCTTGATACCGGGCATGGCGCCGAGTGTCGGACTCACAGAGGGGATTTGCAGTAAGTAGAAGAAACTGGCACAAGCCGCCAACGTGGAGCCGATAGCGAAAGTAATCATAATAATGCGATTAACGTTTACGCCCATCAATTGTGCCGCACCTTTATCTTCCGATACCGCCAACATGGCGCGACCGGTACGGGTGCATTTTACAAAGAGCGTTAACCCAACCATAAGCAGGGCGCCTACTCCCAGTGTGATCACTGTGCGCAGTTCGACCTGGAAATTTCCGATTTGAATACTACCCAAGGAAGGCAGTGTGATTGGCTGCGATTTCGAGCCAAATATCAACTGAGCCGTGCCTTGCAAGAAATAGCTGACACCGATCGCGGTAATTAAAACCGCCAACGGGGATGCCGAACGTAACGGCTTATAAGCAAGTTTTTCAACGACCACACCTGTGACCGCACAGAGAAGAATGGAAACAACAAGGGCAAGCAATAAGTTAGTGCTCGCCAACGTAACAAAAATAGCATAAGCACCCACCATGATAATATCACCGTGAGCAAAGTTCAGCATTTTAGCAATGCCGTATACCATGGTGTAACCAAGTGCGATCAACGCATAGATTGCACCAAGACTGAGACCGTCTAAAATAGTACTCATAACACGCTCTCCTTAGACGAGATAAGACAAGAGTCTGACCGGGAGGGCACTCCCTCCCGGTCAGACGAAACAGCAGAAATAAACTTAGTTAACTTCTACGATCTGGGGAACCTTGGTGCAAGCACCGGAAGCATCCCACTTCATCTCACCGGTAGCGCCGTCCAATTTGAAGGAAGCGTCGGTGATCGCCTTTTTCACAGCTTCACACAGCTCGCTGGCTTCGATATCTGCGTCGGTGATGTTAGCAGCTTTCATTGCCTCATAGATGGCGTAGATAGCGTCATAACCGTCAGCAGCGAACTGGTCGGGAGTTTCGTTGTACTTTGCTTTGTAAGCGGCAACAAACTTCGCCGGAACTTCGTCTTTGCTGTTTACGTCAAAAGGCGTGATGTAGGAGATCTTGTTGGTAACAGTCGCGTCGATCTGATCAGCAACGCCGTCCAAACCATCGCAACCGAACAAGACGGCTTTGCAACCTTTTGCAACACAAGCTTTAGCAATGAGGCCGGCCTCGGTGTAATAGATGGGCAGGAAGATCGCATCGCAATCTTTCAGAGCTTCAACCTGAGTGGAGAAATCCTTTTTGTTTTCAGCGTCAAAGGACTGCTCGATGTAGGTGATCTTCTTTTCAGCCATGGCAGCTTTGAACGCTGCATAGATACCGCTGGAATAATCGTCACTGCTGTCGTAGATCGCGCCGATCTTTTTATAGCCGGCTTTTTCCAACTCGTCAACAGCCAAAACACCCTGGTCGGGATCGCCGAAGCAAACGCGGAACGCGTTGGGACGACTCTCGATGACGTTGGCAGCAGAAGCGGAAGGCGTGATGAAGAACAGGTTGTCTTCAACCGATTTTGCTGCAAAGGACTCGCAAGAACCGGAGGTAACACTACCGAGCGAGATCTGCATGCCTTCATCCATCAAGCTATCGTAACCGGTAGCTGCGTCACCGGCTGTGGCTTTGTCATCTTTCATCTCAAATTTGAGATTGATGCCGTTCAAGCCACCGGCGGCATTGATCTCTTCCACCGCGAGCATCGCACCGTTGTTAACGGAGTTGCCGTAGGAGGAGGCGTCGCCGGTCAACGGGCCGGTTGCACCGATAAAGATCTCATTCGCCTTTTCCTTACCGCAACCGACAAAGCAAGTCACGATCAGGAGCGCTGCAAGAAGCAGACTAAGAACTTTTTTCATAACAATACCCCTTTTTTAATAAAGTTGGTCATATTATATCAGTATTATAATTCACTGTCAAGCAACTTTCGATGTTTTTTTACCACAGAAAGCAAGAAAACCGCCCCGAAGGGCGGTTTTCCGAAAAGCAATTAGTTCTCGCCTCTCATGCTTGCAAAGCACTCGCTGCAATACACGGGGCGGTCCTCACGGGGCTTGAAAGGCACTTTCGCCTCTTTGCCGCAGTTAGCGCAAATAGCGGTGTGCATCTCTCTTTCAGGTCTCGCTGCGTTCTTGCGAGCATCGCGGCAAGCCTTGCAGCGCTGGGGCTCGTTCACAAAGCCTTTCTCAGCATAGAACTCCTGCTCACCGGCGGTGAACACAAATTCTGCGCCGCATTCCTTGCAGATCAGAGTCTTGTCTTCGTACATGTGTCTTACCTCACTTGTATTATTGTTTGCCCTGCAACGGAATAAGATCGGCACCTTTTAAAAAGCAACGCTCTAATTTGGCTGCCCGGCATATTGTGAAAACGGTGTACATCCGTTTACAACCAGAGTTAAATGAGTGCGGGAGTTAGTTTGCGGCGTAAGCGCTGATGCGCATTATCCACCGCTTTTTCAGTGACATTCAAGCATTTCGCGATCTCACGATACGAATAACCGCTTAATCGTGCCATCAGCACACGATATTCAAGAACACTGAGACCATCGCGCAATCGTTTGTTTAGTTGCTCTATTTCTTCCTGGCGCACTAAAAGCGAAGCAGGGTCCGTGCCACCGATAAGATCGGAAAGCTCGTCCTCCTCATCTAAGGATTGGATCCGTTCCCCGTTGCGGCGCCGCAAGGCGGATACCATACGGTTTCGTGCACATGCATACGCATACGTTCGAAAAGCAACATTGGCAGAAGAATGGTAGGTCTGCACGGCGGATAAAAGCCCTAATAATCCTTCTTGAACCAAATCCTCGGATTCTGAAAAATCACGGCAATATTTTGCCGATAAGGACTTTAACATTCCCGAACACCGAGAAACCAAACGGGTAAATGCTTCCTCGTTTTTTTCGCGTGCCAAAACAACCAACTGTTCATCACTGAGATCGTTCAAGCTTGTTACAAGGGCGTTCAAGCAAGATCACCTCAAACTAACACACTCCATAACAAAGTACAGTATAGCGTAGCTTTTTTAAAATGTCAACACTTTTTCGAAAAAGAATTATACATATTGTGGTAAAATTGTCAAAATAATCAAAAATTTTTCTCAATATTGCATAAAATGACTAAAATCGACACTATTTCCCCATTAAATATTCATGGATGGATGCGGCCGCCTTCTTCCCTGCCCCCATGGCGAGGATAACAGTAGCTGCACCGGTCACCGCGTCACCGCCGGCATACACTCCCTCGCGAGTTGTTTGAAGCGTATCCTCATTCACGACCAAGCACCCGCGACGGTTGGCTTCCAAGCCCGGCGTGGTCGTGCGAATCAACGGATTCGGGGAATTTCCGATTGCCGCAATTACCATATCCACTTCAAGCAGATGGTTACTGCCCTTGATTTCACAAGGACGGCGTCTGCCGGACTCGTCCGGTTCAGTGAGTTCCATCGACACGCACTCCAGCGAGGTAACAAAGCCATTTTCATCGCCATGCACAGCAGCAGGCGCCGTCAGGAACAGAAATTCGATCCCCTCTTCTTTTGCGTGATGGATCTCCTCCAGACGTGCCGGCATCTCTTCTTCGCCACGGCGGTACACGACGTAAACCTTTTCGGCGCCCAATCGCTTGGCACAACGTGCGGCATCCATGGCAACGTTACCGCCGCCCACGACCGCTACGCGTTTCGCACGTGGTACGGGGGTATCGTAATCCTCGCGGTATCCTTTCATAAGGTTGATACGAGTTAAGAACTCGTTTGCAGACAAGACACCCAGCAATCCCTCACCGGGGATTCCCATAAAGCTTGGCAACCCTGCCCCACTTCCTATGAATACCGCTTCATACCCTTGCTCAAAGAGTTCATCAACATCTAAGATCTTGCCGATCACCATATTCGTCTGAATATCGACACCGGCATCTTTAAGGGCGGCGATCTCCTTTTGAACGATATCTTTCGGCAAACGGAATTCCGGAATGCCGTACATGAGCACACCGCCCGCAGTATGAAATGCCTCAAACACCGTGACATCGTAACCAAGCTTATTCAAATCACCGGCGCAGGTAAGTCCGGCGGGTCCCGAGCCAACGACCGCTACGCGATGACCGTTGTGCGGCGCTCCCTCTGATTGTGATATCTCTGTTTTCATATGCATATCCGCAGCAAAGCGCTCCAATCTGCCAATCGCTACCGGCTCACCCTTGATACCACGCACGCATTTTGACTCGCACTGTTTCTCTTGCGGGCACACACGACCGCAAACCGCCGGCAATGCATTTGTTCCGCGGATCACCTGATAGGCACCTTCAAATTCACCGCTCGCAATTTTTGCGATAAAATCCGGAATTTGAACGTTCACGGGGCATCCCGATACGCACGGTTTATGTTTACAGTTTAAGCACCTCTGTGCCTCATTGACCGCCATTTCCTCCGTGTACCCACAAGCAACTTCGTCGAAGTTTGTCGCGCGAATTTGCGGGTCCTGCTCCGGCATAGGAGTTTTGTTCGGTTGATTGTTTATCGCCATTATGCGTTTCGTCCTTCCATAAAGGTCATACGACATGTGTGTTCTTGTTCTTTATACTGTCCTAGGCGATGCATTGCCTCGTCCCAATCGACTTCGTGTGCATCGAATTCGGGGCCATCGACACAAGCAAACTTGGTTTCACCGCCGACAGTCAAACGACAACCGCCGCACATTCCCGTACCGTCTACCATAATCGGGTTCATAGACACGATGGTTTTGATACCGTACGGTTTGGTAACGTTGGCAACCGCGCGCATCATAGGCAACGGCCCGATTGCGATCACGAGATCATACTCTTCACCGACATCCAGTAATTCCTGCAATTTAGCGGTAACAAAACCCTTGTTACCGTTGGAGCCATCGTCTGTCATCACAAACAAGCGTGAGCTGACTTTTTCCAGCTCCTCTTCTAACATAATAATGTCTTTGTTACGGAAACCGGCGATCATATCCACGTGAGTACCCAAACGATGCAACGCCTTTGCTTCCGGATAGGCAATCGCACAACCAACACCACCGCCAACAACAGCAACGCGTGTATAGCCGTCAAGCTCGGTCGCTTTACCCAGAGGACCAACCACATCCAGAATGGAATCCCCCACGTTCAAGGTGTCTAATAAATCGGTGGTCTTCCCCACCTTTTGATACATAATGGTAATGGTTCCGCGTTCGGGATCTTCATCCGCTAAGGTCAGCGGAATACGCTCCCCCGTTTCGTTAACGCGCAGAATGACGAACTGCCCCGCTTTGCCTTTGGCAGCAATCAGCGGTGCATCGATTTCCATCAACGAGACAAAGGCATTCAGCGCCCTTTTACTTACGATCTTATACATGGTCTCACCTCAATATTCAGTATGATACCATACGCTTTTTTAAAAAGCAAGAATTGTTATAGGTTTAATAGGAATATAAAATAGAAAAAACATAATTTTTTTTAAAAGAATGCTTGACAATCCTAATATGACATGGTATAGTAACACTTGCGTTTCGACGCGGGGGAATTCCCGAGTGGCCAAAGGGGGCAGACTGTAAATCTGTTGTCAGTGACTTCGGTGGTTCGAATCCACCTTCCCCCACCAAAAACAGAAACCGACCCAACTGGGTCGGTTTTTTGTTTTTCTGCAAGGAAGGTGGATTCTAAAGGGCGTTAAGAAAACAGTTCGGTGGCGTTTTTAGTGTCCGAGTGCGAGCGCGTCCGGTGGACGATACAGCGAGCACGCAGGACTGTGCCGCAACAAGGTGAAATGAGCCGTCAATGCGGCGAAATTGAACCGCTGTTGCAAACGTGTTGGCACACACTTAATCCTTTGCAAAAATTAATAGACGAGCACAACCGAAACTCATAGACGAGATCAGACTACCGCACTGCGCAACGACCACCTTCCCCCACCAAACAAAAAAGACCGACCTTATTAGTCGTACTCTAAAGAACATAATTATTGTTATATCAAAACACAAAGCAAAAAGATGCGTAAATTCCTACGCATCTTTTTTGGTTGCATTATTCACTGTATTTGCAGAACTCAAAAACAGTACATTCTCTAATATCATTTTCTTCTTTGGAAAAGGTCAATTCAGTTTCAAACATACTATAAGAATATCCACCTTTGTCATTGAACCAAGTTATGTATCGTCCATTTTCGTCGCTTTCATCTTCGATTCTATATTTTGCAAGTGTCTTTTCAAAATAGTCATAGGTTCTATTAACAGCCGATTTATATTCATCATAACTTGAAAATCTTGTTGAATCAATAGTAAACCAAGAACTATGCAATATATCGCTATCAAAATAATATGTAAATTGTAATGTTGCTTTTACACCTAAATACTCAACATTGTAAAAGTCATAATATTGACCTTCAAACGAATCATACTCTCTTATTTCATCGGGCTTTCCATATATAGAGTGAACATTGCTTTTAGTTGAATAATAGTCAATGCCTTTAAAATGCATAGGTTGTTTCGGAGCCGTTGCTGAAATTATCGCCGAACCGATTACACCAATTAATATCAAAGAAAAACATATCGCATAAATGATTTTAAATTTCTTTCTCGATTTAGGGATAGGAATATTTGTTGTATCCGTATCAAAAGTTATTCGTTCGGGGATATAATCTGTGTTATTGTTTATCGCCTCTAAATATCCTTTTGCTATTTCTGCATAATGAAAAGTGGGTGCAAGAGCAATTACATCATTAAACAATTCAGTTGCTTTTGCAAACTCACCGCATTTATAACAACAAATAGCAAATGTAAATCTTATAGAAACATCATTTAATTTAACTTTGCTTTGGTTTTCTTTTTGACTTGAATATAATTTTTCGTAAAGTTCTTTTGCGGTAGAGAAATCGCCTGACAGATATAAATCAACGAACTTAAAATAAATCAATTTTTCTTTTATTTTGTTTCCGTTCTTGTTTGTTGCTATAAAACTTTTAAACATTTCATTAACTGTTTTTAAGTTTCCTAAATCGCCTATTTCAAAGTAAGAACGAGCGAGCATCAACAAATAGAAATGCTTCACTTTTTCAAACTTTTTGTTTTCAATTTTCATTTTGCAAATGTTGATTACTTTATTATAATCGCCCGAATAATAAGCGATATTTAAGTGTTCAAGAAGACTGTTGGAAACGATTTTTCCCGTTTCAATCAAATCAATATATTTGGGGAGATTTAATTCGTTAGTCAAAATGGAATTAAAGAATTTATTATAAAAAATCGCTCCAGATATCTTAATTGAAACAAAACCTAAAAGCAGTGATAAACCATATAAAAAATCGCTATCGGTAAATACCAACATTATGATAGCAATTGCCACAAACACACCAAAAACACCTAATAAACAAAGTCTGTATTTTTTTAAAATAGCCTTTGTATTGTAATTGTTCATAATAACACCTCGCGTTATAGGTATTATATATTATAAACCGCAAAATAGCAATATTGAGTTGGGTAAATGGGGTTTTAGGTTCTCATAACAAGCGGAAAATGTGCCGTACATTTTCCCTGCTTGTTACGGTGTGAGACGAAAATTAAAAGCTGTGTAGAAATTTTCTACACAGCTTTTTTACTGTCCAACAGAGAATATATTAAATTTTGAGAATGGTAATTCGCGATATATTGCTTCGCAATTCGATATATTTTACTTCGTGAAATTCGATATGTTTACCTTACGGTAAACGCGATATGATATAAATCCCATCTCGTCCGAAGAATATATCAAAAGGCGCAGTCTTATTTCGCACCTTTAGGTATATCGCAAATCCCATAAGAGATTTATATCGCTGCGTTGTATCCTTAAGGGTACAACGCCTAATGGTCGGTCTTTTTACTTTTTAAATTTACTTATTCTTTTTCAATCTTGCTTTTGCTTCCTCAACGGTTTCGCCGTCTTTTGTGAGGTAAGCATCGACAAACTTATCCTCGATTTTCGTATAACCATCGACAACACCTTGTTCAATCTTTTTATAACCATCTACGACGTCTTTCTCGATTTTCTTATAACCGCTCATTGCAACTTGAGCGATTTTTTCATTTGCTTTAACCAGTTTTGATTTAGCCATATCGGTATATTTTCCTCCAATCAAATTGATTCCGAGAAGCAGTACAACGATCCATACAGCTGTTCCCGTAAAAATATTAAGTAATAAGATGTCCGGCTCTCCCATTCCCGGAAAGGACACTAACATCGACCTTTGCATTGTGTAAATCGAAGCACACGCATCCGCTAAAGAGATGTTTCGCAGTGTTTTTTGCACGGGCGAGGCAGACTGCTTCGCTTTTACCATGCCGACAATGGCAATGGTAATTTTTGTGAACGTGTACGTGGCAATGGTAATCATGACGATTTCGTGAAAGGCCGTGCCCCGATCTTTCACGGCAGACAGGATATTCACACCCACGATGCAGAGCGACAGCACAACCAAAAGGATGCCCGTCATACGCCGCACAAAACGCTCAATATCGTAATTTCCCTCTGCTTTACGGCTGATTCGTAATACGGAATGGCGGGTTACCGTCAATACGACGTAATACGAACCAACCGTGATAAACCACCACGAATGTGTAAGGAATCCAATCATACAGTTACCGATCGCATAGATAACATTAACGATAAGACTTGTATAAGGATTTCTTACAGTTGTTAACACGTTCATTTGATACCTTTAATCATCGGGATGAGCGCAATCAACATGACGATGCCAAGTAAGCCAACAAGTGTACCCCAAATGATTTGTTGCCACACAAGGCACATACACATACCGACGCCAAGCACCAAAGCGGCAACAACGGTGTAAATGATGCGAAATATAGTTTTCGCACTCATCTTCGGTAGTTTTTTATTCTCCATCTTGCACCAAACCAGTGCGGTTATGATACCCAACACAATGCCGATCGCACCGAAAATAACCCCTTCGGTGAAAGCATCCCATTCCGGAAGAAGTGCCATGCACATTCCCAGCGCAAAAAGCACCCCGCTTACCGTTCCCAGGATCAATGCAACAAAACTACTCTTTTTCATTTACAAATCTCCTTTCATTAAACCAACACTTGTGTTTTTATTGCACTTGTAGTATACTATTTTCAACGATGAGAAACAATCATCAGATCAACAACAAGTGTTGGAATAATGGGGATTTCTATGAACGTAAAGAACAACCGGCGACGCAAAGAGTCGCAAGAGAAAATTGAAAAAGCGTTTGTCGAGCTACTGCAAACACGTGAGATCAAAGAGATCACCGTTTCTGATCTTATTAAACTAACGGAATTAAACCGCAGCACGTTTTATGCAAACTATATTGACATATTTGATCTTGCCGATAAAACGAGAGAAAAACTGGAAAATGAGTTCAGCAATCTGTTTGCCGATTACGATTACTTTAACGATCGCAGCGGCGCACTGAAAATGTTCACCCATATTCGAGAAAACCAGCTGTTTTACAAAACGTATTTCAAGCTTTGTTACGACGATAAGCACCTTGTATCCATATACGATGCCAAACGCGCAGAAAAGGAACAAATAGACAGTAACCTCAAGTATCATATTGAGTTTTTTAGAAACGGTTTAAATGCGATCATAAAACTTTGGCTTGCAGGCGGGTGTCAAGAATCGCCGGAAGAAATGGCAGAGGTTTTAAAGCGGGAATACAGAGGACGATAAGAAAAAGAGCGTTGATTGCACTCGACACTTATGGTACAATAACGCGCAGGAGTGGTCGTTATGATTAAGAACTACATATTTGATTTCGGAAACGTGTTAGCGCGGTTTGATCCGGATGAGTTGACCGCAGTTCACGTCGGGGATGCCAATACGCGGAAAACCGTCAGTGACGTTGTCTTTGACCGATTGTATTGGGATCGTTTAGATGACGGCAGCATTACCGACGAGGAAGTGAAATCCGGTATTTGCAGTCGGTTGCCCAGCGAACTGCACGAGTGCGCCTGCCGCGTTTACGAGGATTGGATCATATCCATGCCCACCATTAAAGGTATGGATAAAGTGGTGGCCGATATTAAGGCGCGCGGCGGCAAGTTATATCTTTTGTCGAATATCAGCATCGGGTTTGCCGAAACCTATACCGCCAATCCCGCGGTAAAAGACGTGCTGGATTTGTTTGACGGCTTGGTGTTTTCCGGCCCTATCGGGCTTGCTAAACCGCACCGCGCGATCTACGAGCATTTGCTGAGTCGTTTTCAACTCACTGCAGAGGAATGCTTGTTTATCGACGACAATGCCGGTAATATTGCTGCCGCAAAAGAGGTCGGAATTCACGGATACTTGTTTGACGGCGACGTTGACGCGTTAAGAAAATCGCTACTTTTGGAGGAATCGTAATGCTTTCCAATTTACATATGCACACCACACTTTGTGACGGCAAAAACACACCGGAAGAGGTCGTGCTTGCCGCCATTGAGAAAGGGTTTTCTTCAATCGGGTTTTCCGGTCACGCCTATACCGATTTTGATCTGTCGTATTGTCTGAAAGACATGACCTCCTATCTTCACACCATGCGCGACTTGCAGGAGCGGTACCGTTCTAAAATTGAGATATATGTCGGTGTTGAGGAAGATGCGGGATGTCTTCTCCCCAACCGCTCAGATTTTGATTACATTATCGGTTCTTCTCATTACGCTCGGATCGACGATTCCTATCATCCAATTGACTCAGGTGCCGACCGCCTCAAGCAGTGTATTGAACTTTGTGACGGTGATCCGCTTAAACTGGCAGACTGTTATTACTGCACTTTTTGCGAGTATATCCTCGCACGCAAGCCGGATATTATCGGGCATTTTGATTTGATCACCAAGTACGATGAACTTGACACTTCGCAGTTCTTGAAACTTCCGGCATATCAAGCGCTCGCTGAGCGGTATTTGAAAGAAGCGCTAAAAAGCGACTGCTTGTTTGAGGTAAACACCGGTGCAATCGCACGCGGATACCGCACCTCGCCCTACCCCAGTGCGGAGTTGTTGCACGTACTCAAGAAAAATGGTGGAAAACTGGTATTGTCCTCCGACTGCCACGCTGCAGATAAGCTGGATTGTTTCTTTGCAGAAACAAGAGCGATGCTTCGCGACATTGGTTTTGAATACGTATACGCCTTATCAAAGGGTACGTTTATCAAAGATTATCTGTAAAACAAAAACACCGAGGAATCATTCCTCGGTGTTTTTTATGTGTTTAAGTAAGGCCTTGCATCCGTCATGGATCTGGTTGAATACCGCTTCAAAACGGCCGCTGTACCAGGGATCCTCAATATCACCAGGTGTATCGGTGAAATCCAACAAGCGGTATACCTTTTTGTCGGGATCATCACCGATAATACGCATGAGCCGCGGAATATTGTATTCTTCCATTACGACGATATAATCAAACCGATCGTAATCCTCTGTCGTGATCTGACGTGCGCGGTGACCGCCAAACGGGATAGCGTGACGGCGCAAGGTATCTGCCGCCTTGGGATAGATCGGATTTCCGATCTCCTCGCGGGATACCGCCGTGGATTCGGCGTAAAGGTCTTCCCCTTTCGCCAAATCCTTGAAAATAAACTCAGCCATCGGTGAGCGGCAGATGTTGCCGTGACACAGAAACAGTACTTTTTTCATATCAAACTTTCCTTTAGAGAACATGGAAGGCAAGGTGATCCGCCTCTAAAGAAACGGCAATAGCGCTAATCACCTGATTGCGCTGTTCCACGATGAGGGATGCGATCTTATCCTCGATTTCACGGCGAACGGCGTTACGCAGATCACGCGCGCCACGTTTCCCGCCGTGTGTTTTATCCGCAAGATACAACGGCACGTCCTCCGACCACGTGAACTTGATTCCCCGTTCGTTAAGCGGGCTCACAAGTTCGTTCAGCATCAATACAGCAATTCCTGCGTAATCCGACTTGGTAAGAGGTGCAAAGTACACGATCTCATCCACACGACTGATAAATTCAGGGCGCAGGAAATCCGACAGTGCTTTGGTTGCTTTATCACGGGATGCCTGTGCGTCACTTTTACCGAAGCCCATCAAGTTTTCTTGAATATGACTGCCGGCATTTGAGGTCATGACAATAACCGTGTTTTCGAAATTGACAATGCGGCCGTGAGCATCGGTAACGCGACCCTCATCCAGAATCTGCAAAAGAATATTCAGCACGTCGGGATGGGCTTTTTCGATCTCATCAAACAAAATGACTGAGTACGGTTTTTGGCGCACTTTTTCGGTGAGTTGCCCTGCCTCATCATAGCCAACGTAGCCGGGCGGTGAACCGATAATGCGGGATACGGCGTGCTTCTCCATAAACTCGGACATGTCAAGCCGTATCAACGTTTCGGGCGTGTCAAAAAGTTGCGATGCCAACACCTTTACAAGCTCGGTTTTGCCGACACCGGTGGGTCCGACAAAGATAAATGACGCCGGACGACGGCGCGGGCTGATCTGTACACGGCTGCGGCGGATTGCTGCAGCCACCAACGAAACCGCCTCGTCTTGACCAATGACATGGCGCCGCAGTTCCTCCTCCAAGTCCGCTAATTTGGATAGCTCGTTTTCTTGGATTTTGGAGGCGGGAATGCCCGTCCACAGTTCAATCACTTTTGCGAGATGTTCTTCATTAAGCGGCATGTGAATTGCCGCGTCACGGATAGCATCTATTGCTTGCTGTGTTTTCATCAGCTGTGCACGGATATTGGCTAAGTGCTCGTAATCGATCGTTTCACCTGCCATAACATCCGCTTCCTGCTTTTGAAGACTTTGCTCTTCAAGTAACAGTTTTGCATACTCGTCCGCTTTTTTATTTTGCAGTGCGGCCGTGGCACATGCTTCGTCTAACAGATCAATTGCCTTATCCGGCAGATAGCGGTCCGTAATATACCGCTCGGACAGTTCCGCGGCTTTGCGGGCCAGCGCGTCTGACACGATAACGCCGTGATATTCCTCATAATACGATTTAATGCCGCAAAGAACTTCCACGGTATCGTCGATGGACGGTTCTTCCACTTTGATTGGTTGAAAACGGCGTTCCAACGCCGCATCTTTTTCAATATTTTTGCGGTATTCGTTAAAGGTTGTCGCACCAATGACTTGGATTTCACCACGCGAAAGTGCCGGCTTTAGGATGTTGGCAGCGGACATCCCGCCTTCGGCATCGCCAACACCGACCAAGGTGTGCACCTCATCAATAAATAAAATGATGTTGCCTTTTTCCTTGACTTCGTCAACTAAACTTTTAATACGGCTTTCAAATTGACCGCGGAACTGCGTGCCCGCCACCAATCCGGTTAGATCAAGAAGACGTAGTTCCTTATTCTGCAACTTATACGGTACGTCGCCTGCGGCGATACGCAATGCCAAACCCTCGGCGATCGCGGTTTTACCGACACCCGGTTCGCCGATCAAGCAGGGGTTATTTTTACTGCGGCGACAAAGAATTTGCACCGCACGGTAGATCTCACGATCGCGTCCGACGATGGCATCTAATTTCCCTTCCCGTGCCTTAGCGGTAAGATCGGTTGTGAAGTTGTTTAGTATACTGCGTTTTTTGGCTTCTTTTTTCGGGGGATTTGAAGAATCTTCCGGTTGTTTTTCAGCAGTATTCTCCGCATTGAAATTTTGCCCGAACAAGTTTTGTAAAAACGGAAAAGAGGCAGCGCCGCCCGGCATGAAATTTTCATCCTCGCTGCCCTCAATATTCATCATTTCGCTAAGTTGTTCATCCATTTGTTCAAGCTCTTCTTGGCCGATACCGAACTTTGTCAGCAAATCGTCGACCGGCTTGATGCCAAGCTCTTTGGCGCATGTCAAACAAAGCCCCTCATTCGTGCTGTTATCACCCTCCATACGGGTAACAAACACCACAGCAGGGCGTTTTTTACAACGGGAACAAACCATCATGGAAACTCCTTTTTTATGAAATCACTGAGCGGATTCCGGAACAACCGCCTTGGAAGCGGCCGATTCTTTTCTCAATTTAAAATACAGTTGCAGATATTTGAAGAATGAAAACAACATGGTAGCGGCCACCAAAATAATCAGTACTGTTAAAACACTTGTCGGCATATCTGCCCATAACACGATCAGCAGCATAACGGCATAGAACAAGAAAGTCGAAACCTTCCCGAACCATTTGGAACCGCGTATGGTCGAGTTCTTGGAAAGTAGAATCCACCCGCCGATCGCCTGCAGAACTTCCTTTATCAGGCAAATAACAGCCAACGGTATCAATGCGTTATAACGCACGACCAAGCACAGCAGTACCGTGATCTGCGTCAGTTTATCCGCCACCGGGTCCAACAATTTACCAATTTCCGTAATTTGGTTGCACCGCCTGGCAATCACGCCATCGAACAAATCCGTGAGTCCTGAAAGCAATAACATCAGCAACGCCCACGATAAAAGGTTGTTAAAGTAAAGCACAACAAAAATCGGGAGCAAGACGATACGCACCAATGAGAGAACATTGGGAATGTTCCACACAAACTTTAAACGTTCCATTGCAAGTTACCTCATTCAATCGAGATTAAGCACCGCCGAGAGAGGATTGATCTGAGCAATCCATCCGGCTACCACACTATTATCTAAGTTTTTCTGCGTAAAGGGTCCCGTGGTGGTACCGGCCGCAATCAACTGCATGATCGTTACCGCCACCAACGCAAACACGGCACCTTTTGCCAAACCGACCACGGTACCTAACAAGCCATCCGTTTGGCGAACAAGCGGCAGTTTGGTAATCGGTTTCAGCAGTTTCTCTAACAAACGGATCACAATCATGAGGATCGCAAACAAAAGCAAAAATGCAACGAAACGAATTACCGCCACCATCACCGGGCGAATCAAGTCATCCACCAGATAGTCGGCAACCGCGGTACCGGTGTGATCGTTACCAACGGAATCTTGAATCCCCTGCGTGATCGTTTCGGTATCCAAAGCGGTCTGCACAAACGTGGGAAGTGTATCGAAAACCGCCTGTGTCTGTTCCGTTAATGTCTGTGCTGCTCCCTCAACAACGGTTTCACTCCAAGTCGTTTCGATCTTTTCATGTAAACCGTCACGCAAAAGTCCATCATACACCACAGTCGAAACGGTAGCACTCAAAGAAAGTGCCAGTATAAACGCTATAATACAACCGGCAAGTTGGATGATCGTGCGAATAAAGCCGCGGCGATATCCGACGATCGCTGCAACAGCAACGATGACAACAACGATAGCATCTAAAATATACGGCATTCGAGGTCCTCCTTTACAGTATTGACCAATATTGTACCATATCTGCGCAAAAATCACAACTACGATTCCACACGTTGCAATTCACTCAGTGTTAACAATAACGGTCGATCACGGTATTCCGTAACCAGCAAAGAATCCGATGGCGTGTGAACTTCATTTTCCAGCTTTGACTTTGAAAAATTGTATAAATGCGATTCTGTTAGCGCCAAAATTTGCGTATTTTGGCAAGAAACGCTGCGAAAATTTCCTTCCATCTGCTCACTTTTCCACACCGTTCCGGATCCATCAATCGTCCATACGTAACCGTCACCGGTGCTGCCAGAACGTTCCAACACCAGAGCGGATAAGGTGGTAGACGCACTGTAACCGATCGGTTCAAAACCGTCAAGAGAGATTTTATCAACTGCATTTCCTCGAGCGGGAAGAATCCATACCTCTTTATCTCCGACCGCAAGAACAGCACCGCTGCTGTAATAGTTGACGTCGTATAAAAGTAGATCTGAACCACTGTATTCAACGGGCTCAGTATCGGAGAAGTTGAACATCAACAGAACTGATTTCAGCATACCGCCTTCTGCAGTTGTGCCAACAGCCGCAATCCCCTTTCCGTTGGTTGCTAAGGAGATGTTTGTCAGTAAATATTTGCGGCACTGATAAGTGAAGACAGATTTTCCACGGCGGTCATACACCCCGATTTCACAAAGGTAACTCTGTGAAGCGCTATCCGTTACTACAGCAACCATACCGGAGGATAACAGACAAGATGCGTAAATCTTGCGATTTTCCAGCTCCATGGACAAAACTGTTTCGCGACGCGTCTCCAAGCGAAAACGGCTTCCTCCCACTTCGGTTATTAATGCATAACGCCCTGCTGTATGCAACGTAGGATTGGAAAAGGGATGGTTGCGCGTAACAACTCGAGAGGCGGAAGAGTTGTAAAACTGCAATGATGTATCGGTGAGGGCAACCAAGTGTTGGTTCACCTCACTCATTGCCAAAACGGAATTTCCTTCAATCGCGGTCGGAAATCCGTTGCCGGTCTGCGCATCGCCAAACCGTGCTTCTGCCCAATCCAAAACTGCCTCCGGGGCAATTTTATCCCAGTTGTTCCAAACAAGAAAACCGACGACCAAAACAGCAACGACAATCAGAAGCCGCACGAACAAACGCAGCCAAGGAAGATACTGGTTTTTCGATCGGCGGCGCGGGCTTTTTGATTCGCTCACGGTTGCCCCTCCTTTTGATACCAAACTTCATCTAAACACAATCCGCAAGCAGGCGCGGTAGCTCCGGCGCACTCACGGTTGCCGGTTTTGAGCGCACGCCTGACGCTTTCCAATGATAAGCGACCGGCTGTGACATCCAAAATCGTACCCACAAGGATACGAACCATATTATACAAAAAACCATCAGCTTCCACCGTGTACAGAACAGCATCGCCCTCTCGTGTAACCTCAGATCGGCGAATCGTTCGCACTTTATCCTGCACGGCACTGCCTACAGAGCAAAACGCTGAAAAATCGTGTGTACCTAAGAATAGTTGAGCGACCTCGTTCATACGCGCTTCATCAAGCGGCGAGCGCAAATGCAACGAAAAACCTTGTTCAAACGGATTGCGCACCGTCCCGTTCCAAATGCGATAAACGTATCGTTTCGCCGACGCGGAATACCGCGGATGAAACGCATCTGATACTGCGTTGCAGGAAAGAACCGCAATATCCTCGGGTAAAACGGCATTAAGCGCTTGTACGAACTTTTCGTCAGACAAGCGCTTCGGTTGTGCGGTCGTGCAATAAAATCGACGGGCGTGTACACCGGCATCCGTACGGCTGCAACCGGTAACAGCACTGCGAATACCGGTTACCCGTTCAATCGCATCCTGGAGAGTTTCCTGCACGGTAATGCCGTTCGGTTGCACCTGCCAGCCGTGATACCGCGTGCCGACATACTGTAACATCAAACACACATTTGCCATACAGAGCCCTCCTTTTTCTATCAAATCGTTGGTGCAATAAACACGTTACTCAAAATGAGCAAGCCGATAAACACCGCCATCACAACGAGTGCCACGTAGTCTCGCAACACCATGTGCAACTGTTTCATACGTGTGCGCCCTTCCCCACCATGATAACAACGGCATTCCATTGCCGTCGCCAGTTCATATGCGCGACGGAATGAGGAAATAAATAACGGCACGAGCACCGGAATCAATGCCCGAACGCGCTGTAACAAGTTACCGCTTTCCATATCCGCACCACGCGCCTTTTGTGCACACATGATCTTATCCGTTTCTTCAATCAGCGTCGGAATAAACCGCAAGGCGATCGTCATCATCATGGCAATCTCGTGCACGCTGATATGAAGCACTTTAAGCGGACTTAACACACGCTCCAACGCATCAGTCAAGGTAGTTGGTGACGTGGTGTAGGTAAGCAATGAACCGGCAGCGATCAAACACAAAATACGAATCGAAATAAACAATGCCGTAAAAATACCTTCGAGCGTTATTTTCAACACCCAAAAGCTGAAAAGCACTTGCCCTTCCACGTAGAAGATGTTGATGATCGAGGTGAATACGAGCAGCGGGATCACCGGTTTTAAACCTTTTAGAAATAGTTTAAAGGGAATACGGGACAGCCCGATACACATACCAAGCAGTAAAATAGCAACTGCCAATCCGATCCAATTATCCGGTATAAATATGAGAAGGATATACGCAAAAGTAAGCACCAGTTTCACGCGGGGATCTAAACGATGAATGAGCGAATTCCCTGGGAAAAACTGACCGATGGAAATATCAGACAGCATTGTCCGCGCCCCCCTTCAAAAGGGTCAACAACGCTGCTTTGGCAGTTTCGACCGTATAAACACTATCCGGCACCGCAAAACCGCGTTCACGCAGTTTTGCAAAAATCTTGGTGACAGCCGGTACCGAAAGCCCCATGTTCTCCAGTTCGGCAGCTTGCGAAAAAATGCGATCCGTAGTTTCGAACATCGCAACAGAACCGTTGTTTAAAACTAAAACCCGATCCGCTACGCGAGCAATATCCTCCATACTATGGGATACGAGCAAGACGGTGGTGTGGAATTCCTGCTGATACGCACGAATACGGTTTAAAATCAAATCTCTGCCGCGCGGATCTAACCCCGCAGTTGGCTCATCAAGAATGAGAACACGCGGGCGCATTGCCATCACACCGGCAATCGCCGCACGTCGTTTTTCACCGCCAGAAAGCTCAAACGGTGATTTTTCCAGCAATTCCGCTTTGAGCCCTACCCATTCGGCGGCAGTAACCACACGCTCGCGGATTTCCTCATCAGACAACCCCATATTGTGCGGTCCGAAGGCAATGTCTTTAAAAACCGTTTCCTCGAACAGTTGGTACTCCGGGTACTGGAAGACCATACCAACCTCAAAACGCACCTTGCGAATTTCCTTAGGGCTTTCCCAAATATCACGGCCATCCAATAAAACCCGACCGGATTCCGGCTTTAGAAGACCGTTAAGCAACTGCACAAAGCTGGATTTTCCTGATCCGGTGTGCCCGATAACGCCGACAAACTCACCCTCCTCGATGCTGACAGATACATCGTGGAGAGCTTCCCGTTCAAACGGCGTTCCCGCGGAATACCGCAATGTGCAATTTTCTGTTTCAATTAAAGCCATGGGATTTCTCTTCCTTTATAACAGTGCCGATAACGCCTCAACACATTCATCAATCGTCAGAACATTGTTCGGGAGATCAATTCCTACTTGCCGCAAAGCATAACAAAGCTCTGTCGGCTGAGGCACATCCAATTCCAGTTCGCGTAACGTATCCACTTTCGAAAATACCTCATGTGGTGTACCGTCAACTACTACTTTACCGTTTTCCATCACCACGACACGGTCAGCCAACACGGCCTCCTCCATGTAATGGGTAATTAAGACAATCGTAATTCCCTGTTCACGATTCAAGCGGCAGATGGTATCAATGACTTCTTTTCTGCCGCGCGGATCCAACATGGCCGTCGGCTCATCCAGCACGATACATTCCGGTTGCATTGCCAATACACCGGCAATCGCCACGCGCTGTTTTTGACCACCGGACAGTTTATGAGCTGCATGGCCTCGGTACTCGTACATGCCGACCGCTTTGAGGGCAGCATCCACACGCTCACGAATCTCTGCAGGATCGACCCCTAAATTTTCGGGACCAAACGCCACGTCCTCTTCCACAATCGTCGAAACCAACTGATTATCCGGATTTTGCAAGACCATGCCTACCGTGCTGCGGATATCGTAGCGCTTATCCTCATCCGCCGTGGAGACACCTTTAATCAGCACAGCACCGCCAAGCGGCAACAAGAGTGCGTTAAAATGTTTAGCAAGCGTGGATTTCCCGCAACCGTTATGCCCCAGCAAGGCAATAAACTGACCGCGCGGAATAGTCAGATCGACGCCGTCCAGCACAACCGTAGAATCCGGCTGTTCTTCCCCCTCTTCATACCGAAAGCGAAGGGAATCCACCGAAATCATATTCATACGCCGACACCCGCCTTCCACATAGCGGTAGCTCCGCAAGGCAGGATCAACCCGCTTTGTGTGACCGGCAGACCGATCTCATCCGCGGAGGTGTTCCCGCCGAACCGCGGGACGATCAAGGAGCCCAACATATATTGCATCACCGACGGGGACAATCCCGTGGTATACGAATTGACAAGGAAAAAGAGCGGGTTATCCGACAAAAGGGATACACATTCGCGCACCAAACCGTAGATCTGCTCTTCCAATTTCCAAACCTCACCGTTCGGGCCGCGCCCGTAAGACGGCGGATCCATCAGAATCGCATCGTAGGTATTGCCGCGCCGTTGTTCGCGCTGAACAAATTTTCCGCAATCGTCAACCAACCAACGCATGGGACGGTCGGCTAAGTCGGAAGAAACGGCATTTTCGCGTCCCCAAGTAACCATACCCTTCGAAGCATCCACGTGTGTCACATGTGCGCCTGCCGCAACACACGCCAAGGTGGCGCCACCGGTATAACCAAACAAATTAAGCACCCGAATGGGACGGTTTGCCGCGCGGATCATGGACGCCATAGCATCCCAGTTGACGGCCTGCTCCGGAAACAGACCGGTATGCTTAAAGCCCATCGGCTTTAAGCGAAAACGCAGCCCGTGAAGCCCCGCATCGGGCGATTCATATCCGATTTCCCACACATCCGGCAACGGTTTATAAGTCTCCCAATGACCGCCGCCCGTATGTGACCGATGATACCGCGCTTGTGCTGCTTTCCACAGAGGATGCCTGCGACCGGTACTCCACAAAATTTGAGGATCCGGACGAATCAAAAGACAATCTCCCCACCGCTCCAATCGCTCTCCGTCGGTTGCATCTAACAATTCATAGTCTTTCCAGTTTTCCGCTATTCTCATAGGAAAAATCCTTTACACGTCAAAGGTAGTTTGATGGGCAATTCCCAAGTGCGCATATGCCGCCGGCAAAACCACGCGGCCGCGCGGCGTACGATTAATAAAGCCAAGCTGAAGTAAATACGGTTCGTACACATCCTCAATGGTAACAGCTTCCTCGCCGATCACCGCTGCCAGTGTATCCAATCCAACAGGACCGCCGTTGTAGTGCTGGATCATCGCCATTAACATGCGACGATCAACCATATCGAGACCTAACTCGTCCACTTCAAGTTTGTCAAGCGCGGTTTGCGCAACGGCGGCATCAATACCGCCGCCCGTCATGACCTGGGCAAAATCGCGAACACGCTTTAACAAACGGTTGGCAATACGCGGTGTGCCGCGCGAACGGGAAGCAATTTCCAATGCACCGTCGTGGTCACAGGCAATCCCTAAAATACCCGCACTGCGCGCGACGATCTTAGCAAGCTCCTCGGGTGTATACATCTCCAAACGACATACGACGCCAAAACGGTCACGCAACGGCGCCGACAACTGGCCGGCGCGCGTTGTGGCACCAATCAAGGTGAATTTCGGCAACGGCAGATGGATGGACGAGGCGCCCTGTCCCTTGCCGTTGATAATATCAATCGAAAAATCTTCCATCGCCGGATAAAGGATTTCCTCAACCGTGCGCGGTAAACGGTGAATTTCATCAATAAACAGCACGTCGCCTTGATCGAGATTCGTAAGCAATGCCGCTAAATCACCGGCGCGTTCCAGTGCCGGTCCTGACGTAATGCGGAAATTCACACCAAGCTCGTGAGCAATGATCGCGGAGAGTGTGGTTTTTCCGAGACCGGGAGGGCCGTACAACAACACGTGATCCAAGGAATCACCGCGCAATTTGGCCGCATTGATAAAGACAGACAAATTATCCTTTACCTTTTCTTGCCCTACGTACTCTGAAAGTGTTCGCGGACGAAGCGGATTATCCCCTTCGTCCTCCGGTAGATATTCGGTGGACATCATGCGATTTTCATAATCCATTTCCTGCACGGTTTATCACCTCCTGCCAAGCGCGCGCAACGCTTGTCGTACCATTTCTTCAACAGTCAATTCACTATCCAACTTAGCAACGGCTGCGGACGCTTCACCGGCACTAAAGCCGAGCATGGTCAACGCACCAACGGCTTCTGCCGCATTGCCGGACGCATTGAAACCACCAACTGGCTTACCCGTATCCAGCATAATGCCATCGGTCGCAGAGGGCAATCCAAACTTATCTTTGAGTTCCAACGTGATACGCTGTGCAAGCTTCGGACCAACACCCTGTGCGCGGGTAAGCGCCTTATAATCGCCGCTTGCAACGGCAAGCGCCACACGCTCCGGAGAAAGTTCCGACAAAATGGCAAGTCCCGCTTTGGGACCGACACCGTTGACAGATGTCAGCAGTTTAAAACAAGCGAGCTCGCCGTTATCGGCAAATCCGAAGAGTTCCACCGCATCTTCTCGAACGTTCAAAATTGTGTACAGCATAACCTCGGCACCGACTTGCGGGAGCTGGCGCGCCGTATTGAGTGTGATATAACATTGATAACCGACACCGCCGCATTCCACAACAGCGAGATTCATCTCGCGATGGATGAGTGTTCCTCTCACGCTGTAAAGCATGGTGTTACCGTCCTTTCATAATGCGAAGTTTAAGTGCTGTTCCACCGGTCTGGGCGTGGCAAATGGCGATCGCCAGAGCATCGGCCGTGTCGTCCGGCTTTGGAACAGATTGCAAACGAAGTAAACGCCGCGTCATCTCCATAACCTGCGGTTTCTGTGCCTGACCAAACCCCGTCACCGCGCTTTTCACCTGCAGCGGTGTATATTCAAAGACCGGAACACCGCAACGCTGTGCCGCAAGCAGAATAACACCGCGCGCTTCCGCCACCTCAATCGCGGTTTTTTGGTTGTTTTGGAAATACAGTTTTTCAATCGCCATCGCATCCGGTTTGAACTGCGTGAGTATGGCGGTAAGCTGTTCGTAAATTTCATTCAAACGTTGTAAAAACGGCGTTCCGGCTTCAGTGGTAACGGCTCCGAAATCCTGCGCATGAAAGCGTCCGCCTTCGTATTGTATTACGCCCCAGCCAATAATCGCATAGCCGGGGTCTATTCCTAAGATTCGCAACCGATCACCACCCTTTTCGATATTCGAATAATTATAACATATTTTTACGCAAGTATCAATGCTTTCAATGCATTTATTGCAGTTTTTGCCACAGAATCCGTCTTTTCGGATGTTGGGTTGGACAGCCCCGCTTTTTCACGTTCTTGATTCCAAACAACGTGCAAGACACAACCGGCACGCAACCCCAACGATGCGGCCACGGTGTACAACGTCGCCGACTCCATTTCCGAAGCTAAACAACCGCCGCGTAACCACGATTGCCACTTGTTCTGCAGGTCATACGATACCGGGGAAGCTTCCGGGGAATGTTGCCCATAGAACGAATCCTTACAGTGTACCACACCGGAATGAACAGTATAGCCCGAAGTTTCTGCAGCACTCACCAGTGCATTACAAACAGCAAGATCCGCCACAGCCGGAAATTCGATCGGCAAATATTCGCGAGACGTACCCTCGGCGCGAATCGCCCCGGTAGCAACCACCATGTCGCCGCCACACACTTGCAGTGCCATACCGCCGCAGGTGCCGACACGAATCAGAGTCTTGACACCACAACGAGATAATTCCTCAACGCAAATTGCGGTGGAGGGACCGCCGATACCGTGTGAAGTAACCAAGACTCGATGCCCGGCAAGAGTGCCAGCCCATGTGGTATATTCGCGATTGCTTGCGACAAACTGCGGCTCGTCCAACAAACGTGCGATGGATTCGACACGTCCCGGATCGCCGGTAATAATGGCATATTCCGCGCCCTCAGACGGTTTAAGTCCAATGTGATACATCCGTTCTTCGTTGAAGTTCATCATTGGGATTCCCCCTTATTGCAATTCTATTTTTTAGTATACCAGAAATTGGCTTGTCAGACAAGCAAAATCCTGGTATAATATGTAACAAATTTGTTAAAAGGATCGTTATTATGAGCGCTCTTTCCGCCCATCGTGTAAGTAAATATTTCGGTGACCGTTGTTTGTTTGACAAACTGTCTTTCGACGTTGGTGAGCATGACCGTATCGGCTTGGTCGGCTCAAACGGTTCCGGAAAAACCACGCTGTTCCGTTTGCTGATCGGTGAAGAATCGGCAGACGGCGGCGATATTTTGGTATCCAAAAATACCCACATCGGATATTTGGAGCAGCACACCCTGCAAAACGAGCAAATCACGGTTTGGGAAGCGGTAGAGCGTGTTTTTGAGCCGATCCGTCGCATGGAACAAGAACTTACCGAATTAGGCGAAAAGTTGACCGCCGTCACCGAGGTACCTGCCGAATGGTTAGATCGTCAACAGCGGCTGCAAGAGGAGTTCGAGGCAATGGGCGGCTTGTATTACAAAAGCCGTATCGCCTCCACACTAACCGGTCTCGGCTTTACAAACGAACAATTTTCTCAGCCGGTATCCACACTCAGCGGCGGTCAGCGTTCTAAAATTGCCATGGGCTGCTTGCTGTTATCGGATGCCAATCTGCTGTTGTTAGACGAGCCGACAAACCATTTGGATATCCCCTCGGTAGAGTGGTTAGAGGGCTTTTTACGCTCTTATCCGGGTGCCGTCATCATCATTTCACACGATCGGTATTTTTTGGACAAAGTCACCACCCGCACTTTGGAGATCACGCAAGGAACGGTGTATGCCACCAATGGTAATTATACAGCCCATAAAGAAAAGCGTGAGCGCGACAAAGAGGTGGCCTTACACCAACATAAATCGGTGGAACGGCAGATAAAAAAGTTGGAAGATAACATTGCACTTCTTAAACGTTGGAATCGCGAAAAATCTATCCGTGCCGCCGAAAGTCGCGAAAAGCGCTTGGAGCGGCTGAAAGAACAGCAAGTACCAGTCGAACAGGCAGAACACACCATCCGTTTCGGCTTTACCGCCGACACCATCAGCGGTAACGAGGTGCTGGAAGCAGGCGAACTGTCAATGGGCTTTTCTTCTCCCCTGTTTTCGAACGTTAACTTTAGTTTACGACGCGGCGAACGCGTTTTTCTCATTGGTCCAAATGGTTGTGGAAAAACCACGCTGCTGAAACTAATCACAGGGGAACTTCAGTCACGCTCGGGGTATCTTCGTTTAGGGGCAAAAGTATCAATCGGGTATTATGATCAGATACAATCTCAGCTTTCATACGACAAAACCGCAATTGATCAGTTGTGGGATGATTATCCCGATCTTACCCAAACGGAGATCCGCAATGCACTTGCATCCTTTCTCTTTTACGGAGACGAGGTGTTTAAGCCGGTATCGTCGCTCAGTGGCGGAGAACGCGCTCGTTTATTGTTATTGCGACTGATGTTAGCACACGACAATTTGTTGTTATTGGACGAACCGACCAATCATCTGGATATTGCCTCTCGTGAAGCACTGGAGTCGGCTTTGGACGGCTATGACGGTACGTTGCTGATCGTCTCTCACGACCGTTATTTTATCAACCGTATGGCAACGCGTATCCTGCGCATGACACAAAATGGATGCGAAAGTTATGCAGGCAACTACGATGACTATATCGAGCGTTGCACGATTTCGGAAGACACCACTTGTGCAGTGGAAAAACCGGTAAAAGAAAACACTTATAAGCTCCGCAAAGAGCAAGAATCGCAAAAGCGCAAGCTGACAACGCAGGTGCGCCGATGCGAAGAAGAAATCACTGCCAAAGAAGCGTTAATTGCCGCGTTAGAGCAGCAATTGGATCAACCGAAGATTGCAGCACAATATGAAGAAGTTGTGCGCATTTCCGCAGAATTGGAGCAGCACAACCAAGAATTGGAAGAACTTCTCAACCGTTGGGAAAGCGCACAAGCAGCACTCGAAAACATGATATAAGATAAAAAAGCCCTTTGCCGTTTACGCGGCAAAGGGCTTTCCCTTTACAGTCCAAACTCACCTTCATAGCTCACAAGACTTGCATCCTGCACGCCGTCAATCGCCATCACGGTGTCAATGATTTTCGTTTCACTGCTTCCTAAGCTAACCTCAACCGTCATTTCGCCACCGTTGCGGGTAACAACGCGCGATTTGACGCGGTATTTCGGCAAAGAGTGCAGTGCTTTTTTCACCGCCGTGGTTTTCGCGGGATCATAACGAATGATCAATAGGTACGGGCATTTGTGTTTGCGATAGATCGCTGTAACCAAATAATACAAAACACCGAGCACAAGGCATGCCAAGCCGCCCGGCAGATACAAGCCGGCACCGCTCATAATACCGCTGGCAATGGCCCAAAACATAAAAATAGTATCTACCGGATCTTTAATGGCCGTGCGGAACCGAACAATCGATAATGCGCCAACCATGCCGAGTGACAGCGCCAAATCCGAACTGATGGTACGAATGACAACCGCTGTCACCATGCATAAAAGAACCAACGAAAAGGCAAAACCTTTAGAAAACAACACGCCTCTAAACGTTAAACGGTAAACGATCAAAATGAATAATCCCATCAAGAACGACACGAGCAGCGACAGCAGCATCTCTCCCATTGTCACACCGGTGCTGAACTGTTCTACCACGTTGTTTTTAATCATATCCAAGAAACTCATAACGATCATCCTTTACTGCATTTTTCTGCACAATTCGTATTTTGAAATGGCGTTGCGTGACATCGGTACCGTTTTGAGAAGCTGCCGCACCGCATACGGTAACGCATCATCGTATTTAACTTCAATTACCAAACGGTCAGACGGAAAGACCGGCACACTCGGTAAATCGTGTTCAAACAGGTCTACGCTGTAACGTCCGCTGTGAATGTCCCGATCAAATGTGATACGCACATCCTGGAACACATACGCTTCACGATAATAGTCAACAATCACCATCGGGCGCAGCAAACGGGTGCGATACTTTGAATAGAAATCGCGGATCAAAGCATGCTCACTGTCGTGCATCCACCAAACGTCCCCGCGCAGGATCGCGTCTGTTTGCTCACGGGTCAAGGGTGCTGAGAATTTCCGTGTCATTTGATCGAGTTTTTGTTTACATTCTAAACGAATAAAGGAATCGTCCATATCGTAAAAACGAATACGGAATTTTTCTCGTTTTTGAACGCCCTCCACCTTGTCCAACAAGCCGGTTTGTTCAAAGTCATCAAAGTATAAGCTGCGAATAAAATAGGCACCATCCGGGTGCGCTGTATGCATGTCCTTGCAAAGCCCGGCATCCAACCGTGCTTTCAGTTGCAGGTATCCGGCACGACTGATAAAATACTTATTCTCATAGCGAAAGCCGTTCACCGAATCCCCTCCCTTCGACACACCGTGACAAGTATAACACATCTGTTGTAAAAAGACAATACAACCGCACGTTAAAATTTACACTTCCTATCTTGACAGTGAAAATCTTTTGCGGTATATTTAATCAAAATTATTCTGTGGGAGGAAAAGTTCATGAAACGCATCGTTACGGTTCAGGATATTTCATGCGTCGGCAAGTGTTCACTTACCGTGGCTCTGCCAATCATTTCGGCTATGGGCATTGAAGCCGCCGTTCTCCCCACGGCCGTTTTATCGGCACACACCGCTTTTAAGCACGGTTTCACTTTTCGCGATCTCACATCGGATATCACAGCTATCTGCGATCACTGGAAGCGAGAAAAGATCCGCTTTGATGCGATCTATACCGGTTATCTCGGTTCCTTTGAACAGTTGGATCTAATGTCGCAGTTTATTGATGATTTTAAAGCCGAGGATACACTCGTCTTCATCGACCCCGTCATGGGTGATCACGGTAAGCTGTACAGCGGTTTTACGCCCGAATTCGCAAAAGCGATGGCACGCCTATGCAGCAAAGCCGATATCATCGTCCCCAATATGACCGAGGCCTCCTTTATGTTAGGTCTTCCTTACATCGGCGAGGGATACGATAAAAGCTATGTGCAGGATATTTTACGTAAGCTTACCTCTCTCGGTGCAAAATGCGCCGTACTGACCGGCGTCAGTTTTGAGGTGGGTAAAATCGGTGTTATGGCATACGACGCCGTAAACGATCGATTCTTCGAGTACTATAACGACCTTATTGGCGCTTCTTACCACGGTACAGGCGATGTGTTTGCCAGTACGTGTGTCGGCGCACTAATAAACGGTAAGGATTTACAAACAGCCCTTCAAATCGCTGCAGACTATACCGCCGAAAGCATCCGTCTCACCGAAGACGAGCCGGAACACAACTGGTACGGTGTCAATTTTGAACAAGCAATCCCCTATTTACTTGACCGTTTAAGTCGCTGAAATTTTATAAAAAACCTCTTGACAAGCGATTTCTTTTCCGCTATAATAGCATTCGTTCCGCAAATATGGACGTTTAGCTCAGCTGGTAGAGCATTCGCTTGACGTGCGAAGGGTCAGCGGTTCGAGTCCGTTAACGTCCACCAAAAAAGCACTTGCAAAATTGCAAGTGCTTTTTTATTTTTTATTTTTTAATATGCTGCGTAACTTTCGGCGAACACGAACCATCATTGGTCGCAGCGGGCGAAGACACATCCACACCGCCACATATACGCGGTAGCTGAAATTTTGGCAATTTACCGCTTTTCCCTTTCGGATAAAACCGGTCATGACTGCCAACACATTTTTCTTTGGCAAGCCGATTTCCAGTTCCCATTGTGCATCACCGGTCAGCGTGTAGGTATCTTCTTCAACACGTACGATGCGATGCAACACATACTGACCATCGTCCCGACGATAAAGCGGCACGTCACCACGCTTTAAGGAATACGGATCACAGGCAGATAACACAACGCTATCTCTCTTGTGAGAAAATAACGGTTTCATGCTGTTGCCGGTGACGGGTAACGTAACGGTAAGCCCTTGTTCAAACGAATCCCGGATAATGGGCATCAGTTCGGCAAAGGGAATTTCGCGTTTTATCTGCTTCATACGAGTAAATCTGCTTCCTTTAAGGATTGAACAAACGCATTCACGTCGTTGGCAGCCGTTTTGTCATCCACATCGTACTCGTTTGTCATAGCAACCACTAAAGACTCTTCCGTGCATTCATTCTCTGCTAATTGCTTCCACAAAAAAGCACCGGTATCGTTCAGACGAATCATACCCTTAAAATCCAGCGTTTGTAAGCCGACGGCAACCACAACGTACGAGCCGGCGACCTGTCGCAACACGAAGCCCTCTTTGAGTTTCATACTGTCTTCCCCTTTTACCATTGCATAGTGTTTTTCACGAGTTCTACCGCTTGACTACTGATAGTACATTTCAGCAAAAACACCGGGATCGATTGTATTAATCGTTCCGCAGCTTCTAAAACCTTCATGCCTAGCGCTTCATCATAAAACGGTCGAACGGTTTCACGATAAATATGCATTAATGCATCATCCACCGATAACGGTTGAATTTGATTTTCAGATGCCTGCTCTAAAAAGACAATCGCCTTGAGAGGCGCAGAGTTATTGGAATTGGTATCGGTTTTTCCGCTCCAAGGCGTTCCGTATACGACCGGAGACTCCTCATTGAAGCGAATAGCGGGTTTATCGTCGTTAATGTGCACCACACGTTCACCGTATTGCTGTTTCCACAAGCCGGCGTGGGTTGATTTTCCGGTTCCGGACGGCGCCGAAAACACAATACCCTTTCCCTCGTAACTGATTGCCGAACCATGCATCACAAGACCGCCCAAATACGCTAAACGATTGGCAAAGGCCTCGCCTGTATGCAGATATTCAAAATCCGTTAGAGATAATGCGGGGTGTTTTCTGCTCTCAAGGAGAGTAAATTCAAAACGGGAATGGTCTTGAGAAGATCGAGAAATCTGGAGAATACGGCCCGTTTTATTGCCGATCGTATACCGACACACCTCTCCGTTAGGAGAACGTACGATCACCAGCCCGCCGTGACGAGCAATTTCTTCACCCACCGGTACAACAATCTCCGGCACACGCAACAGCTTCATGGAAAGCTCCGGTTTGTCCACCGATGCCTCGTATTGGCGTAACCGTGCGGTAAAAAACTCTCGGTCACCGCCGTCAAACTGTATAGGTAAACCCGCAATACGAGCTTGTATCATCTCGTCACCCGCTTTATGATTGATTTATGAGATACGAAAGTGCCATTAAACTATCGCCTAAGTGTACGTTTTCCACCAACACTTCGGGGTGATGCAATGCAATATCATAATGACTGTAGTTCCAAAACGCTTTCACACCACAGTTGATCAAACGCGTGACCAATTCCGGTGCCGCCTCTTTTGGAATACAAAGAATTGCAAGCTGCGGATGGTTTTGAGCACAAAACGCTTCCAAACCCGACGTTCCTTGAATGGTAATCCCATGAATTTCCTGCCCGATCAACGTCGGTGCATCATCAAAAATGCCGTCAAGCGAAACACCTTTACTTGAAAAATTCATGTGATTGATGAGTGCATGGCCCAAATTACCGGCGCCAAGCAAGATCGACGGGGTAAGTTTGTCCATACCCAAAATACGATACAACTCATCGTACAATTGATCTACCAAATACCCATAGCCCTGTTGGCCAAACTCGCCAAAGCAGTTTAAATCCTGACGAATTTGGGAGGCAGTCAACCCCATACGCTCTGCCAATTCGCGCGACGAAATACGCACCACACCGTTTTCTTTCAAATCATATAAGAATCGGTAATAGCGCGGCAGTCGACGCACGACCGACATGGAAATGGAGGTGTCTTTTGATGCCATTTACGCATCTCCTCTCATATTGTCTGCTGACGTGTATAATCGAACAAACCGCCCGCCAACAACATATCGATCTGTCGATCCGAAAAGTTCGTATTCAAAGCAATTTCTTCACCGGTAGTTTCATTTTTCAGCACCAGTGGCTCACGGCGTGTCAAACGACCTCGCACATCCGGTAAAGCCA
>JAFSCE010000032.1 GCA_017436915.1 Clostridia bacterium
CATCAGCAGAATGATAGCCGATCTTGAAAAAGAATGGGGCGTAACGCTTCTTGAACGAAGCAAGTACGGTGTTAAGCCTACAAGTGACGGTATGAAGTTGTTGCCATACGCACAAAACCTCTGCGCCGATTTTGATAAACTGAAAATGCAGGTGGATGAGCTCAACGGCCTGCAATTAGGACTGATCCGCATCGGTACATTTTCAAGCGTGGCAACCCATTGGTTGCCGAATATTATAAAAGAATTTCAAAAGGACTACCCCAACATCGACTATGAACTTCTGCTCGGTGATTATACCGAGATTGAAGAATGGATACACACGGGCAGAGTAGATTGCGGTTTTTTGAGATTGCCGACACACGCAGACTTTGAAACCATCTTTTTAGAGAAAGATAAGCTGATGGCGATTATCCCCGAAAATCATCCGCTAAAAGACTGCGATAGATTTCCCGTAGCTGCTCTTTGTGATGAGCCATTTATGCTTCTTGAAAAGGGTGCAAAGGCAGAAATTTCAGAAATCTTTGAGCGTAATAATCTAACTCCAAATGTTAAATTTACCACTTGGGACGATTATGCTGTAATGTCTATGGTGGAAAGCGGACTCGGTATTGCGATACTTCCCGAACTGATCTTAAAAAGAGTACCATATAGAATTATCGCAAAAGAGCTTGACGTTCCGGCATATCGCAATATCGGACTTGCTTTGAGAGATAAGAAAACCGCCTCACTTGCGGTGAAACGGTTTGTTGAATATTTGCAGTATAGATAATTGCTGATATACTAAAAAATATGGATGGAACATACGCCTGCTCAAACTAGCAGAATTTTGCTAAAAATTTGATTAGCAGGCGATTAGCAAAATGCCGATTTTCTGCTAATTACAATTAGCAAGAATTAGAGCGGGGTATGATAATAGTCCGAGTTCATTTTTGACTATATAAAATCAGAAACTTACCTAGGAAAAAGAGTGAGTAAAGAAAAGTGAAAGTGCCGAAAACGCAGTGTTTTCGGCACTTTTTGGCGCGCTTGCCCGGATTCGAACCGGGGGCGTTCCGCTTAGGAGGCGGACCCTCTATCCTGCTGAGGTACAAGCGCATATACGATACAATTCAAACCTATGACCATTTGCCTTTTTGCAAAGGCGAGCGTTAAAACACCCGCTTAGGAGGGGGCTGTTATATCCATTTAACTATGCGGGCTTATTAAATGATAGGATAATTATACCATGTAATTTTTCCTTGTCAATTCATTGCTTTTTCAGAAAAAGAGTGCTATACTGTAACAAATTGCAGAAATTTGTTAAAGGGAGTCCTGTGTATGAAAAAAATCGTTGCGCTTGCCTTGATTTTGGTATTGCTTTGCGGTATGACCGCCTGTTCAAAGCCGGAAGAACCGGCCGAACCGACGACCACGCCCGCCCCGACGACCACTACCCTGAATTTAAAAGGAATCAACCTGCTCACGGGCGAAAAAGCAAGTGATTCCGCATCTTCTCGTCCGATCGGTATCATGGTGCCGAACGACAGCGCTACGATTGGAAAACAGATTGGCATTGATAAAGCGGATTTTATCATGGAAACCGAAACGGAAGGTTCTATCCCGCGTATGTTGGCGGTCTTCCGCAACGTGGAAAGCATTCCCGATAAAGTCGGTCCCGTTCGCAGCGCCCGTTCTCCTTTCATAGCAACCGCACGTGCACTGGACGTCGTCTATCTTCACGCGGGTGGAAGCTTGCAAGCAAGAGCCCTGCTCAAAACCGGTGTGTTGGATCATTTTGATGCCCTGACCGATGCCAAAACCTTCTGGCGCGACAACCAACTGAAAGCCGCTATCGACTATGTACACAGCGTTGCAACCAGCAGAGAAGCCATTTCGGCGCGTCTTACCAAAAATAACATCCGCACGGAAGCCAACCAAGCGTTCCCCTTCAAATTCAGCGAAACGGCAAAAACCGGTGACGCCGCGGCCAACACCGTTCAACTTCGCACGACCGCCAGTCATACGGTAACGTTCAAATATGACGCCGCCACCAAAACATACAACAAAAACGTCGGTAAAATCGAAACCTGCAAGCCCCATAAAACGATTGACGGAAAACAACTTTCCTTCACAAACGTTTTGGTTTTGTACAGTACGAAACTCGCTGAGGTTACCGATGCCGGCAAAGGCAACACCGCCAATTTCGAAAACGGAACCGGCAAAGGGTATTTGATTTCGATGGGCACTTATCGTGAGATTACCTTTAACCGCACAGATTCCTCGATCGCAATCATGGAAAAAGACGGCACCACAACAGCACTGCTGAACAAAGGTAAAACGTATATGTTCCTGGTCGATAAAAATCTTGCCGGCAAGGAAATCTTCCAATAAGATTGTGAAAACGGGCATCGCTCTTATGAGCGATGCCCGTTTTTTAATGTTTCATGCCGCGAAGCGGTTGGACTGTGCCATCCGGTCGTTCGACCGTGGTGTTATCCAAGATCTGTTTCATGTTCGAACGGAATTCGCGGATATATTCCTCCCTAAGCTGTTGCCGTTCCGCCTGTTCCTCAGCAGTCAACTCACGCTCACGTGACAACCGCGTCAGTTCACTGATCCGATCCATTTTTCGTTGCTGCATACTATCACCCCAACGGTTCTTTTGCAATCTTCGCCGACTGACGCGGAAACCGCGGCGGCGTGGGTTTGGTCTTGTCAATCACAAACAAGCGGCGCTCTTGCTGTTCCACTCCGTCGTGCGGAAGGCGCGGAAGCGTGAGTTCTTTCACTGCGGACACCCGCCCGCCAAGCAGCTCCACCGCGCGCGTTGCCGCTTTCAGTTCCGCATCACTGTCCGGTCCTTTCATGGCAATGAAACGCCCGCCGACTTTCACAAACGGCAAACAATATTCCGAAAGCACCGGCATTGCCGCCACGGCACGCGCGGTTGCCACGTCGTACTGCTCGCGCAGTTTCGGGTTTCGTCCGCCTTCCTCAGCACGCGCGTGAATCAACTGTGCCCGAATCCCCAGCGCGTCACACACTTCCTTTAAGAAGATGAGTCGTTTGTTCAAGCTGTCCAATAACGTAAGCGAAATATCTTCCCGCACGATGGCGAGCGGGATTCCCGGAAAACCCGCACCCGTTCCGACGTCAATCACCGAAAGCCCGGTTTTCTCAGACAAGACGCTGAGCGCGGTCATGCTGTCGGCAAAATGTTTAAGTACAATATCCTGCGGCTCGGTAATGGCTGTCAGATTCATTCGCTGATTCCACTCGACCAACAATTCCGCATATCGATCAAACTTTTGACAAGCCGTATCGCTCACCGTGATGCCGTATTCCGCCGCATACTCGCGTAAAAGCTCTGTATCAATCATGCGTTCGCCCCCAACCATACGATCAGCACCGACACGTCCGCGGGGCTGACACCGCTGATACGGGATGCCTGCCCGATACTGCGCGGACGGATCTTGCCGAGTTTTTCCTGCGCTTCCTTGCGCAAACCAACGATGGTGGTATAATCCACGTCCTCCGGCAGCAACCGATTTTCCAGCCGCCGCATCTCGTCAATATCTGCCTGCTGACGGCGGATATATCCTTCGTACTTGATCTCCACTTCCACCTGTTCGCGCACCAACGCATCCAGCGGCGGGCGATCGGTGTCGACCGCCGTCAGATTGTCGTAATTGAGTTGCGGGCGACGTAAGAGTTCCTCCAACCGAATCCCGCTGACAACGGGTGTTGTTCCGTTTTGTTCCAAGACGGTATTGAGCTCGGCGGTAGGCGATAAAATCGTTTCGTGCAACCGCTCGCGCTCCGCCGCTTTTTGCTGTTGACGGCGACAAAACCGTTCCCATCTGCCGTCATCCACCAACCCGACCTCTCTGCCGAGCGGCGTTAATCGTTCATCGGCATTATCCTGCCGCAAAATAAGGCGATATTCCGACCGCGACGTCATCATACGATAGGGATCCATACAACCTTTGGTAACCAGATCGTCGATCAGCGTACCGATATAACTCGACGCGCGATCAAGCAACATCGGCGGGCGCCCTTTGAGTTTCAGCGCCGCGTTCACACCGGCAACCAATCCTTGCGCCGCCGCCTCCTCATAACCGGAACTGCCGTTAAATTGCCCCGCCCCGTAAAGACCGGGGAATTCTTTACATTCCAGCGTAGCCGACAACTGCAACGGATCACAACAATCGTACTCGATCGCATACGCGGGGCGCATGACCACGACGTTTTCCAAACCCGGAATGGTATGCAAAAATTGTAGCTGCACATCCACCGGCAAGGACGAGGAAAGCCCCTGCAAATACATTTCATCCGTGTTCAGTCCACACGGCTCAATAAACACCTGATGCCGCTCTTTGTCGGCAAACCGCACGACCTTATCCTCAAAACTGGGACAATACCGCGGCCCCACACCGCTGATCTTGCCGCCGTACAGCGGTGAACGGTGCAGATTTTCCAAAATCACGCGCTTGGTTTCGGCGGTCGTCCAAGTGATATGACACGCCACTTGATTTTCCAATTTCCCCTCGGTTTCAAACGAGAACGGCACCACCGGCTCATCCCCGAGTTGTTCTTCGGTTTTGGAAAAATCAATACTGGAACGCAGCACGCGCGCGGGTGTGCCCGTCTTAAATCGCCTCAAAGATAATCCCATATCAACGAGCGATTTTGTAAGTTCGGAAGCGGGAAACAGCCCATCCGGTCCGCCGTCATACGATACGTCGCCGATAAACAACGTGCCGCGCAGATAGGTACCGGTGGCGAGGATTACCGCCTTGGCGGTATACTGCTCCTCCAACCGCGTGGTGAGCAGCCACTCCTCTCCCGTTCGCTCCAGCGACACGATCTCCGCTTGTTTGAGTTCGATGTTTGGTGTCGTTTCCAATTTTTGTTTCATATACGCGCCGTACACACGGCGGTCGATCTGTGCACGCAGGGAATGTACCGCAGGCCCTTTGCCGCGGTTAAGCATACGGGATTGTAAAAACGTGGCGTCTGCCGCTTTTCCCATTTCACCGCCGAGTGCATCGATCTCGCGCACCAAGTGCCCCTTGGCGGTACCGCCGATCGACGGATTACAAGGCATATTCCCGACCGCATCAAGGTTGATGGTGAAGATCGCGGTACGACACCCAAGTCGCGCCGCCGCCAAAGCGGCTTCGATTCCTGCGTGCCCCGCGCCGATAACGGCAATATCAAATTGTCCTGCCGAAAATTTCATACCGTTTGCTCCTGCTGCTCAGTTTCTTGGTCTATTATACCGCCTTTTCCTCAAACTTTCAACAATGTATTTTTGTGGAAAAGTGGAAAGTTTGGTGGAAAACTTTTTTGCCCCTTGCGGATGATGACGCACCCTGACGCAAGCCGTCGAACCGACCACACTTTCCACCGATCCTTCCACAAATCGCCGTTTTTATATTGAAAAGTCGCCTTTTTTGTGATAGCATAACAAAAAAGAAGTAAAAAGGAGGGGTTGTATGCCGGCTTTAACCGATTTGAATACTGTGCGGGAGATTTTGTCGCGACACGGCTTTTCATTTTCCAAAGCGCTCGGTCAGAATTTTCTCATAAACCCCTCCGTTTGTCCGCGGATGGCACAGTTGTGTCATCCCGAGCTTGACGGCGAGTTTGCCGTTTTGGAGATCGGGCCCGGCATCGGGGTGTTAACAAAAGAACTCGCGCAGGTGGCAAAACGCGTCATCAGCATTGAACTGGATACCCGCCTGCTTCCCATTTTGAAAGAAACGCTGGCGGACTATCCGAACGTCACGGTCATCAACGGCGATGCCATGAAACTCGATCTTGCCGCCGTGTTAAAAGAACACGCGGAGGGTTTGCCTGTGGTGGTGTGCGCCAACCTGCCGTATTACATCACCTCCCCTCTGCTCATGCGCTTGCTCGAAAGCCGCCTGCCCGTCGAGGCGATCACCGTACTGGTGCAAAAGGAAGCCGCCGTGCGCCTGTGTGCCCAGCCCGCCACCCGCGAATGTGGAGCGGTCACCTTGGCAGTGCGATACTTTGCCGAGCCGGAAATTTTGTTTTCGGTGTCCCGCGGCAGCTTCTTGCCCGCACCAAAGGTCGACAGCAGTGTTATCCGCCTGCGGCTGCATGATAAACCACCTTGTGAAATTGCCGATGAAGCATTGTTTTTCCGTTTGGTGCATGCAGCATTCGGGCAACGGCGCAAAACGCTGTCCAATTCGCTGGGCGCAGCCGGCTATACGAAAGAGCAGATCATCACCGTATTACAGGCAGCCGAACTGTCCCCCACCGCCCGCGCGGAGGAGCTCACGCTCGCACAGTTTGCCGCGCTGACAAAACTCTTTTTGACAATATAAAAAACACCCTGCTACTGCAGGGTGTTTTTGTTTTGTTTTTTCTCGCTTTGCGGAAGTCGACCGTATAAGGCCGTGTTTTCCCTCACAATACCCGCAAGCCAATCGTTAACGCAACCCGCGCCAATACGCCATTGCCAGTTGTCGCCGAGCGTTGCCGGGGTGTTGATCCGCCCTTCACTGCCAAGCCCGATGATATCCTGCATCATCAAAATGGCGGTATCCGCCACCGACATCAGCGCCGCACGCATCATCGACCAGTTAAATCCTTCTTCATCATCTACGTGAAGATATCGTCTGGCCATTTTTACGTCATTCGGTTCCGCCGTTTCGGTCCAGCCAAGAATGGTATCGTTGTCGTGTGTTCCTGTATATACCACGCAGTTTCGGCCGTAATTATGCGGCAGATAATCGCTGTCTTCGCGACTGTCAAAGGCAAATTGCAATACCTTCATTCCGGGGAATCCCGAATCTGCCAACAGTTCACGAACGGCAGGCGTGAGAAACCCCAGATCCTCCGCAATAATCGGCAGTTTGCCGCCCAAAGCGGTCTTCAGCGCCTCAAACAGTTCCATGCCGGGGCCCTTGATCCAGTGCCCGTTTTTGGCGGTAAGTTCGCCATACGGCACGGCAAAATACGATTCAAATCCGCGAAAATGATCAATGCGTACCATGTCATACAGCTTCAACGCATATTGCAAGCGGTGCTTCCACCAACCGTAATCGTCCTTTTGCATATACGCCCAATCATACAGCGGGTTACCCCAAAGCTGCCCATCCTCGCAAAACGCATCCGGCGGCACACCCGCCACCAGCTCCGGGCGCAACCGTTTGTCCAATTGAAACTGAGCGGGATCGGCCCACACGTCCGCGCTGTCGTATGCCACGTAGATCGGAATATCCCCGATGATGCGAATACCCGCGGCGTTGGCGTATTCTTTCAGCGCCGTCCACTGCATAGCAAATTCATATTGAACGAACCGATAGAAAGCGAGTTCCCCCGCATACGTGCGGCGCGCGGCAGATAATGCCGCCTCTTCGCGTAAGCGAAGCGGCTCCTCCCACTGCGACCAGTTTTCGTCGCCGTGTGCTTTTTTAAGTGCCATAAACAGCACGTAATCGTCGAGCCACCACGCATTTTCCGCACAAAATGCGTGGTAATTTTTGTCCGGCACAAAGCGGTCAAAGGCCTTTTTAAGAAGCGGGAAGCGGTTTTCGTATAACTTTCCGTAATCAATACGGTGGGGATCGTCACCAAAATCACAAGCAGAGATCTCTTCTGCGGTCAACAGCCCGTCCTCTTTTAGTGTATCAAGATCCACAAAATACGGATTGCCGGCAAACGAGGAAAAGGACTGATAAGGCGAATCGCCGTAGCTCGTAGGCCCCAGCGGCAATACCTGCCAATAGCTTTGTCCGGCTTTTACGAGAAAATCTACGAATTCATACGCTTCCTTGCCCAGCGTCCCGATGCCGTAGGAAGACGACAACGAAAAGATCGGCATCAGAATACCGCTTGCTCTCATACACTAACCACTACCCTTTTACCGCACCCGAAAGCACGCCCTTGATGATATGCTTCTGGCAAATGATATAGATCACCACGATGGGAATCAGACACATCATGATCATCGCCATCGTCGCGCCGTAATCCACCCGACCGAAGCTTCCTTGCAAAAACTGGATATGGATCGGAATGGTCATATACTTGGTGCGATCCAGCACCAGATACGGCAACAGATAATCGTTCCACACCCACATCGTCTGTAAGATCGCCACCGAAATATAGGTGGATTTCATGATCGGCACGTCCACCAAAAAGAATGTCTGCAACGCGTTGCAACCGTCCATATCCGCGGCCTGCTCCACCTCAAGCGGAATACTTTTAATAAATCCCGAAAACAAAAACACCGCCAACCCCGCACCGAAACCGAGATAAATGATCGGGATGGTCCACGGTGTGTTCAGTTTCAAATTATCCGCCGTTTTGGAAAGCGTAAACATCACCATTTGAAACGGCACGACCATGGAAAAAATACACAAGTAGTATATCACTTTGCAAAACAAGCTGTCAACACGGTTGATATACCAAGCCGCCATGGAGGTGCACAGCAAGATCAGCGCCACCGAAAAAACGGTGATCACCACGCTGTAAAACGCCGACATATAAAACGGATAATTGCCGTTGTTAATACCGGTAACGTAGTTTTGAAACCCCATAAACGTATCGGTCGTCGGCAGTTGAAAGGGCTCTAATGCAATCGACGAACTGCTTTTGAAGGAATTAACAAAAACAATAATGATCGGCAAGATCCACGCGGCTGCCAGTACGGAAAAAACCGCCGTCAGCACGGCATTGACGGTACGCGTACCGCGACTTAAACCGGACGCCACTATTCCTGCACCTCCCGACTTCTGGTAAAATACAACTGTGACAGCGCGATGATAACGACTGCCAAAAAGAAAATAACGGCTTTTGCCTGACCGATACCCATATTGGACACGCTGTTGTAAAACGATTGATAAATGTTAAGCGCCAGCATCTCGGTCTGTCGAAACGGTGCGCCGCCCGTAAGTGCCAAGTTTTGGTCAAAGAGCTTAAAGGAATTTGTGAGCGTTAAAAAGGTACAGATGGTGATAGACGGCATTACCGTCGGAATTATGATATGCCGTAAGATCTGAAAAGACCCCGCACCGTCTATCTTGGCGGCTTCCAAGTATTCTGTCGGCACGTTCTGCAGACCGGCAATGTAAATGATCATCATATAGCCGATCTGTTGCCAGCAAAGCAAGATCACGAGTCCCCAAAACCCGTACGTCGCATTGAGCGCTAACGTTGACCCCAAAAAACGGATGATCACACCATCTAAGATCATTTTCCAAATATACCCCAGCACGATTCCGCCGATGAGGTTCGGCATAAAAAACACCGTGCGGAAAACGGTCGAGCCCTTAATTCCTTTTGTCAGCACAAACGCGATGGCAAACGCAACCAAATTGATGACCGTAACCGACACCAGCGTAAAGGCAACCGTAAACAAAAACGAACGTAAAAACGTTTCGTCTTCGAGTGCTTTTGTATAGTTATCAAAACCAACGAACGTGGTAAATTTCAAGGTTTTAAATCGAAAAAATGATAAATAGATCCCCTGCAAAAACGGCCAAACGAAGCCAATACAAAAGGCGAGAACCGTCGGCAGTAAAAACAGCGGCGCAAAGGTGCGCATAGAGCGCCGCTGACTGCGATTCATCACCGCAGCCGACGACCGTTTTGTTGTCTTTTTCATGTATCGTCACCTTACCCAAGCAAGGCGGCCGCGGGGCGGCCGCCTTGCTTCTTTGGAATTATTGATGTGATGCTTGATATTGTTTTGACCAACCGTCTACGATCGCGGTTTTCACACCGTTCCAATCTCCCGTTCCCGCAGAATACGCGGCGAGAGCAGACACGACCTCGGCGCGCCACGCATCGGTATTCGGCGTGTAGGGGAACATCCACTTGACACTCGTCGTATCCCCTTTTGCCAGCATGTCATCTAAGATGGCATACAGCCCGTTGTCCGGTTTTTTTGCCGATTTAAACGGAGACGTAAAGCCCATTTCTCCGCTTGAAAGCGCCATAGTACCCGTTTCGCTTGTGGCAAGCCACTTCATGAAATCAAGCGTTGCCTTTTGATCGGCTTCGGATACCTGCGAATTTACCACCCAGTAATTCTCCGTGCCTGCCGCTAACCCTTGCTTCGCATCGTCTACACCGAAATAAATCGGTAAAAAGCCGATGTTTTCTTTGCCGATCGCCGTCGCGTTCGCATATTCCCACGTACCGTTCTGGTAAAACACCGCTTTGCCTTCCTTAAACTCGGCAACCGCATCGTCGCCCGTTTTGGAGGTGAGGGTTTTGGGATCGGTCGCGGAATTATTAATATACAGATCCCACACCGCTTTAAGGTTATCCAGATACGTGCCCTTAATGGTAGCGGGTTGTGTGGTCACGTTATCCGCCGTAAATTCATAATACAACGGCAGATTCGTCAAATGCCCCGAAAAACGCCAAGCGGACGAGCCGTCAAGACCCGACGAGGTAAACGCATCAAAACCCAATTCCTTGGAACGTGAGTGAATGTCCTCGGCGATCCGCTTGAGCGACGCAAAATCTTTAATATCCTCAATGGAATATCCCGCGTCGGCAAGCAGCTTTTTGTTGGTAATCAGTCCGTACGCCTCGTATACGTAGGCGATACCGTAAACCTTGCCGTCTTGTTTGAGCGCAAAATCATCGGAAATGAGCTCTTTGTAGATCTCGGAATCCGAAATGTCCAACGCGTAATCTTTCCACGTCGATAAGCCGATTGGACCGTTCACCTGAAACATGGTCGGCGGGTTTTCTTTGTCGATCTCCACACCAAGCGTTTTTTCATAATCACCCGATGCCGCGGTCACGACTTTAACGTCAATGCCTTTTTCTTCCTTGTATTTGGCGGCAACCATCTGCCAATCGTCGTTTGCTTCCGGCTTAAAGTTCAAATAATACACCTTGCCGGCTTGCGGATCATCGTCTGCCGGTTTGTCGGTACAACCGGAAAACAAACAGAGCATCAAACCAAATACCAGTGCCATGCTGAAAACTTTTTTCATACGGGAGCTCCTCCTTGCATATAATGTTGGGTTACTGAAAACAGTATACCGCACCGCCTGTAGCAACTTTTGTCACTTTTTGCCCGCGTGTACGAATGTTCTTTTTTCAGTATGCGCACCCGTTTTACCACGTATGCACCATGCTTTTTTGAAATTTAACAAAAACCTCCACCACAGTGTTCTAAATGACTTGTTTTTAGTAGAATTTTTTATGGTTATATGTTATAATGAATTTTATCGTAGGAGGGTTATTTTGAAAAAGAAAATACTTCATATCGTTATTGACATAATTTTGATTACAGCCGTGTTTACTATTACGGATATCATATTGCAAAAGGTCTTTGTTTCCAAAAAACATATGGCTTGAACTCGGCATATACATTATTATTTATGGAATCATATTCGGTGCTAAAAGTGGCGTTTTTTATCTTTGCAAACAGTTTAAAAACAAACCCCTTGCCGAAAAGGAGAAGGAAAATGAAAAGTAAATGGGTTTTGTTTTCATCCATTTTTCAATTAGTAATTGGCATAACCGCTATTGTTGCCTATATTGTAGTTGTAGCTTCGGGGGAATTGATCAGCAAATGGACGATAACACTGCTGCTTGCAATTGCATTTGTTATTATGGGTGTTGTTGGTATAATCGAGTGGAACCGTGCCAACAAAAAGGATTAGAAAATAATAAAAACGCCCCGCATGGATATATCCATGCGGGGCGTTTTGTTTTACAGATCGATTCTGCCGTACAGAGTGGCTTTGATTTCGGTTTCCGAAGTGGTACGCTCCGGGGGAGCAATATCCTCTGCGGTGTTCATCGGGTTGCTGCGCGGCACGAATTTACGAACCGGGCGATCGATCGCCATCGGATCACGGCGTTCGCCGCGGACCGGACGCTCCTCGCGGTCGCGGTTATCCGAACGACCTCTGCTGCGCGAACGGGTTTTCACGGGGTTATCCTCCGAAGGGGCAATCACCACGTGGCGTTGCGGCTCACTGCCGACGCTGTACGAGGTGGCGCCGTCCACTTTTTGGACAGCGGTGTGAATGATGCGGCGCTCATACGGATTCATCGGCTCAAGCGAGGTCTTGCGGCCGCTCTTTGCCGCCTGGATCGCCGCTTTGCGGGCAAGGCCCGACAAGGTCTTTTCGCGTTTCTCGCGGTAGTTGCCCACGTTCACGGTCACGCGGTAAAACGCGCTCTCCACGCGGTTGGCAACCAAACTGGTTAAATACTGCAGCGCATCCAGCGTTTCGCCGCGACGGCCGATGATAAAGCCGAGATCTTCACCCTCTAAGGTCAGGGCGCAGGTGCCGTCCTCCTCTTTCGCGGTGATCTCTACGTCTTCGACACCCATTTTCGAAAGAATGTCTTTCAAAAACGCGACAGCCGCTTTACACGGATCAGTTTCTTTAACGGTCACTTTGACCTGTGCTTTGGTGCCGCCAAACAAGCCAAATGCTTTTTTCTGCGGCTCTTGCAGGACCTCTACCGTGAGATCCTCAGTCGGAACGCCAAGTTCCTCGGCGGCAAGTCGTACGGCTTCTTCTACCGTTTCCGCCTCTTTGAGCAGTTCTTTTTGCACGGTGCTTTTTCCTCTCTTCATCTATTCCGAACGATTACTCGTCTTTCGGTTCCGATTGGTCTTCCGCCACCGCATCCTCCTGCGGTTTTTCCTCAGAGGCCGGCTCTTGTTTTTTCTTTTTGGCGGGAGCTTTTTTCTCTTGCTTTTGCTGTGCGGCTAATTCGCGCTGCTCTTTGGCGCGCGCCTCGGCAAGACGCTTTTTATCCTCTTGCTTTTGACGGCGGCGCTCCTCGTACTCGATCTCCGCCTGCGCACGGATCTTGGCAGGGTTATAGATCTGGTTAAGTACGTAGGTCTGTAAAAGCGCGATCAAGTTGGAGCAGATCCAGTAAATACCGACACCGCCGGGAACGGTGAAGGTGATAAACAGCGAAAACGCGGGCATCCACACGAGCATCATCACGTTGGAGCAACCTTGTCCCGGCTGATTTTCTGCAGCCGTCGCCATCTTGGTATAGTGCATGGACAACAAGCTGGAAAAGAACGCGGTAAGTCCCGAGATCAGCGGAATGATCCACAAAACGGAAATATTCGCAAATCCGCTCCACGGATTTTGCAGCAGATCCTTGCCGAAGAACATGAAGTCCTTTTTGAGTTCTTTCATTTCGGCAACGTAACGATCGGCTTCTTCGGCTTTGTACCCGGCTTTTACGATCTCGGCTTTCACTTCCGTCTCGTAGTCTTCCAGGCGACCGAGCATATGCATTTCTTTGTAGTACCCTTTGAACTCTTTTTCATCCACTTTTCTGTCGCCTTCGGCGGTGGTCATCGCGGTAACCGACGCGGTAATAACCTGGTCCGGAACACCCGCAATGTGCTTAAGCGGTGCATAGATAACCGAAATAATGCCGAACAGAACAAGCATCTGAACGAGCATCGGCATACAGCCGCCGGTCATGCTGACACCGTGCTTTTCGTACAGTGCCATCTGCTTTTCCTGCAGCTTTTTCGGATCTTTTTCGTATTTTTTCTTCAGGCGTTCCAAACGGGGCGCCAAACGCGCACGGTCCGCCGTACTTTTCTGTGTTTTAAGAGATAACGGGAACAGGATCACGCGCACGATCAAGGTAAACAAGAAGATTGCAAGCAGATATTCCGGAATCAAACCGTAGATCAGTCGCATCAACCAACCAAGCGGGATCGCTAAAATATCAAAAATAGCCGTCATGGCTTCGCTCTCCTTTATCGTTTTTTGAACAGTTCAAATGTTTCAGGGACCGGATCGTATCCGTGGCCGCCACCCGGTCGGCAGCGAAAAATTCGCCGTGCGGCAAGAATCACGCCTTTTACGGCACCGAAGCGCTCGATTGCCTCAATGGCATACGCGGAACATGTCGGTTGAAACCGACAAACCGACGGAAAAAGCGGAGATAAAAACTTTTGATACCCTCTGATAAAGAGTTTCAAAATCCATTTCATGCGATCACTCCCGCTTTTTTCAGCAGCTCCCGCATCGCCTTTTCAACTTTCGGCTCCTTACTTTCTACGGTTGCCGCGCGCGCAACAAACACCATATCAAATCCACCGGTAATTTCCGGCGCGATCTGACGGTATGCTTCCCGAATAAGGCGACGACAACGGTTGCGCTTTACCGCCTTACCCAGTTTTTTTCCGGTGGTGATGCCAAACCGCGGGATACCAAACCGATTCTTTCGAACGTACGCGATCAAAAGAGGATGTACAAACGACCGTCCCCGATAATACGCGCCCCGAAATTCGGTGTTTTGTTTCAACACGTACAGTTTTGACATACGCTATTACCCCCGTACCATATAAAAAAAAGCCACACAAAGTGGCTCTTTTTAATAGGTAAGACGATTTCTTCCCTTAGCTCTGCGGCGAGCCAGAACCTTACGGCCGTTGGCAGTTGCCATTCTCTTACGGAAGCCGTGTTCCATTTTACGATGTCTTTTCTTAGGCTGATATGTCCGAAGCATGGTATTTCCCCCTTTCGCCTTGCGAGAGTTTATTATATAACAGATATTTCATAAAAGTCAACAGTTTTTCCTGCTTTTTTCCGTGCAAGCTGTTTTTTACGGATTTTGACAACCTTTTTTATACGCCGTTTTTGCCGTTTAAACCCGCTTTTTTGCCTGTTCTTTTTAATTAAGCCGTCTGATGACTCGGAACTATATAAAAAGTTAAAAAATATTCGTTTAAAGGATTGTAAAGCTTAAAATAATGTGATACAATTAGGTGTGTATTTATACCTTTATATATTATATATATAATTAGTTAATGCTTTCCGCCCTGATCTGTGGTAAAAGGAGTTTTAAAAAATGGAATCCATCAAAGAAGCTTGGTCAGAAATATTGGCCTATTTAAAAAACCAGTCGGATATCAGCCAAGTTGCTTATAACACTTGGATCAGTTGCATTGAACCGTGTTCCATTGAAGATAATGCGGTCGTTGTTTTAGTGCGCACCAATTTTCAGCGCGGTATCATCGAAGGACAATATGCAGACAGAATCAAAACTGCCGTGCGCGAAGTGCTGGGCATTCCGTTTGATTTAAAAATCTTATCGGAAGAAGATCAAAAAGAAAAAGCTGATGTAAAACCGGATTCCAATTTTCCGCAAGCGGAAAATTTTGTAGATCAAAACCCTGTTACGTCGGATTATTCGTTTGATAATTTCGTGGTCGGCCCTTCTAATAAACTTGCCCACGCTGCCTCGCAGGCGGTTGCCAATAAACCGGCCCGTGATTTTAATCCCTTGTTCATTTACAGCGATTCCGGTCTTGGTAAAACCCACTTAATGTTTGCCATCTGTAATGAAATCCGCCGTCGTGACCCGTCACAAAAGGTGTTGTTCACCAAAGCGGAATTTATGACCACTGAATTGATTGAAGCAATTCGCAACGGTTCAACTGCAGAGTTTCGCGCGAAGTATCGTCACGTCGATATGTTATTGATCGACGATATTCAATTTATTTCGGGAAAACAAAGTACGCAGGAAGAATTTTTCCATACGTTCGATGAATTGCATCAAGCGGGAAAACAAATCGTGCTCACCTCCGACCGTCCCCCGCGTGAAATTGCTACTTTGGAAGAGCGCTTACGTACTCGTTTTGAAATGGGACTTATGGCGGATATTCAGCCGCCGGATTTTGAAACGCGTATTGCCATCATCAAAGGCAAGGCCCAGCTGTTAAATATGAACATCAGCGATGATATCGTTAATTATCTGGCAACACATCTGAAGAAAAACGTTCGTCAGCTCGAAGGTGCCGTGCGCCGTATTCATGCACAGTGTATGTTGGAAGGTGATAATCCTACCCTTCTAACCGCTCAAGCGGCCATCCGCGATATTAAAAGCGATAATCAACCGGTACCGATCACCGTGGAACGGATTATTACAGAGGTTGCCCGTACCATGTCGGTAACCGCAGACGATATTCGTTCCAATAAACATTCCGCCACGATTTCCGCGGCACGTCAGGTTGCCATTTATGTTGTTCGCAACGTAACAAGTTTGCCGATGAAAGCCATCGGTGAAGAATTTGGCGGGCGTGATCATTCCACTGTGGTATATGCCTTACAAAAGGTAGAAAAACGCATGGAAACCGACACGACGTTTAACGGCATGATAAAAGATATTATTAAAAATATTTCGGAAAACTAAGTGAAAAATATGTGAAACACAGTGGAAAGTTTTTCACATTTTATAAACATTCCACTCACACGTTTCAACACGATGTTGAGATTAAAATATCTTTCACATTTTTCCCCGCAACGTTCCCCTTACTTTACACAAATCAAAATACCAAAATCTGCGGAAAATACGCACTATTTTAAACCTTTCAACAATTCCACAAAGACTACTAATTACTACTACTAAAGAAAGATATATTTTTATAAAAGAAAGGACGATCCTTATGCGAATTACCTGTGCAAGACAATCCTTAGTCGATGCTGTGAATAATGTGCAAAGAGGTGTCGCATCTAAATCTGCTTTGCCGGCACTGGAAGGCATTTTACTCAAAGCGTCTGCATCTTCCTTATTTTTAGCAGGATACGATATGGAACTCGGTATTACCACGACCATTGAGGCCGATGTTGAAGAAGCCGGTGAATTGGTACTGACCGCGAAATTGTTTTCTGAAATTATTCGCAAATTACCGGAAGAAGAAATTACGATTGTTTCCAACGATCGTAATAATACCGTTATCCGCAGCGGTAATTCGGAATTTACCATCATGGGTTTTTCCTCGGCCGATTATCCGGAATTACCTACCATCAATGACGGCGCCGCGCTTACCATGCAACAAAACGTGCTGAAAAGCATGATTCGTCAAACGTTGTTTGCGGTGGCACAGACCGATACCCGCCCGATCCATACCGGTGTGCAGTTTGAAATTGCAGATAACACGTTGCGTTTGGTTGCGGTAGACGGATCTCGTTTGGCAATGCGTTGTGAAGAAATCAAGAGCAGCGAAACTTTACAATTTGTGGTACCCGGCAAGACGTTAAGCGAAGTTCTTAAACTTTTAAGTGATGAAGAGGAACCGTTGTACGTAACGGTTGGTTCTCGCCACATTATTATGGAAATCGGCGGTTATTCGGTGTTTTCTCGTTTGCTGGAAGGTGACTTTTTGCCGTATCGAAAAGCGATTCCGGTACAAACGACTACAAAGATCCGTGTGAAGACCCGCGAAATGATTGACGCCGTTGACCGCGCCTCGCTGGTGATCAGCGACCGTATTAAATCTCCGTTGATCTGCCGCTTTAAGGACGATCAGATTTATCTTTCTTGTATTACGGCACTCGGTAGTGTAAACGAAATTTTGTCAGTCGGCATGGAAGGTCGTCCGGAAGAAATGGGCTTTAACTGCCGTTTCTTGTTAGACGCTTTACGTAATACCGAAAGCGATGAAATTTTGATCGAGCTCAACGGTGCACAAGCCCCGATGAAAATTATTCCGACCTCCGGCGAAAATTTCTTATTCTTGGTATTGCCGGTTAAATTAAAACGCGTATGATAACGAAAATTCAAACTGATTTTATCCGATTGGATGCTTTATTAAAACTTGCCGGTGTTGCCGATACGGGTGGGCAGGCAAAATGGATGATTCAAGACGGTACGGTATTGCTAAATGGTGAAGTTTGTACCCAACGCGGAAAAAAGATCCGCCCGGGTGATACCGTAACGGTCGATGATATAACAATAACGGTCGAGTGAGGCATTAATTAGTATGCAGGTTTCCCGACTATCCTTTGAGGGATTTCGTAATTTAAAACCCGGCTGTTTTGAACCGCATCCCGGTGTCAATGTCATTGTGGGAGAAAATGCGCAGGGAAAAACAAATCTTTTGGAAGCCATTTGGTTATTTACCGGTACCAAGAGTTTTCGCTCTGCCAAAGATAGTGAATTGGTTGCGTTTGATTGTGACCAAAGCCGTCTTGAAATGAATTTTGAAGCCGGCGGGCGTGATCAACAAGCTGAGATTACCATTCAAAATCGCCGCGTGGCAACGCTTAACGGAATCAAACAATCCTCTGCGGCAAAATTAGCGGGGGTGTTTTGCGGCATTGTGTTTTCGCCGGTGCATTTATCACTGATAAAAGGTGGTCCTGCCGAACGACGCCGTCTTATCGACGCCGCCTATTGTCAGTTGCGACCGACCTACGTAAAAACGTTATCGGAATATGCAAGAATTCTTGCACAGCGAAACGCCTTATGTAAAGCGCAAGATACCGGAGAAGCGGCCGCCGAAATGATGGATCTGTGGGATCGCCAATTAGCGCAAGCCGGCTGTCGTATTTTACACGCCAGACAACGGTATGTTCAGCGTATGGCAACCGTTGCGCGTAAAATTTATCAAGGGTTGTCCTCCGGAAAAGAGGCGTTCGACCTGCGATACGTTTCTACCGTTAATATTTTACCGGAAGAAACACCGGCAGAAATGGCGGCAAAACTGTATGAAGAACTGCGCCTGCATCGTCGTGCGGATTTTTCTGCCGGGTTTACCACTGTCGGCCCGCATCGGGACGATATGGAGGTTTATATTAACGGTATTTCCGCCCGTAGTTTTGGTTCGCAAGGGCAACAACGCAGTGCGGTACTTGCTATAAAACTTGCCGAAGCGGCGTTGCTCGAGGAAGTGACGGGTGAAAAACCGATCGCGTTACTCGATGACGTGATGAGTGAATTGGATCACTCCCGTCAGGAATATATTTTAAATCATATTAAAGACTGGCAAGTATTTATTACTTGTTGTGATCCTGAACCGCTGAAAGCACTAAAGGATGGACAAAAGATCTACGTAAAAAGCGGCGAACTTTCCACAAAATAGTTACTGTTTGTGGAAAGTTTAAGGAGAGGCATTATGTATTTACATATAGGGCAGGAAACGGTCGTACCGATGCGGGAAATTGTTGGGATTTTCGATATGGAAAACACGACGATCTCCAAAAATACGCGCGGCTTTCTAAATGAAGCCCAACGAAGCGGACGGGTAATTACCGTCGGTGATGACCTTCCAAAAAGTTTTGTGGTTTGCCAAAAAGGGGACGAGCCACCAACCGTCTATATTTCGCAGATATCCTGCGCAACTTTGTTAAAACGAGCCGAATCTTTCCGGTCAATTTGAGTGAATGAGAGGTACTGAAATGGATCAGAATTTAGAAAATGAAATGACCCGCCCCGACAGTGAGGTCTATGACGAAAGTCAAATACAGGTTTTAGAGGGGCTGGAAGCCGTTCGTAAGCGTCCCGGCATGTATATCGGATCAACAGGACCGCGCGGATTGCACCATCTGGTATATGAGATCGTGGATAACTCCATTGACGAGGCGTTGGCCGGTTTTTGTACCCACATTGAGGTGGATATTTTACCGGGTAACGTTATCTCCGTGCGCGATAACGGCCGTGGTATTCCGGTTGGTATTAATGAAAAACTCGGTATTCCGACCGTAACGGTCGTATTGACCGTGTTGCACGCGGGCGGTAAATTCGGCGGAAGCGGCTATAAGGTATCGGGCGGTCTGCACGGTGTTGGTTCATCAGTTGTTAACGCGCTTTCCGAGTGGTTAGAGGTTGAAATTTCCCGTGAGGGCAAAGTGTTTGCTCAGCGGTTTGAACGCGGTGTGGCAACTTCCGATTTAACGGTGATCGGCACGTCCGATTGCGACGGTACGCTGATTCGCTTTAAGGCAGATGCTGAAATTTTCAGCGAAACCACCGAATACGAGTTTGAAGTACTGCAAAAGCGTTTACGTGAACAAGCATTCCTTAATGCAGGTCTTAAGATTACGCTCACCGACATGCGTGACGAAGAAAACGTCGTGTCGCAGGAATATTGTTACGAAGGCGGTATATCCTCCTTCGTAGAATTTATGAACAAAACGCGCGGCTATCAAGCGCTGCACGAAAACGTTGTGCATATGTCGCTTACCGACGGAGACTCGATTGCCGAAGTCGCGTTCCAGTATAACGATAGCTACAACGAAAACATCATTTCGTTTGCCAACAACATTCACACGGTGGATGGCGGTACGCACGAAAACTCCTTCAAAAACGGCATTACGCGTATTCTTAACGATTACGCTCGCCGCCACAATATGCTAAAAGACGCGGATTCCAACCTGAAAGGTGACGATGTCCGCGAGGGCTTAACAGCGGTTATCAGCGTGAAGCTAAAAGACGCACAGTTTGAAGGTCAGACCAAGGCAAAACTGGGTAATACCGCCATGGGTACGTTGGTCACCCAACTGCTGAACGAAAAATTAACGCCGTATCTGGAAGAAAATCCGGCGGTTGCCAAAGGCATTTTGGAAAAATCCATCAATGCTGCACGCGTACGTGAGGCGGCGCAAAAAGCCAGAGAACTCGCCCGTAAAAAGAGCGGACTTGCCTCCACCCGCATGCCGGACAAGTTGGCAGATTGTATCTGGAGCGATGCCGAGCGTACCGAGCTGTACATCGTTGAGGGTGATTCGGCTGGTGGTTCCGCGATCCAAGGTCGTGATCGCAACTTCCAGGCGATCTTGTCGATGTGGGGCAAAATGCTCAACGTCGAAAAGGCGCGGCTTGACAAGGTATACGGCAACGAAAAACTGATTCCGGTGATCGTGGCGCTCGGTTGCGGTATCGGTGACGATTTTGATCTGTCCAAACTGCGTTACGGTAAAGTCATTATCATGGCGGATGCCGACGTTGACGGTGCGCACATCCGCACCTTGCTGCTGACGTTCTTCTTCCGTTACATGCGTCCGCTTATTGAAGAAGGCCACGTGTATATTGCGCAACCGCCGCTGTTTAAGGTATCCAAAGGCAAGCAGGTGCGGTATGCGTTCTCCGATGAAGAACGTGACCGTTACATTGAAGAGCTCGGCGGCAACACCGATATTCAGCGCTACAAAGGTCTTGGTGAAATGGACCCTGAACAGCTGTGGGAAACCACGATGGATCCGGCGTTCCGCACTATGCTGAAAGTAGAATTATCCGATGCGATCGCGGCGGACGAAACCTTCACCATCCTAATGGGTGATAAGGTCGAACCGCGCCGTGACTTTATTGAAAAGAACGCGAAATACGTGTCCAATCTTGATATCTAAGGATGTTATCCATGAACGACTCTTTCACCGAAGTGGAATATTTCGTCGATCTAAACCGTGAGGAATATGTCCGTTCACAAGAGATCCTCGCCGGTCGTGCGGGGAAGATGGCGCGCGGGATGCGCATAATGTCGCTGTTCATGCTGGCGGCGTGCGTTGTCATGGGAATAACGGATTTTCGGTATTCTAACGGCATTGACTGGTCGCTTGTATCGCTGCTGGTGCTTTTGATCGGTTCGGAGTTGTGGATGATGCTGACGATGCCCGCACAATTGCGTCGGCGAAGCGAAGCGGCATACGATTCAACCGTTTACAACGGCTATGTGTTTTTCGGTACCGTGACGGTCGAAAGCGATGCGATCCGTAAGCGTACCGCCACCGCAACCACCGTAATTCCGTATGAACAATGTCGCGTGTATGCGGAAACTGCCGATATGATGATCTTTTGCGGAATGGATGGAAAATCCATCGTAATTCCTGCACGGTTTTTGAATGAGCGCACCGCTGAAGCCACACGGCAAGCGGCGCTTAAAAACGTTCCCCTCCCGCGGCAGATGTTGTTAGATAAACTCGTCCCCGGCATCGCAGAAGACGAAACGATTTCTCTTCCCAACCGGGAAACAACGGAAGACGTGTTGCTGACGGTAGAGGTGGACTATACCGACAACGAGATTGTCGGTATCGCTGCGGAGACCGCCATGGAGCGGTTTGTGGCGTCACTTCCGAGCAAATGTGTTCTCATGACGATGTTGGCTTCGCTTGGATATTTCATCTTCGCGATTAAACCACTCCCGCTATTTTTATCCGCGTTGTTGACTGCTTTTTTGGTATCGGTCATCAAAGCGCGAATTCGGATGCGGCGTGCTATCACACGCACCGAGCGCCGCGTTTGCAAGCTGCGGGTGGAATTTACCGGTTCGTATATTCTGCTCGTGGGCAAAGCGGATGGGATGCGCCCGTTACGGTTGCCGTGGTCACACGTTACCCGCGCCGTGAACTGCCGTGATACAGTAGAAATTTATACCGGTAAGGACCGACAGTTGTCGATTCCCAAGCGGTGTATTTCCGATTTTGAAGAATTGAGTGGTATTGTAGACAGCCACCTAAGCTAACCGTAAGGAGGAACGCCCGTTGGATAACTTTACTTCCGATTTGCCGCAACTGGTTGTGGCGGGGCGTTTTCTCACGGGACAAGAGGAGGAGCGTTGGCAACGGACTCTGCATGATCCGGTTTCAAAGCTGCTTTGTGTGGTTTTGGGCGTGTTGCTCATTTTCTTTTCGATTCAAGCAGCGGGTGCTGCCACCCAAATCGATTGGCGGATTCCCTCATTGGTGGTCCCGTTAATGGCGGGTTGTTTATGGTTTTTAATTGCACGGGTATTGCGTGCCCGCCGTCGCAAACGACAGGCGCTTGAAAACGCTTGGTTGGAACGGTGGCAGGATCACCGCATGATCCGCGCGGGCAGTATGATCTCGTTGTACCGCGATCGTGCGGTATACAGCACGATGCGCGGCAGCAGCATCCTGCCGTACACGCAGGTTACGCACTGTGTTGAAAGTGTAGATGGTATTCTTCTTGGAGACGGTCACGTTACCGTTTGTTTTCGTGGCGCTGACATGACGGCACAACAGCTGTTTGCCGTTCGCCGCTTTCTGCAGGAGCATGTCAGCCCATCGGTCTATCGTGTCAAAGAATCGGCGGTGCCCTTGCTCAGCGAACCGTTACCCAACGTGCGGTTTGCAAATTATGACACGGTCATTACCCGTGCTACCGTTATCCCGACAACGGATAACCGGGACTTTCACGAATTGCTGGGCATAGTGTTGCCGCAGATGATTATCTACGGCTTGACTCCGGCATTAATGACAGCTTTAACACCGTGGCCGCTTCTCAATTGTGTGATCTTTTGCGGGGTGTTTATGCTGCTGGGTGCACTTATAACACACCTGGCTGTCCGCCTGAAAACCGGCAAACAAGGTGTGGTGCGGCTCGCCTTTACAAAAGAAGGCGTTGCCAAGCAGCAAAACGGCGCGGTGTCCTTTGCCGTGCGCGGCCGCTACCAAATGAATAAAAGCGAAGCCGGTGTAACGGTGTTGTATGCGACCGGTGAACGATTGGATATTCCGTGGTCGGCGATCGAAGATCCCGACGCGTTAAACAGAGAACTCCCCTAAATTGGTTCTGATAAAGGAGACAAAACAATGGATGAGCAAATGACGGTACAGAACAACAAACTGATCAATGTCGATCTTGAAAAAGAGATGCGTAAAAGCTTCCTCGAGTATTCGATGTCGGTCATCGTCGCGCGTGCGCTGCCGGATGTGCGTGACGGCTTAAAACCCGTGCATCGTCGTATTCTGTATACGATGCACGAGGATGGCTTTACGCCCGATAAGGCGCACCGTAAATGTGCGACCACGGTCGGTGACGTGTTGGGTCACTATCATCCGCACGGTGACGCGTCCGTTTACGATGCACTTGTGCGTATGGCGCAGGATTTCTCACTGCGGTATCCGCTCATTGACGGTCACGGTAACTTCGGTTCCATCGACGGCCACCCCGCCGCTGCCTACCGTTATACCGAGGCGCGCATGAGCAAGATGGCGCTGGATATGCTCGCAGATATCGAAAAAGAAACGGTAAACTTCGTGCCGAACTTTGACGATACCACCGAGGAGCCGGAGGTTCTGCCGTCTCGTTTCCCCAACCTGCTCGTGAATGGCTCGGTGGGTATTGCGGTCGGTATGGCAACCAATATTCCGCCGCACAACCTGCGTGAGGTCGTGGACGGTATTTGCCTGCTCATTGACAACCCCGAAGCCGGTATGCCGGAGATCATGGATTGCATCAAAGGCCCCGATTTCCCGACCGGCGGTGTTATCATGGGCTATTCCGGTATTCGTGCCGCCTATGCGACGGGTCGCGGCCGTATCATCGTGCGCGCCAAGACCGAGATCGAAGAGCACAACGATCGTTTCCGCATCATTGTGTCCGAGATCCCCTATCAGGTAAACAAATTAAATCTTGTCAAATCCATCATTGAGTTGGCAGATGAAAAACGCATCGAGGGTATCCGTGACGTCGTTGACCATTCCAGTCGTGAGGGTATGCGCATTGTCATTGATCTGAAAAAGGATGCTAATCCGCAGGTCGTGCTCAACCAGTTGTTTGCGTACACGCAAATGCAGGTCACGTTCGGTGCGATCATGCTGTCTCTTGTCAACGGTGTGCCGCGCATTCTCACACTCAAGGAGATGCTCGAGGAATATATCAAGTTCCAGTGCGAGGTCATCACCCGCCGCACCACCTTTGATCTGCGCAAGGCAAAAGAGCGCGAACACATCGTGGAAGCGCTCAAGGTCGCTGTGGATTTCATCGACGAGGTTATTGCCATCATCCGCGGATCCTTGGATACCGCGGATGCCAAGCAAAAACTTATGGAACGTTTTGGCTTTGACGATGTTCAGGCAGAAGCCATCGTGCAGATGCGCTTGCGTCAGTTGTCGGGATTAGAGCGCCAGAAGATCGAGGATGAACTCGCCGCTCTGCGTCAACGAATTGCGGAGCTGCAGAGCATTCTTGAGGACGAGATGAAAGTAAAAGCCCTCGTAAAAGAGGAATGCCTCAAACTGCGTGACAAATACGGTGACGATCGCCGCACCGAGATCTCGATGGTCTCCGGCGAGGTGGATATTGAAGACCTCATTCCGGTGGAGGAATGTGTGCTCACCATGTCCCAGCGCGGCTACATCAAGCGTCAGCCGGTGGACGTGTATAAGGCACAGCGTCGCGGCGGCCGTGGCATCAAGGGTATGACCACCCGCGAGGAAGACGTCACCGAAACGATGTTCTTGTGCTCCAGCCACGATATCGTGATGTTCTTTACCTCGGCCGGTCGTGTATATCGCCTGAAGTGTTACGAGGTGCCGGAAGGCAGCCGTACCTCCAAGGGTATGAACATAATCAATCTGTTGCCGCTGACCGGTGATGAAAAGGTCACCGCCATGATCCGTGTTACGGAATTTGAAGACGACAAGTATCTGTGTATGGTCACTCGCCGCGGCGTTATTAAACGTACCCGCCTTAACGCGTACAGCAATGCCCGCAAGAGCGGTTTGATCGCGGTTGACCTCGATGAGGGCGATGAGCTCGCGTGGGTGCACGTGACCGACGGGTATCAGAAATTGCTGGTCGGTACGCGTAAAGGTATGGCGATCTGCTTCGATGAAAACGATGCGCGCGTGGTGGGCCGTACTGCCCGCGGCGTGAAAGCCATCACACTCAGTGAGGACGACGAGGTCGTCGGTATGGCGATCCGTGACGATAACAATCTGTTGCTTACCGTTACCGAAACCGGTTACGGTCGACTCAGTGAATTCGCTGATTACCGTGTACAGTCCCGTGGCGGTAAAGGTCTTACCAACTATCACACCGAGGAATACGGCGATGTTGCCGCGATCCGCATGGTGAGTGTAGACGACGATATCATCCTCATTTCCTCCGGCGGTATCATTATCCGCTTGGCGGCAGAAGAGATTCGTCAGTGCCGCCGTCCGTCTAAGGGCGTACGCGTCATGCGCGTGGAAGAAGGTACGCGTATCGTGTCGCTGGCGAACGTGCCGCACGAGGATGAGGCGGAAGTCGAGGACGGCGAAACGTCCGTTCCCGCAGAGGAAACACCCGCCGAGTCGCAGGGTGAATAATGAGTAGCGTTATTGCTGCGATCTCCACACCGATGGCACCCGCCGGGCTGGGGGTTATTCGCCTTTCCGGTGCGGGTGCGATTGAAATCGCGTCGTCGGTCTTCAAGCCCGTTGATGATGCGAAGCAGTTGACAGCGCTTTCGGGTTACCGCGCCGCCTACGGGCGGGTAGCGGATGCCGACGGCGATATTGACGAATGTATTGCAACGGTGTTCCGTGCACCGCACAGCTATACCGGTGAAGACGTGGTGGAGTTTTCCTGCCACGGCGGTTTGTATCTCTTACAGCGTACTCTGCGTGCGTTGTTTTCCGCCGGTGCCAAGCCGGCAGAAGCGGGCGAGTTTACCCGCCGCGCGTTTTTAAACGGCAAGCTGGATCTCACCGGTGCCGAATCGGTGATGACGCTGATCGAAGCAAACGGCCGGCTTGCCGCCAAGACCGCCTTGACGGTGCGCGAAGGCGCGCTGTATCGGCGGTTGACGGCGGTCAAGGATGCGCTGATTGCCTTACAGGCACAATTTTCCGCGTTTGTGGATTATCCGGACGACGATATTCCGGAGCTTGAATATGAAGCGTTGGAAACAGAGCTCGAAAAAGCAAAGAAACAGTTACAAAACCTGCTTTCCACCTACGATGCCGGTCGCGTATTGCGCGAGGGCATCGATACCGCGATCGTGGGCAGTCCGAACGTGGGAAAATCCACGGTGATGAACCTGCTCAGCGGTTGTGAACGCAGTATCGTTACCCCGATTGCCGGTACCACTCGTGACGTGGTGGAGGAGGTCGTGCGGGTTGGAGAAGTTTGCTTGCGGTTATCGGACACGGCGGGTATTCGCGAAACCGACGATACGGTGGAGGCGATCGGTGTTGAGCGCTCGCGCCGTCGTTTGGAATCCGCCGCGCTGATTTTAGCGGTGTTTGATGCTTCCCGCCCGTTGTCGGCAGACGATCTTTCTCTCATCCGGCAGTTGCCGACACACGGTACGATCGCTATAATTAACAAACAGGATCTCGATAAGCAAATCGATGATACGACAATTAAAGAAAAGTTTGTATATACCGTGGAACTGCAAGCGGTGAGCGGAACAGGTCTTGAAAAACTTACCGCTGCCATTCACGCCGTGACCGGTATTGATCGCTTGAACGATGCCGAACCGGTGCTTGCCACCGAGCGCCAGCGGTACTGCGTGTGCCGTGCGGCAGAAAGTGTCACGGAAGCCCTTTTAGCGCTGCAAAGCGGCATGACGTTGGATGCGGTATCGGTCAGTGTGGACGGCGCCATCGGTGCCGTATTGGAACTGACGGGCGAGCGCGCCACCGAAGCGGTGGTGGACGGCATCTTTTCTCGGTTTTGTGTCGGAAAATAAACAGAAAAAAGCCCTGTCTTTTCACAGACAGGGCTTTTCGGAAACAACTTATTTAATAAGTGTGCCCGTGGCGTTCATGCCGGCAGCAGCGGCGTTGGATTCGTCGGTGTCGATGTGCATTGCCAGCGCAAACTTGTCGCTGACACGAACCACAACGTCGCCGAAGATCAGCGAACGGTCGTCGGATTCCACTTTTACCGAAACAACGTCCTTATCCTGGACGCCGTATTCAGCGGCATCCGCGGGGGTCATGTGAATGTGACGTTTGGCGGCGATCACGCCTTCGGTGAGTTCCACCTCGCCGCAAGGACCAACCAGTTTGCAACCGCCGGAATTAGCGGTGTCACCCGATTCACGGATGGGCGCCACAACACCAATGGAACGCGCGTCCGTCAAGGACAGCTCCACCTGCGTGGCGGGGCGGACGGGACCCAAAATGCTGACACCCGCCAGCGTCTTTTTCGGGCCGACAACGTCCACGCGCTCGGCGCAAGCATACTGACCGGGCTGGGACAACTCTTTTTTCACCGTCAGCTCGTAGCCCTTACCGAACAGAATGTCCAAATGTTCGCGGGATACGTGAATGTGACGGGCAGACGTTTCAACTAACAACGGTTTTGCCATATTTTACATCTCCACTCGTAGTAATAGTTTCTGTTTAGAACTCTATCATATTACCCATCATTTGTCAAGGAAGGTCGTTATGGAACAGAACTGGAACGTGTTAAAAAATGCGTGTATGGACTGCCGTGCGTGCGGTTTGTGTGAAACGCGCCACAACGTGGTGTTCGGTGTCGGCAACCCGCAGGCGGAGGTACTCTTTATTGGCGAGGGGCCGGGCGAGAACGAAGACCTGCAGGGCGAGCCGTTTGTCGGCAGAGCCGGCAAACTGTTAGACGTGATGCTGGAGGCGGTCGGTCTGTCTCGCAAGCACAACATTTATATCGCCAACATGGTCAAATGCCGCCCCCCGCAAAACCGTGATCCCCTGCCGGAGGAGCAAGCGGCATGCGCCCACTGGTTGTCGGAACAGATGCGGTTCATCAATCCCAAGATCGTGGTGTGCCTTGGCCGTATTGCTGCTTTTCATTTCATTTCACCGGATTTTAAGGTAACGCGCCAACACGGCGAGTTCATTGAAAAAGACGGTGTGTTGTACATGGGCATGTTCCATCCGGCGGCGATTTTGCGCAACCCCAATCAAAAGCCGGTGGCATTTGAAGATTTTGTGAAGTTGCGGGATAAGATCTTGGAGATCTGCACGCGCACTACCTTGAATTTTGACGACTGAAAACGGAGCAAACGATGAAACGATTGTTACGCCGCACATCTGCGGTATTGTTGGGAATATGCTTGTTACTCGCGGCGTTTCCCGTTGCGGGTGCCGAACTGCGGTATGAATACCCCGCTGACGAGGATCCGATCGAATCCCCTTCCGCGGTGATGCTATATATGGGTGTCAAAGCGGAGCAGGATGTGTATCTGTATGAAAAAGATGCCGACACGCGATACGAGCCGGGCGCACTGATGCGCGTGGCAATGCTCGGGTATGCCATGCACCTTATTGAGGAACAGCAAATCGATATGGATACCGCGACCGGCACCTATACCTTGGAACTGTTTAACCACTACGTGGCGGGAACGGGACTTCACGTGGCGCTGATGGGATTCGGTGAGACGTGGAAGCTTCGCGATCTGCTCACGCTTTGTGCCATCCAAACCGCCGCCGATTGTGCGGTGACACTCGCGGCGGCACTCAGCGGCACTCCGGACGCCTTTGTGGAGGGACTCAATCTCTATGCGGCAGAGCTTGGCTGTAAAAACTCTCATTTCACCAACGTCGTGGGTCTTAATGAAGAAGGTCAATATATGTCTGCAAGGGATGCGGCGATACTATCCCGTGCGGCAATGCAGTATACGGGAGTGCGGGACGCACTGGAGTTGACACAATATACTGTCACCCCCGTTTCTGGTGGGAAAACGCGTAGTTGGCCGACCAGCTGTGATTTTATCCGCCAGTCGTCGGAGGCGTATTACACCTATGCACTCGGCGGTAAAACCGGCGGCACTTTAACCGAGATGTCGCTGATGGCGTTCGGTGGGAACAACGGCTATGAATACATGGCGATCGTGATGGGCGCCCCCCGCAAGGACAAGGACGACAATTTGACCAACATTGCCTATGCCGATGCACGGCGTTTGATCCGTTGGGGGTTGCTGGATTTTCGCTATGAAACACTTGCCCGCAAAAACGAGCCGGTCGGCCGCATCACCGTGCGCGACTCCGCCGAGCGAAGCAGTGTCAGCTTGGTGCCGGTGCGCGATCTTGCCGCCGTGCTCGGTGAATCGGTCAAGAGTGAGGATATCACGCGGCGGGTGGTCACAACAGAAGAGGAATGTGTCGCCCCGATCGAGGCGGGACAGGTGCTTGGCACGCTGGAGTTATACCTCGGCGAAGAATTGGTTGGCTCGATACCGGTCGCGGCAGGCGAAAACGCCTCGCGCAGTTTTTTGTATGCCGCGTGGTGCGACGTTCGTGATTTTCTGTTTTCGGGTTGGACGTTGGCAATTCTCATCATTCTTCTGTTGGCGGTGGTGGGCTACGTGGTCCTCAATGTCCAATACAACAAAAAACGTCGGCGCAAATGGCGAAGCTAATTATGAGAACCGCACGAATTTCGTGCGGTTCTTTTTTATTTTTGAGTTTATTCGTTAAATTTTCGTCAAACTCTTGAAAAACCGTGAAAAAAAGGGTAAAATAACTCTGATATGGATCGTTTTTCCAGCTGAAAAACGGTACCGATAAGAAAGGGGAATCCTCATGAATCTCTTGAACAAGAAAACCGTGGAAGATCTGCAGGTAAAAGGTAAGCGCGTTTTGGTGCGTTGCGACTTCAACGTGCCGCTGAAAAACGGCGTGATTACCGATGAAAACCGCATTGTGGCAGCTCTTCCCACGATCAAGTATCTGATGAATCAGGGCGCCAAGGTTATTTTGTGCTCCCACCTCGGCAAGCCGAAGGGCGAGCCCAAGCCGGAATATTCGCTGGCACCGGTTGCCGTGCGCCTGAGCGAAAAGCTCAACTGCAAGGTTGTGTTTGCGGCGGATGACGAAGTTGTCGGCGCAAACGCTCGCAAAGCGGTTGACGCGATGAAAGACGGCGAGATCGTTCTGTTGCAGAACACCCGCTATCGTGCAGAGGAGACCAAGAACGGCGAAGCGTTCTCCAAGGATCTGGCTTCCTTGTGCGATCTGTTTGTAAACGACGCGTTCGGTGCGGCGCACCGCGCTCACTGCTCCACCGTCGGTGTGGCTTCTTTCGTGGAAGAATCCGCTAACGGTTACCTGATGGCGAAAGAGATCGAGTTCCTCGGCAACGCCGTGGAAAATCCGGTTCGTCCGTTCGTTACCATTTTGGGCGGCGCGAAAGTGGCGGACAAGCTGAACGTTATTGAGAATTTGCTGAACAAAGCCGATACCCTCATCATCGGCGGCGGTATGGCGTATACCTTCCTGGCTGCTAAGGGTTACTCGGTCGGCACCTCGCTGCTCGACAACGAGAAGATCGATTATTGCCGCGAGATGCTCGCACGTGCGGAGCAGAAAGGCGTTAAGCTCCTGCTGCCGGTCGATTGCGTGATCTCCAAATCCTTCCCCGATCCGATCGATGCTCCCATCGACGTTCAGGTCGTGGCGGCGGATGCGATCCCGGCTGATATGATGAGCTTGGACATCGGTCCGAAAACGGCCCAGCTGTATGCAAACGAAGTGAAGTCTGCCAAGACGGTCGTGTGGAACGGCCCGATGGGCGTGTTCGAGAACCCGATTTTGGCAAAGGGCACCATCGCGGTTGCCGAAGCGCTTGCCGAGACGGATGCCACCACCATTATCGGCGGCGGCGATTCCGCAGCGGCTGTGAATACCTTGGGCTTTGGCGATAAGATGAGCCACATTTCCACCGGTGGCGGCGCCTCTTTGGAATTCTTAGAGGGTAAAGAGCTTCCCGGAATTGTCGCAATGAGTGATAAATAATCCAAGAAAGGATAGGAAGAATAGTATGGGTAAGTATGTTATTGCGGGTAACTGGAAAATGAACAAGACCCCCGCAGAAGCCGTTGAACTGATCGAGGCGATCAAACCGTTGGTTGCAGATGCGACCTGTGACGTGGTTGTCGGTGTTCCGTTTGTGGATCTGCCGGCAGCGTTGGAAGCTGTTAAAGGCAGCAAGATCGGCGTTGCCGCTCAGAACTGCCACTGGGAGAAATCCGGTGCGTACACCGGCGAGATCTCCGCTGAAATGCTGAAAGCCATGGAAGTCGGCTATGTGATCCTCGGTCACAGCGAGCGCCGCACTTATTTCGGCGATACCGACGTTACCGTTCAGAAGCGTATGCGTGCTGCGTTGGATGCGGGTTTGACCGTCATCCTGTGCGTGGGCGAATATCTGGAGCAGCGTGAGCAGGGCATCACCGGCGAGATCGTGGCGATGCAGACGAAAGTCGCTCTCGGCGGCGTGTCCGAGGAAGAACTCGCACGCGTGATCATTGCGTACGAGCCGGTTTGGGCGATCGGTACCGGCCGTACCGCTACGGCGGAGCAGGCAAACGAGGTTTGCGCACAGATCCGTGACGTTATCGCGGGTCTGTACAACGATAAAGCCGCAAAAGCGGTCACCATTCAGTACGGCGGTTCCATGAACGCGGCAAACGCGGCAGAGCTGCTTGCACAGTCGGATGTTGACGGTGGCTTGATCGGTGGCGCTTCCTTGAAGCCCGCAGATTTTGCGACCATCGTTGCGGCTGCGAAATAAGTTACGTTTTCAACATCGGGCGCAAGGTTTGTTAAAAATCTTGCGCCCCTCTAATGAGGAGAAATAAGATGAAAAAACCTTTAGTGTTGATTATTATGGATGGTTTCGGTCTGAACGACGATGTGATGGGCAACGCCATCAAAGCCGCCGCGACCCCGAACCTTTCCAAGCTCTTTGCTGAAAACCCGTTTACCGCTATCGGCGCTTCCGGTATGGACGTCGGTCTGCCGGACGGGCAGATGGGTAACAGCGAGGTCGGTCATACCAACATCGGTGCCGGCCGCGTGGTGTATCAGGAGCTGACCCGCATTACCAAATCCATTAAAGACGGCGATTTCTTTGAGAACGCCGCCCTCAAAAATGCGATGAAAAATGCGAAAGGCGACAAAGCGTTGCACCTCATCGGTCTGCTGTCCGACGGCGGCGTGCACAGCCACTTGACCCATTTGTACGGCTTGCTGGAGATGGCAAAAAAATCCGGCGTTAACAACGTATTCGTGCATTGCTTGATGGACGGCCGCGACGTGCCGCCGACTTCGGGCAAGGATTTCGTGGCACAGCTGCAGGAGAAAATGAACGAGATCGGTGTGGGCAGCATTGCTACCGTGATGGGTCGCTACTACGCGATGGACCGCGATAATCGCTGGGAACGCGTGGAAAAAGCGTATGCCGCGATGGTGTACGGCGAGGGTGTGAAGAACACCGACGCCGTGGACGTCATGGCAAAATCGTATGACGAGGGCGTCACCGATGAGTTCGTGGTGCCCGCCGTGTGCGACGAAAACGGCAAGATCAAAGCGGGCGACAGCGTGGTCTTCTTTAACTTCCGCCCCGACCGTGCGCGTGAGATCACCCGCACCTTTGTGGATTCGGAGTTTGCGGGTTTTGAGCGCAAAAACGGCTTCTTCCCCCTCACCTACGTGTGCATGACGCAGTACGATGCGACCATGCCAAACGTTGACGTGGCGTTCCGTCCGCAATCTTTGAACAATACGCTGGGCGAATATCTCGGCAAGAACGGCAAAACGCAGCTGCGCATTGCGGAGACCGAGAAATACGCACACGTGACCTTCTTCTTCAACGGCGGCGTTGAGCGTGAGTTTGAGGGCGAGGATCGCGTCTTGATCAACTCTCCCAAAGTTGCCACTTACGACCTGCAACCCGAAATGAGCGCTTACCCCGTGTGCGACGCGGTAGTGGAGCGGATCCGTTCGGGTAACTACGACGTGATTATCCTCAACTATGCGAACTGCGACATGGTTGGTCATACCGGTGTGTTCGACGCGGCAAAAGCCGCAGTGGAAGCCGTTGACACCTGCGTTGGCAAAACGGTGGATGCCGTGTTGGAAATGGGCGGCGTGGCGCTGATCACAGCTGACCACGGTAACGCGGATAAGATGCTGGAGGAGGACGGTGTATCGCCGTTCACGGCACACACCACCTACCCCGTTCCGTTCTGCGTGGTGGGACATCCGTGCGAGCTGCGCGAGGGCGGTCGCCTGTGCGATATTGCGCCGACGATGCTCCAAATCCTCGGTTTGGCACAACCCGCCGAGATGGATGGACAGAGTTTGATGAAATAATGCAAAACGGTCGTTCGAAAAGAACGGCCGTTTTTTCATATAAAACGGTTGACCGATGAAAAAAGCGGTGTTACAATAAAACATCATGGACAAAGAGGTGTCGGATATGGATAAGAAGAATATCGATTGGAGCAATCTCGGTTTTGCTTACGTGCAGACCGATAAGCGCTACGTTGCAAATTATAAGGATGGCAATTGGGATGACGGTTGCCTGACCGAGGACGCCACGATTACGATCACCGAATGTGCAGGTGTGTTGCAGTATGCGCAGACCTGCTTTGAGGGGCTTAAAGCGTATACCACGGTGGACGGCAAGATCGTCTGCTTCCGTCCCGATATGAACGCCGCCCGCATGGCGGATTCCTGCCGCGGCTTGGAGATGCCGGTGTTCCCTGAAGACCGTTTCGTTGAGGCGGTCGTAGAGGTCGTGAAAGCCAACAAGGACTGGGTGCCGCCGTACGGCTCGGGCGCGTCGTTATATCTGCGCCCCTTTATGTTCGGCAGTAACGCCGTTATCGGCGTGAAACCCGCGACCGAGTATCAGTTCCGCATTTTCGCGACACCGGTCGGTCCGTATTTCAAGGGCGGTGTCAAACCGCTGACGCTGCGCATTTCGGATCTGGACCGTGCCGCTCCTAAGGGTACCGGTAACATCAAGGCGGGTCTTAACTACGCCATGAGCTTGCGCAACATTGTGGATGCGCATAACTGCGGATACGACGAAAACGTGTACGTGGATTCCGCTACGCGCACCTTTATTGAGGAGACCGGCGGTGCGAACATTATTTTCGTTACCAAAGACGGTAAGTTGGTTACCCCGAAATCCGACACCATTCTCCCCTCCATTACGCGCCGCTCGTTGATGCAGGTTGCGGAGCAATATTTGGGAATGGAAGTGGAGCAACGCGAGATCAAGCTGTCTGAGATCGATCAGTTCGCTGAGTGCGGTCTGTGCGGTACGGCGGCAGTGATTTCGCCGGTCGGCAAGATCGTTGATCACGGTAAGGAGATCACGTTTGCAGGCATGGGACCGGTTATTCAAAAGCTGTATGATACCTTGCGCGGTATTCAGATGGGCGAGATCGAAGGTCCTGACGGTTGGATCAAAGTTATTGAATAATTTTGCTTGACATCGTGCTAAAGTGATGATATAATTTAGCAAATCAACAAACACGATGATGGGGAGAAAGCCGTTTTAATCCCGAACACAGAGAGTCGGCGGGTGGTGTAAGCCGACAGACGGAGAACGGTATACTGGCCCCGGAGTGCTGATCTGAACAGGTGAATTCCTCATTAGGACAGCCGGCAACCCACCGTTATCCGGGGGCGCGATTATAGGATCGCCGTGAGTGGCCATTAAGGTGGCAAAAAGAGTGGTACCGCAAGGTTTTTACAACAACTGTAAGACCCTGTCTCTTTATTTTAAGAGGCAGGGTTTTTGTGTCTATTTGAGGCAGAAAAGAGGAATTGTTATGTTGACCATCGACAAGATCTTTCAGGCGTCTACCGTTTTGAAGGATATTATCCGCCCGACCCCGCTTGCCAAAGCATACGGGATCGCGCCGGATTGCACGCTGTATCTCAAACCGGAAAATCTGCAAAATACGGGTTCGTTTAAGCTGCGCGGTTCGGGTTATAAGATCGCGATGCTGTCCGACGAGGAAAAGGCAAAGGGTGTTATCGCCTGCTCCGCGGGTAACCATGCGCAGGGTGTGGCGCTTGCCGCGACTAAATGCGGTATTTCTTCGCTCATTTGCTTGCCGGATACGGCGCCCCTTTCCAAGGTGGAGGCCACTAAGAATTTCGGCGCGGACGTCTGCTTGGTTGAGGGCTGCTATGATGATGCGTACAACCGTGCCTTGCAACTCAAAGACGAAAAAGGGTACACGTTCGTGCACCCGTTTGATGATGAAGATGTTATCGCAGGACAAGGAACGATCGGTCTTGAGATCGTTAACGAGATGGATGATATTGACGCCGTGATCGTGCCCATCGGCGGCGGCGGTCTGATCTCGGGTGTTGCGTATGCAATCAAATCCATCCGTCCGTCCATCAAGGTATACGGTGTGCAGGCGGCGGGAGCGCCGAGCATGTACAACTCCGTAAAGAGCGGAAAGATCGAAGCGCTGGATGCCGTATCCACCATTGCAGACGGTATTGCGGTGAAAAAACCCGGCGAACATACTTTTGAGTACGTCAGCAAATACGTGGACGATATTGCGCTGGTGACGGAGGATGAAATTTCTTCGGCGGTGCTGGCACTGATTGAGAAGCAAAAGATGGTTGCCGAGGGCGCCGGTGCGGTGTCGGTGGCGGCGGCCATGTATAACAAATTCCCGCTTGCCGGCAAAAAGGTGGTCAGCTTGATCTCCGGCGGTAATATTGATGTAACGAGCTTGTCGCGCGTTATCGAACGCGGCTTGATGCGCTCGGCGCGTATTGTCAACCTGCTGATCGAACTGGCGGATAAGCCCGGTCAGCTCAAAGACGTATCCCGCATCATTGCCGATTGCGGCGGTAACGTCACCGGCGTTCATTATGAGCGCGGCGGCACCAAGAGCGTTAACGGGTGTTTCCTGCGCATCACGTTGGAAGCGCGTAACTACGACCATGCCGATGAGATCGTCCACGCACTGGAGGCCGAGGGCTTCCGTATTGCAGAAAGATAAGAGGGTTTTGATATGAAGATCATACATACAAGCAACGCACCCGAAGCGATCGGGCCGTACAGCCAGGCAATGGTCGCGGGGGGACTGGTGTTCACCTCCGGTCAGATCGCTATCAACCCCGCGAGCGGGGCGGTGGAAGCGACCACCATTGAAGAACAGACCGAGCAGGTGTGTAAAAATATCGCCGCGGTGCTGGAAGCTGCCGGCTCGTCCATTGACAAGGTCGTCAAGACCACGTGCTTTTTACAGTCGATGGAGGATTTTGCCGCGTTTAATGCCGTTTACGGCAAGTATTTTACCGGCAAGCCCGCTCGTTCTTGCGTGGCGGTCAAAACGTTACCGAAAAACGTGTTGGTCGAGGTCGACACGATAGCAGAGCAATAAGGAGATTCAGTGATGGATACCAGTAAATACAGCGTCGGGTATTATCCGGCACCGGGTACGCATGTCAAATGGGTACAAAAAGATCATATTGAGAAAGCGCCCGCGTGGTGCAGCGTTGACCTGCGCGACGGCAACCAGAGTCTTATCATCCCGATGAGCTTGGAAGAAAAGATCGAGTTTTACAAGTTGTTATTGCAGCTTGGGTTTAAGGAGATCGAGGTGGGCTTCCCTGCCGCGTCCGAAACCGAATATGAGTTTTTGCGCACATTGATTGAGCGGGACATGATCCCCGACGACGTGACGGTGCAGGTGCTGACCCAGTGCCGTGAGCATATTATCCGCAAGACCTTTGACGCGTGCAAGGGTGCCCCCAACGCGATCATTCATTTTTACAACTCGACCAGCGTGGCACAGCGTGAGCAGGTGTTCCGCAAATCCAAAGAGGAAATTAAGCAGATCGCGGTTGACGGTGCGAAGCTCGTCAAACGTCTTGCCGCAGAGTACGAGGGCAATTTCCGCTTTGAGTATTCGCCGGAAAGCTTTACGGGCACCGAGCCGGAGTACGCACTGGAAGTGTGCAACGCGGTTCTGGATGTGCTCGAGCCGAGCGTGGATAACAACGTGATCATCAATCTACCGGTCACGGTGGAAATGAGTATGCCGCACGTGTATGCGAGCCAAGTGGAGTACATGAGCGAGAATTTAAAATACCGCGAGCACGTGACAGTATCCTTGCATCCGCACAACGACCGTGGTACCGGTGTGGCGGATACCGAGTTGGCGCTGCTTGCCGGCGCGGACCGCGTGGAAGGGACACTGTTCGGTAACGGTGAGCGTACCGGTAACGTGGATATTATCACGCTGGCGATGAATATGTACTCTCACGGCGTGGATCCAAAGCTCGACTTTTCGGATATGCCGTCCATTGTGGAGGTATACGAGAAATGCACGCGGATGCACGTGTACGAGCGGTCTCCCTATGCGGGCGCGCTGGTGTTTGCTGCGTTCTCGGGCAGCCACCAGGATGCGATCGCCAAGGGAATGAATTGGCGCAAGGAAAAGAATTTGCACGCGTGGACAGTGCCGTATATTCCGATCGACCCGCAGGATATCAGCCGCACCTACGACGCAGACGTGATCCGCGTCAATTCGCAGAGTGGCAAGGGCGGTATCGGGTATCTGCTTGAGCAGAGTTACGGTTATGTACTGCCGCCGAAAATGCGCGAGCATTTCAGCTATTTGTGCAAGAGTGTATCCGATCACGATCACCGCGAGTTAAAGGGCGACGATGTACTTTCGATTTTCAAAGAGCATTATTTGGATCTCAAAGCGCCGCTTTCCATTGCCAATATGACTTTTACGCAAAAGGATGGCGGCGTGGATGCGTACGTTACCTTTGAAAAGGACGGTCAAAAGAACACCGTGCATACCACCGGTAACGGATCGCTGGACGCGGTCAGCAACGCGCTTAAAGCGTATACCGGCAGTGTCTATAAATTAAAAGTCTATACCGAGCACAGCGTGCAGGAGCAATGCTCCGATTCGACTGCCGCTGCGTATATCGGTTTGGAAAAAGAGGATGGCACGCTTTGCTGGGGTGCCGGCACCGATACGGATATTATCCGTGCCGGTATCAACGCACTGATTAGTGCGTACAACAATTTGATCACAGAGTAAAGGAGTGGTCACACATGGGAATGACCATGACACAAAAAATATTGGCGGCACACGCGGGGCTGGAAACCGTATCCGCGGGGCAGCTGATCAATGCGAAGTTGGATATTGTTCTCGGCAACGACATTACCACGCCGGTGGCGGTCAACGAGTTCAAAAAAGCCGGCTTTGACAGTGTATTTGATAAGGATCGCGTAGCGATCGTGTTGGATCACTTTGTTCCGAACAAAGACATTAAAGCGGCAGAGCAATCCAAGCAGTGCCGCGAGTTTGCGTGTGCGCATTGTGTCAGCCATTTTTACGATGTCGGTAAAATGGGTATTGAGCATGCTTTGCTTCCTGAACAAGGTGTTGTGACGGCGGGCGATTGCATCATTGGTGCGGACAGTCACACCTGCACCTACGGTGCGCTCGGTGCTTTTTCCACGGGTGTTGGCAGTACCGATATGGCCGCCGGCATGGCGACAGGCATGGCATGGTTTAAGGTGCCCGCCGCGATTCGCTTTGAGTTAAAGGGTAAATTGCCCGCTAATTGCAGCGGTAAAGACGTGATCCTATATATTATCGGTAAGATCGGCGTGGACGGTGCGTTGTATCGCAGCATGGAGTTCACCGGAGAGGGCGTCGCTTCGCTGTCGATGGACGACCGTCTGTGCATCTGCAACATGGCGATTGAGGCGGGTGCGAAAAACGGCATCTTCCCCGTGGATGACACGACGCGCGAGTATATGAAAGGCCGCTGTGAGCGTCAGCCCGTAGAGTATACGGCCGACGCGGATGCCGTGTACGAGCAGACGATCGAGATCGATCTGTCCGCAATGGTGCCCACTGTCAGCTGTCCGCATTTGCCGGAAAACACCAAGGCGGCGAGCGAACTTTCGGATATTAAGATTGATCAGGTTGTGATCGGTAGTTGCACCAACGGTCGTATGGAGGATATGGAAACGGCGTACCGCGTGCTGAACGGTAAGAAGATCGTCGACGGCGTACGTTGTATCATCATTCCCGCTACCATGCAGATCATGCGCGAGTGTGTGGAGCGCGGCTACGTCACGGCATTCATTGATGCGGGTGCGGTGGTGTCCACCCCAACCTGTGGTCCTTGCCTTGGCGGCTATATGGGCATTCTTGCAGCGGGTGAGCGGTGCATTGCCACCACCAACCGCAACTTTGTCGGTCGTATGGGTCACGTGGATAGTGAAGTGTATTTGGCAAGCCCCGCAACGGCGGCTGCCAGCGCGTTGACCGGTTATATTACCGAGCCGAAAGGGGTATAAACGATGAAAACACAAGGAACTGTTTTTAAGTATCCCGATAACGTGGATACCGACGTGATCATCCCGGCGCGGTATCTCAACACTTCCGACGCCAAGGAACTCGCAAAGCATTGTATGGAGGATATTGACACCGAGTTCGTCGGCAAGGTCAAAGCGGGCGATATTATGGTGGCGGGTTGGAATTTCGGTTGCGGCTCATCTCGTGAGCACGCACCGCTTGTTATCAAGACCTGCGGTACCGGTTGCGTGATTGCCAAAAGCTTTGCGCGTATTTTCTACCGCAACGCCATCAATATCGGGCTTGCTATTTTGGAATGTGAGCAGGCGGCGGAGGAAATTTCTGCGGATGATGAAGTCAGCGTTGATTTTGATACCGGTATCATTTATAATGTGACTACCGGCAAGCAGTATCAGGCAGAGCCGTTCCCGCCGTTCATTCAGAATATCATTCAAAAAGGCGGTTTATTGGCATCCTTGAAAGAAGCGTGAGTGTTATGCAAAAAAATATTGCGGTTATCCGTGGTGACGGAATCGGTCCCGAGATCGTCGAGCAAGCGTTGCTCGTGCTGAATAAGATCGGTGAGCTGTACGGTCATACGTTTACCTATACGGATGTGGATATGGGCGGTGTCGCCATTGATAAATGGGGCGATCCGTTGCCGGCCGAAATGCTCCAAAAATGTGTTGCGGCAGACAGCGTGCTGCTCGGTGCGGTCGGCGGCCCGAAATGGAACGACGTTCCCGGTGATAAACGCCCCGAAAAAGGGCTCTTGCGTCTGCGTGCGGGCATGGGGGTTTACAGTAACAATCGCCCTGCAAAAATTTGGCCGCAGCTTGCCGATGCATCGCCTCTCAAAGCGAGCATTGTGGACAAAGGCATTGATTTTATTATCGTGCGCGAATTGATCGGCGGTATTTATTTCGGCAGTCATACCACCGAAGAGAAAAACGGCGAGAAAAATGCCGTGGATATTTTGCAGTACTCCGAGAGTGAGATCGAACGCATCGGTCGTATCGGATTCGAAACGGCGCGTAAGCGTTCGGGAAAACTGTGCTCGGTGGAAAAGAGCAATGTGCTGGATTCCAGTCGTTTGTGGAAAGCTGTTATGCATCGCCTTGCCGAGGAGTATCCCGACGTAGAGCTTTCGGATATGTTGGTGGATAACTGTGCGATGCAGATCGTAAAAGATCCGTCACAGTTCGACGTGGTAGTTACCGAGAATATGTTTGGCGATATTTTGTCAGACGAGGCCTCGATGATTACGGGCTCTATCGGCATGATCCCGTCGTCAAGTCTGGGTGCTTCAAGCAACGGATTGTATGAGCCGATCCACGGCTCGGCGCCGGATATTGCCGGCATGGATTTGGCAAACCCCATCGGTACGATCCTTTCGGCGGCGATGATGCTGCGCTTCAGCTTCGATATGCCGGCGGAGGCCGATTGCATTGAGAATGCGGTATCGGCGGTGCTGGATGCAGGGTATCGCACGGCGGATATTTATTCCGACGGTTGTGAAAAGATCGGTTGCTCCGAGATGGGGCGCCGTATTTTGGAAAATATGAGAAAGGACTGATACGATGAAGTTGTCCGGCTCCGATATTATCGTGCGCACCCTCATTGAGCAGGGCTGCGACGTCGTGTTCGGTTATCCCGGCGGCCAGATCATCAACGTGTACGATTCTCTTTATAAATATCAAGAAGAATTAAAGCATGTGCTGACAGCGCACGAGCAGGGCGCGGCCCACGCCGCCGACGGCTATGCGCGTGCGACCGGCAAGGTCGGTGTGGTGATTGCCACTTCCGGTCCCGGCGCCACCAATCTGGTAACGGGTATAGCCACCGCTTACTTGGATTCCGTGCCGATCGTTGCCATTACCGGCAACGTGCCGAGTTCCGGTATCGGTACCGATAGTTTCCAGGAAATTGATATTACCGGTATTACGCTGCCGATCACCAAGCACAACTATTTTGTGGGGTCGGTGGAAAACTTAGCGGATACCATTCGTGATGCGTTCCGTTTGGCGCAATCGGGTCGTCCGGGTCCGGTATTGATCGACGTGCCGAAGGACGTGCAGATCGCCATGTGCGAGTACGAGCCACAGCCGCCGGTACAGCCCGATGAAAAACAAGCCGCAAAGGACGTTCGCATTGAACAAGCGGCGGCGTGCATCAACGAAGCGAAGCGACCGTTCGTGTATTTTGGCGGCGGTTTGATGGCCGGTGAGGCAAGCGAAGAGTTGTTAGCGCTTGCCGATAAGATCGACGCACCGATCGGATGCTCTATGATGGGTATTTCGGGTGTGCCGACTGATCATCCGCGATTCCTCGGTATGCAGGGAATGCACGGACATTACGCGTGTTCCATGGCGATGCACAAGGCGGATTGTATTATTGCGCTGGGTGTTCGTTTCAACGATCGCGTGACCGGCAACCGTGCCAAATTTGCCAGAGGTGCGAAGATCGTACATATCGATATTGACGGCGCAGAGCTTTCCAAGACTATCGAAGCGACTCATGGGCTTCGCGGTGACGTGAAAAAGACGTTGCAAAAGCTGTTGCCGTTGCTTGACAAGCAGGAACGGCCGAAATGGCAGGAGAAGATTGCACAGCTTCGCCGAGAAGAAGCGGAAAGTGCCGATAATCGCGCGGGTATGACGCCTCGCGCGGTGCTTAACGTACTTAACCGGCATTTGGGTGACAACACACCGGTTGCGACCGATGTGGGACAGCACCAGATGTGGACGGCACAGCACGCGAAGTTCAAGCACGATCGTCGGTTTATTTCCAGCGGCGGTCTCGGTACGATGGGTTTTGGCCTGGGTGCTGCGATCGGTGCACAGATGGGTACCGGTGAACACACGGTTTTGGTGACCGGCGACGGCAGTTTCGGTATGTGTTTGAACGAGCTTGCTACTGCGGTGTCGGAAAACGTGCCGCTTGTGGTGTTGTTGCTTAACAACGGCGTGCTCGGTATGGTGCGCCAGTGGCAAACGTTGTTCTTTGATAAGCATTATTCCAACACGGTGCTGGATCGCAAAACCGATTTTGTGAAATTGGCGGAAGCGTTCGGTGCTAAGGGATTGCGTGCTACCACGTTGGACGAGCTGGATGCCGCGCTCAGCGAAGCGTTTTCCACAAACGGACCGTGTGTTGTGGAATGTTTCATAGATAAAGATGAATTCGTTCTCCCGATGCTGCCGCCCGGCGGATCGATGGACGATATCATAGTAAGGATGGGTGACTGAGATGAATCGATTTACCGTAGCCATTTTGGTCAACAACCAGTTCGGTGTTCTGAACCGAGTCACCAGTATGTTTCGCCGCCGTCAGTTTAACATCAGTTCGCTGACCGTGAGCGAAACCGAATCGGCGGACTTTTCCCGTATCACCGTTCAATCGGAGGGTGACGAGATCAACAAACAACAGTTGATCAATCAACTGTATAAGTTGCCGGACGTGCGTTCCGTTGTGGAGTTGGATCCGCTGGAAACCGTCAGCCGCGAACTCTTACTGATTAAAGTGGAGCATTCGCCGGAAAACCAAGGCGAGATTCGCGCTGCGTCGGACGCATACGAAGGAAAGATCGTGGACTATACCAAGGATGCCATGATCATCCAAATGGTCGGTGATAGCCGCAAGATCGATAATTTCCTCGATCTGATGAAGGATTTCACCATTTTGGAAATTTGTCGCACAGGTGTCGTGTCGCTGGAACGCGGTGCGGTCACCATTCAACGAGTAACGAATTTATAAGAAAGAGGTAATACACTATGAACAGAATCTTTTATCAGCAGGATTGTGATCTGCAAAAGCTCGCAGGTAAGACCGTTGCTATCATCGGTTACGGCTCGCAGGGTCACGCGCACGCGCTCAACCTCAAAGACAGCGGTGTGAACGTGGTCGTCGGTCTGTACGAGGGCAGCAAGAGCTGGGCGAAAGCCGAGGCACAGGGCCTTAAAGTCATGACCTCTGCTGAAGCAGCGAAAGTGGCCGACGTCATCATGATCCTCATCAACGACGAGAAGCAGGCACAACTTTACAAAGAGAGCATTGAGCCGAACCTGACCGAGGGCAAGACCTTGGCGTTTGCGCACGGCTTTAACATTCACTTCGGCTGCATCAAGCCCCCGAAAAACGTCAACGTTATCATGGTGGCGCCCAAAGGCCCCGGTCATACCGTTCGCAGCGAGTACCAGGTGGGTAAAGGCGTTCCTTGCTTGATCGCTGTCGAGCAGGATGCGACCGGTGATGCGCTGGAGATCGGTTTGGCGTATGCGCTCGGTATCGGCGGCGCTCGCGCAGGTGTGCTGGAGACTAACTTCCGCACCGAGACCGAAACCGACTTGTTCGGTGAGCAGGCCGTTCTCTGCGGCGGCGTTTGCGCGCTGATGCAGGCGGGTTTTGAAACGCTTGTTGAGGCCGGTTACGATCCGCGCAACGCGTATTTCGAGTGTATTCACGAGATGAAACTCATCGTTGATCTCATCTATCAGAGCGGTTTTGCCGGCATGCGGTATTCCATCTCCAACACCGCGGAATACGGCGATTACATCACCGGTCCGAAGATCATCACCGAGGAGACCAAGAAAGCCATGAAGAAAGTGCTGTCCGATATTCAGGACGGTACCTTCGCCAAGGATTTCTTGCTCGATATGTCGTCTGCCGGCTCGCAGGTGCATTTCAACGCGATGCGTAAACTCGCGTCTGAGCATCCGTCTGAGGTTGTCGGCGAGGAGATCCGCAAGCTGTACAGCTGGAGCGACGAGGATAAACTCATCAATAACTAACAAAAGAGCGCAGGGTGCTTTATGGCATCCTGCGCCTACTCCATTGAAGGCAGGGTTGCTTTATGGTAAAAGATAAAATTGTTGACGGTTGCCAAAACGCGCCGCATCGAAGCTTGTATCACGCGCTGGGGCTGACCAAAGAGGAGCAGGCACGTCCGCTCATTGCGGTCGTCAGCTCGTATAATGAGATCGTGCCCGGTCACATGAATCTGGATAAGATCGTGGAGGCCGTAAAACTGGGCGTTGCGATGGCGGGCGGTACACCCATCGTGTTCCCCGCGATCGCGGTGTGCGACGGCATTGCCATGGGCCACGAGGGCATGAAATATTCTTTGGTGACCCGCGATCTGATCGCGGATTCCACCGAAGCGATGATTCGCGCCCACGGCTTTGACGGCGTCGTCATGGTGCCCAACTGCGATAAAAACGTGCCGGGTCTGTTGATGGCGGCGGCGCGTGTAAACATCCCGACGGTGTTTGTCAGCGGCGGTCCGATGCTGGCAGGTCGTGTGAACGGCAAGAAGACCAGTCTTTCCAGTATGTTTGAGGCGGTGGGTGCGTATTCGTCGGGTAAGATTGACGAAGCGCAGCTGACGGTGTGCGAAATGAACACCTGCCCCACCTGCGGGTCTTGCTCGGGTATGTATACCGCAAACTCCATGAACTGTTTGACCGAGGTGCTCGGAATGGGCCTTCGCGGCAACGGCACGATCCCGGCGGTGTATTCACAGCGCATTGAGCTTGCGAAACATGCCGGTATGCAGGTGATGGAGCTGGTTCGCCGCGGTATCCGTCCGCGCGATATTATGAACGAGCGTTCCATCCGTAACGCCTTGATCGCGGATATGGCGCTTGGTTGTTCTACCAATTCCATGCTCCATCTGCCGGCGATCGCCAACGAGTGCGGTGTGGACTTCAGTTTGGAAATGGCAAACGAACTCAGTGCCGTGACCCCCAACCTGTGTCATTTGGCACCGGCAGGTCCCACCTACATGGAAGATCTCAACGAAGCGGGCGGCGTGTACGCGGTGCTGAAAGAACTCAGCAAATTGAATTTGCTCGATCTGGACGTCATAACCGTCAGCGGCAACACGATGGGCGAAAACATTGCGGATGCTGTCAATCGTGATCCGTCGGTCATCCGTCCGGTAGAAGATCCCTATTCCGCGACCGGCGGTATTGCCGTACTCAAGGGCAATTTAGCGCCCGAGGGCAGTGTGGTCAAACGCTCGGCGGTATTGCCCGAAATGCTCGTACACGAGGGTCCTGCCCGCGTGTTTGATTGTGAAGAGGATGCCCAAGCTGCGATCAATGCCGGTAAGATCAAGCCCGGCGATGTGGTGGTTATCCGCTACGAGGGCCCGAAAGGCGGCCCCGGTATGCGTGAAATGCTCAACCCCACCTCTGCCATTATGGGTATGGGACTCGGCAACAGCGTGGCACTGATCACCGACGGTCGATTCAGCGGGGCAACCCGTGGTGCGTGTATCGGTCACGTGTCTCCCGAAGCTGCGTCCGGCGGTGTGATCGGTGTGGTCAAAGAGGGCGATATTATCAGCATCAACATTCCGGAAAACACGCTGGAGTTGAAAGTGGATGACGCGGAACTTGCGGAGCGCCTAAAGAATTTTGTTCCGAAGAAAAAAGAACTTTCCGGTTATCTGAAACGTTATGCGGCACTGGTTTCCAGTGGCGCGAAAGGTGCGATCTTGAACGGATGAATACAGGGTTTTTATACGTACAACTGCACTCATTAACCGTATTTCGGGCATTGCTTGACGATCCCGTGATCACCGCACTCTGTCGCTTCCTCGGCACGCCGTCATCGGATACCGCCGAGGCGGTGTCCGCCTATGCGGCGTTTGTCGCTGAGGTGTACAACACCGGTGCAGAGAGCTTTGCTGCGTATGTGCAAGGACTTGTCAATGACGATGAAAATGCGTATATCCGTTTAATCGGCAAGGGTGAGCAACCGCCTGCCGAGATGGAACGGTGTGCTCAGGCGGAGTTCGGTATTTTGCAAACGGTTGCCGATCTGACGGCAAACGAGTTGTGTGCGGAGCTTGCGTGGAGCGGGTATCTGCCGGCTTTCCCGGTGGGTAAAGTGGATCTTGCCGGCGATTACGCCATGCGGTGTGCCAACGTCGGCCGTTACGGATACGGGATGTACGCGAAGCACCGTATGTTCTACGTCAGCCCCGAAAATAAGATCGTGCCGGTATATCATCCCGACCGCACGCGGCTGTCTTCGCTTGTGGATTACGAGCGCGAAAAGCAGATCATCGTGGATAATACGGTGGCACTGCTGGAAGGAAAGCCCGCCGCGAATATTCTCCTGACCGGTGATGCGGGCACCGGTAAATCGTCTACCGTGAAAGCGGTGGTCAACGAATTGCACGACCGCGGCCTGCGCATTTTAGAGGTGCGTAAGGAGCAGTTGCACGCGATCCCGTCGATACTGGATTCGCTCAGTAGCAATCCGCTGAAATTCATCCTGTTCATCGATGATCTGTCGTTCCAAAAGGATGACGATAATTTCAGCGCGCTCAAGGCCATTTTGGAGGGCTCGGTTTCCACCAAAGCGCAGAACGTGGTGGTATATGCCACCAGTAACCGCCGTCACTTGGTGAAAGAGACCTTCTCCGACCGTGACGGTGACGATATTCACCGCAACGATACCATGCAGGAGATCATCTCGCTGTCGGCGCGGTTCGGTATCCACATTACATTCCAAAAGCCGGACAAGCAGACCTATCTTGATATCGTACAGCATTTGGCCGCCGAGCGCGGGCTTCAGTACGATCCCGATGAATTGGCATTGCTTGCCGAACGGTTTGCGCTGGATAAAGGCGGTCGTTCCGCCCGCGCCGCGAAACAATTTGTGGATGGTTTAACAACGGCAGAAAACTAAGGAAAAGCCCCCGCTCAAAAGAGCGGGGGCTTTGTTGTTTGCAAGGGTTATTCTTCTGTTTGGATGCTTGGCAGGGCGAGGAGGTCGTCGGCCTCGTTGGCTTCTAATTCTTCCACGTCGCGCAGATTGCGTAGAATGGTGTTGTTGCGTTTGCGAGCATTGTCGAGAACGTTGCCGGCCTCGTCCACCTTTTTCTTGGCTTTTTCAAGCAACTCTTCAAATTTGCCGTACTGTGTTTTTACGGCACCGAGCACTTTCCAGACCTCGGCGGCGCGCTTATCAAGTGCTATCGTGCGGAAGCCGATGCGCAAGGTGTTGAGAAACGCGGTGATGGTAGTGGGACCGCACACCATAATGCGGTATTTGTTCTGCAATTCTTCTGCCAACCCGGGACGGCGCAAAATTTCGGCGTACAAACCCTCGGTCGGCAAGAACATGATGGCAAAATCGGTGGTTTTCGGCACGTCGATGTACAGCTCCGCAATGGTTTTGGCTTCGTTGCGGATAGTGCGTTCAAGCGCTTTGGTTGCTGCTTCCGCCGCGTCTTTGTCCGCTTTTTCCGCGGCATCTACCAAGCGTGCGTAATCTTCTTGCGGAAATTTGGAGTCGATGGGCAACCAAATATAGGTGCCGTCCTCGTCACGCGACGGAATCTTGATCGCAAATTCCACCTGCTCGCGGTTGCCGCGAATGGAAACGTTTTGTGCGTACTGCTCGGCGGTAAGCGTTTGCTCCAAAATATTGCCGAGCTGGACTTCTGCCCAAGTGCCGCGCGCTTTCACGTTTGTGAGTACACGTTGCAGATCGCTGACACCGCTTGCCAGCTCTTTCATTTCGCCGAGCGATTTATACACGCTTTGCAGCTGCTCACCGACCGTCTTAAAACTGGAATCTAAGCGCTTTGTCAGTGTGCTTTGCAGTTTTTCATCCACCGTTTCCCGCATTTGATCCAGCTTTTTCTCATTGCTTTCCTGCAAGCCGCGCACGGCGGTGGTGAGAGTAGCATTTAGTTTTTCTTGATGTTCACCGGAAACTTTTAAGGATTCCTTTTGCCCTTCGGTGATGGTTTGATTCATTTCCTTTAAGGCGCCGCTGATCTCCTGACGGGTGCTGCGCACTTCGTCGCGCAGGCGCCGTTCCGATTCCTCCAGGTGTTCGCGGGAATCGCTTTTGGGTTTGCGAACCAGCAACAAAACCTGCAGGATGATCACCAGCACCAGCAGAGCGGCTATCACATACAATTCCATTGTTATTCAAGCTCCTGTAACTCTTCTTGTTCTTTTTTCTCGGGTTTGTTGTTTTTGCCGTCCTTGATGACCTTGACGTCATCACGGTGCAGTGAGATGGGCGGCGAGTCGGGGGCTTTTTCCAGACGCACTTTCAAATTGCCCGAAAGAATATTGACTTCAACCACCGTACCACGTCCCTCGGGTGTGTTGACAAGAGCACCTTGCTTGGGGGTTACCTTGATGAGTGAAGAATAGGTGTCCTGCTCATACTTTAAGCAGCACATGAGTCTGCCGCACGAACCGGAAATTTTGGTGGGGTTGAGAGACAACCCCTGCTCCTTTGCCATTTTGATAGATACGGGTTGAAAATCGGGCAGAAACTGCGCACAGCAAAGCGGTCGGCCACAGATGCCGAGCCCGCCGAGCATTTTCGCTTCGTCACGCACGCCGATCTGCCGTAATTCGATGCGGGTGTGGAACAAACCCGCGAGATCTTTGACAAGGTTACGGAAGTCCACGCGTCCCTCGGCGGTGAAATAAAAGAGAATTTTGGAATTATCAAACGCATATTCCGCGCTGATGAGTTTCATATCCAGCTTGTGTGCTGCGATGCGCTCTTCGCATAATTTAAGCGCCTGCTCTTCTTTTTCGGCGTTTTCTTTGGCGTGACGCACATCGTCTGCCGTTGCCGGCCGTACCACCGCTTTGAGGGGTTGAATGATCTCGGAATCCTCCATGTCGCGGTTTTCCATTACGACCTCGCCGCACTCCAACCCGCGGGAGGTTTCCACGATGGCGTGATCGCCCTTGCGGAAGGTGTGACCCGCGGAGGCGAAATAATAGACTTTTCCCATGTTCTTAAAGCGAACACCAATAATGTTGGTCATAGCGATTCTCTCCTATCGTCCTGCGGCGCGTCTGAGCCGCGCGCAGAGAATGGTTAAAAATAACGTGTGGTTCATGTTAAAGAACCGTGCCGTTTGCAGATCTTCAATTACCGCGATCAGCGCCAACAATTGTGTGCGTGTCAGCGACCGTGAAAGCGCTTTGGCCGTTTCGGGCGATGTGCTTAAAAAAGCCGTATGACTGAATTTCGCAACCAATGCGTCACGGAAAATCAGTTTAAGACCGCTGAGCACTGCCGTAACACGGTCTTTTTGCTTTTCGAGCGGCGCGGTGGCGGTAAGCAGTGACAGCTCTGTAGGAGCGGTAACGGCAGAGGCGATGGACGGCAACAGTTCCAAGATATCTTGATATGATCCGTCCGACAAGCCGTCGAGCGCTTGTCCAATGATGCCGCCCCACAGCGATGCGGCGCGGGAAAGTTCCTCCTCCGACAGGTTTGGCAGACGACGGCGCAACACGGCGGTCGCTTCCTCTGTTGATACACCGGAAAGCGGTACGGCAAAGACGCGCGAACGCACGGTTTCAAGCAGTTGGGAACGTTGTTCGCAGGTCAGAATAAAGCGCACGTGTGCGGGGGGTTCTTCCAACACCTTGAGCAACGAGTTTTGTGCTTGCTCGGTCATGTTTTGCACGTCACACAGAATGAAGACGCGCACCGCCGCTTCGTTCGGTCGCACGTAGACCTCTTCACGCAGTTCGCGTACCACGTCAATATGGAACGAGCGCGCTTCTCCCCCGCCGCCGATTTCGGTAATGTCGGGGTGGTTTCCCGAAAACGCCTTGTGACAAGCGGGGCAGGTTCCGCAGGGCTTTTCGCTGCCGGAACGGCACACCGCCGCCGCGGCGAGCTGGCGCGCCAAGGTGCGGCGACCGCTGCCTTTCGGTCCTTCCAGGAGAATGGCATGCGGAAATGCACCGCCATCCAAACGGGAGGAGAGCAACGCTTTTGCTGCCGAATTGCCTGCAAAAACAGAGCCGTCCGGTAACGTCCAGTTCATACGCTCTCCCCCTTCGTTCCATATTTAATACAAGTATACAGCACTTTTGCTCATCTGACAAGAATTTTCTTGACAAGTCCCGTGGAAAGCCGTACCATTTTATTAAATAAACGGAAGGGAGGGAGACTGTGAAGACACGATACGGTAAAGTGGTGATCTTGCTTTGTGTTATTACGATCGTTTCATTGGGAATAACCGCCGTGTTTGGCGTAAAAGCCCCCGAAAAGACCGACGAGCTGTCGGTGATGGCAAGCTTTTATCCCCTGTATACCGCGGCGTTGAACGTGGTTGGCACGTGTGATGGGGTCACGGTCTCCTGCCTTACCCGCCCGCAGGCGGGTTGCTTGCACGACTATCAACTCTCCCCCGCTGAGCGCGCAGCACTTGGCGAGGCGGACGTGCTCTTACAAAACGGCGCCGGAATGGAATCGTTTTTGGGACCCGCGTTAGAATCGCTTTCGGGGCTTACCGTGATCGACACCTCTGCCGGGTTAGAGCTGTTGACTTGTGAAGCGCACGAGCACGGTCATGACCATCATCATAGCGTGAATGCGCATCTGTGGGTGGACCCTGTTCTGTATGCCGAGCAGGTGAAACGCGTACGCGACGGACTCTGTGCGGTCGATTCTGCACACGCGGCGGAATATATCGCAAACGCGGAAGCATATTTACAAAAAATCGCGGCGGTGGAACAACAGTTAAACGAAATCTCTCTCCCCCACACTCATGCGCTGCTCTTTCATGAGTCTGTGGCGTATGCGGCAAAGGCACTTCAGCTTGAAACGGTTGGTATCGTTCCTCTCGGTGAGAACGAGGCCGCGTCCGCCGGCGATCTGGCAGAGATAGCGGATGCGCTGAAAGGAAAAGCGGTATTGCTTCTTTATGATACGCAATATACCGCGCTGTACGAATCCCTGGCGCAGTATGCCGACAAGGCGGCGATCGTGCGCTGGGACACGGCTGTGCAACCGATAAACGGAGTGGCGGCGAAAGATGCGTGGCTGGTTGCCATGCGGCAAAATATCAACGCGTTAAAGGAGGCGGCGGCATGAGCTCGTGCGGATTGCACTGCTTGAAAATTTCCGATATCGGCGTGCAGGCAGACGGACACACCCTGCTGCGGGACGTCAATCTGCACGTGCATTGCGGAGAACTGACGGCTATCGTCGGCCGCAACGGCGCGGGAAAAACGACGTTGCTAAAGGCGATCTTGGGCGAGATCCCGCATACCGGCAACGTGGAGTTTTCCGGTCATAACGGCACCCCCGTGGTGGGCGGCAAACCGCGTATCGGGTACGTGCCGCAATCGCTTTCCATTGATCGCCATACTCCCGCAACGGTGTACGACATGTTGTTGGCGTTGACGACAAGCTATCCCGCGTTTTTCCCCAAACGTCGAAAAACGGTGGAAAACTTCCGCGCACATCTTGCGCGATTCCGTGCGGCGGAGCTGCTCGACCAACCGATCGGACGGTTGTCCGGCGGTGAACTGCAACGGGTGCTGCTCGCCGCGGCCACCCTGCCGACACCAGACTTGCTTATTTTGGACGAGCCGGTTTCCGGTGTGGATCACAACGGCCTTGCGGAACTGTATGAGTTGCTCGACACGTTAAAAGAGCAAGAGGATATGGTTATTTTGCTGGTGTCGCACGATCTGGACTATGTTCGCAAACACGCCGATAAGGTAGTTTTGCTTAACAAGACCGTGCAAGCGTTCGGCACCCCCGACGACGTGTTTGCCACCGAGGCGTTTCGCGCAACCTTTGCGGGAGGTGATGCGTGATGATACAAGCCATCGGTGAATTGTTTACCTATGATTTCATGCGCCGCGCTGTGCTTGGCGTATTGCTGATGATGCCGCTGTTTTCTTTGCTCGGTACCTTGGTGGTTAACAACGGTATGGCGTTTTTCTCGGACGCGCTCGGTCATTCGGCACTGACGGGAGCCGCCATCGGTTTGCTGTTCGGGCTTGCAGATCCGAGTCCCGCCATGCTGATCTTCGCTATCGTATTTGCGTTGTTGATGAATGCCATTCGGCACTCGCGGTTGTCTTCCACCGATACGGTCATAGGCGTGTTTGCTTCCTGCGGGTTGGCGTTGGGATTGGTACTGCTTTCGAAAAACAGCAGTTTTTCCGGATATCAAAGCTTGCTGATCGGGGATATTTTATCCATCACCAATCAGCAACTATGGATATTGGCAGGCACCTTGCTTACGGTCGTGATCGTTTGGGTGCTGTGCTTTAACGGTTTTTTTGCCGTGGCGCTCAGCCCGTCACTTTCGCGCAGTAAGGGGTTGCCTGCGGTGTGGCTGGACAACCTGTTCGTGGTCGTGATGGCGGCGGTGGTGATGCTGTCGGTGCGGTTGGTGGGGTTGTTGCTCATTAACGCTATGCTGATCCTGCCCGCAGCCGCAGCGCGCAACGTTGCCAAAGGGTTGCGCAGTTACGTTTTGCTTTCGTTGATCTTTTCTTTGTTTTCCGGATTGCTGGGGTTGCTCGTATCGTATTTGAATGCCTTTGCGACCGGTCCTACCATCGTGCTCATCGGTGCGGCGGTGTTCTTTGGAACGTTTTTCATCGCGCGCCGCGAAAAAGCATAAAAAAAGCCCGCTCTGTTGAGCGGGCTTTTCGTTTATTCTTCTATGGGGTCTTTTTTGACGATGTGCACCAAGTCGATACGGCGCTCGTCCATTTTGAGGATGGTCAGTTCAACGTTTTCGAACAGAACGGTCTCGTGTTCCTCCTCGGCGGGAATATGACCCAATTGATCAATCAGGAAACCGGCAAGGGTATCGTAATCGCCCTCGGGGAAGTTGACGTCCAGCAGCTCACCGACTTCGTCGATCGCCATGGAGCCGTCTATCTCAAAGGTGTTTTCACCGGTCTGTTTGACCTCTTCTTCCTCGTTGTCGTATTCATCCTGAATGCTGCCCACGATGGATTCTAAAAGGTCCTCCATTGACACGATACCGGCGAGGCCGCCGTATTCGTCCACCGCCATGGCAAGCTGGATGTGTTTTTCGGTCATTTCTGCAAACAAATCATCACAGCGCTTGGAGCCGGGCACAAAATAAGCTTTGTGCATCAGCGAACGTAAGGTGAGATCCTCGGGGAGCGGTTTGCCCACGTACGGGAGCAAGTCCTTGATGTGCAGAATACCGATCACGTGGTCGAGATCTTCTTCATAGATCGGCACGCGGGAGAATCCTTTTTCGATACTGATCGCCAAGGCATCCTGTACGGAATCTTCCACGTCGACGGCTTCGACGTCGGTGCGGGGGGTCATGATGTCCTCAGCGGTCATTTCGCTGAATTCAAAGATGTTGTTGATCATATCCTTCTGGGATTCCTCAATGACACCTTTTTCTTCGCCGGCATCCACCAGTTCACGGATATCCTCCTCCGTGACGTTGCGGCGGCGCGTGACCAAACGGGACATCGCTTTCCAGAAGTTAGACGGAGTGCTTGATAAATTACCGTCAGACGCAGGGTCAGACATGGCTTAAAAATTCCCCTTTCAAAAATTCGGAATACATCCACACTATACCGCATCAAAAAAGATTTGTCAAATTTTCAGCCAAAAACAGGCGGATTTTCCACAAAAGACGGTTAAAAAATATCAAAAAAGCCGCGGTTTCACTTTACATGGGTGAAAATTTATGCTATGATATCCGGTGGTGTGTATTAAACATTCATCTATTATCCTAAAGGGAGGAAATATTCATGGCAAGAAAGTTCAAAACCATGGACGGTAACAACGCCGCGGCACACGTATCTTATGCGTTTACCGAGGTTGCGGGTATCTACCCGATCACCCCGTCCAGCCCGATGGCCGACTATGTTGACCAGTGGGCAGCCGCCGGCCTGAAAAACATTTTCGGCACGACGGTCAAGGTGTCGGAGATGCAGTCGGAGGCCGGTGCTGCCGGTACCGTACACGGCTCGCTGAACGCGGGTGCATTGACGACTACCTACACGGCTTCTCAGGGTCTTCTCCTGATGATCCCGAACATGTATAAGATCGCGGGCGAATTGCTGCCCTCCGTCTTCCATGTTTCGGCTCGTTGCGTTGCGTCGCATGCGCTGAACATTTTCGGCGATCATTCCGACGTGTACGCCTGCCGTCAGACCGGTTTCGCCATGCTTGCGGAAACCAACCCGCAGGAAGTCATGGACCTCGGTGCTGTGGCTCACCTGGCGACCATTAAGGGCCGTGTACCGTTCATCAACTTCTTTGACGGTTTCCGCACCTCTCACGAGATCCAGAAGATCCAGGTTTGGGATTTTGACGATCTCAAAGAGATGTGCGATATGGACGCGGTTGCCGCGTTCCGTAAACGCGCGCTCAATCCGGAGCATCCGGTCATGCGCGGCTCTCACGAAAACGGCGACATTTTCTTCCAGCATCGTGAGGCCTGCAACAAGTACTACGAAGCGATCCCCGGTATCGTTGAAGAGTACATGGGCAAGGTCAACGCGAAGCTCGGTACTGATTATCAGCTGTTCAACTACTACGGCGCACCCGATGCCGAGCGCGTGATCATCGCGATGGGTTCGGTTTGCGACGTGGCGGAAGAGGTTATCGATTACCTGACCGCTGCCGGCGAAAAAGTTGGTCTTATCAAAGTTCGTTTGTACCGTCCGTTCTCCGCTGAGCATCTGGCGAAAGCCATCCCTGCTTCGGTGAAGAAGATCGCGGTGCTCGACAGAACCAAGGAGCCCGGCGCGCTCGGCGAGCCGTTGTTCCTCGACGTTGTGGCGGCATTGACCGCACAGGGCCGTTCCGACATTAAGGTTATCGGCGGTCGTTACGGTCTCGGTTCCAAGGATACCCCGCCCTCCAGCTTGTTTGCGGTGTACAAGGAACTCGCGAAAGACGCGCCCAAGGCGCAATTCACCATGGGTATCGTCGACGACGTGACCGGTCTGTCCCTGCCTGAGGAGGTTGCTCCCAACACGGCGGCAGAAGGTACCATCGAATGCAAATTCTGGGGTCTGGGCGGCGACGGTACCGTCGGTGCTAACAAGAACTCCATCAAGATCATCGGTGACCACACCGACAAATACGTGCAGGCATACTTCCAGTATGACTCCAAGAAGACCGGCGGTATCACCATTTCGCACCTGCGTTTCGGCGATCAGCCGATCAAGAGCCCGTACTACATTAACAAGGCGGACTTCGTGGCTTGCCACAACCCGTCCTACGTTATTAAGGGCTACAAGATGGTTAATGACGTCAAACCCGGCGGTGTCTTCATGATCAACTGCCAGTGGACGCCCGAAGAGCTCTCGGAGCATCTCGATGCCGAGACCAAGCGCTACATTGCGAAAAACAACGTGCAGCTCTACACCATCAACGCGATCGACCTCGCTATGCAGATCGGTATGGGCAAACGCACCAACACCATTCTGCAGTCTGCGTTCTTCACGCTGGCAAACGTTATGCCGCAGGAAGATGCGATCCGTTATATGAAGGAAGCGGCAACCAAGTCCTATTCCAAGAAGGGTATGGACGTTGTCGAAATGAACCACAAGGCGATCGATGCCGGCGCTACCGCGTTTGTGAAGATCGACGTGCCGGCTGACTGGGCAAATGCCGAGGATACGGCTGTTGCCGCGGTCGAGAACGGTCCTGCGAAGCTGGTCAAGATGGTCGACACCATCATGAAACCCGTTGGCAAGATGGACGGCGATTCGCTGCCGGTTTCCGCGTTTGTGGATCATGCTGACGGCACCTTCGAGCACGGTGCTTCCGCTTACGAGAAGCGTGCGGTTGCCGTTCTCGTTCCCGAGTGGGATGCCACCACTTGTGCAAAATGTAACAAGTGCGCCTTCGTTTGCCCGCACGCAACGATTCGTCCGTTCGCTCTGAACGAGGAAGAGGTTGCGGCTGCTCCGGAAGCCATGAAGAAAGCTCCGAAGCCGGTTATCAAGACCAACTACACCTACACCATGGCGGTATCGCCGATGGATTGTATGGGTTGCGGCGTCTGCGTCGGCGTTTGCCCGACCAACTCCCTGAAGATGGTATCCCGCGAGTCGCAGGATGCACAGCAGGAAGTGTTCGATTACTGTGTGGCTAAGGTTTCCGAAAAACCGGAGATCCAGGGCAACACCGTTATCAGCAGCCAGTACAAGCAGCCCCTGCTCGAGTTCTCCGGTTCCTGCGCAGGTTGCGCCGAGACCGCGTATGCTCGCTTGATCACCCAGTTGTTCGGTGACAGAATGTATATCTCCAATGCGACCGGTTGCTCCTCCATCTGGGGCGGTCCTGCGGCTACTTCGCCGTACACCGTCAACAAGGACGGCCACGGTCCCGCATGGGCGAACTCCTTGTTCGAGGACAACGCCGAGCACGGCTTCGGTATGTACCTCGGCCAGAAAGCCATCCGCGCCAGCTTGATCGAGCAGGTTGAGGAAATGGCGAAATCCGAAAAAGCATCCGAGGAGTTCAAGGCAGCTGCTGAAGCTTACTTGAACACCGTCAACAACGGTGCTGAGAACACCAAGGCCACCAAGGCGTTGGTTGCCGAACTCGAGAAAGCGGCGGCAGAGGGTTGCCCGACTGCTCCGGCTATTCTGGAGAAGAAAGAGTATCTGTCCAAGAAGTCCGTCTGGGTATTCGGCGGTGACGGTTGGGCATACGATATCGGCTTCGGTGGTGTGGACCACGTCCTCGCTTCCGGCGAAGATATCAACATCATGGTCTTCGATACCGAGGTGTATTCCAACACCGGCGGTCAGGCATCCAAGGCCTCGCAGATCGGTCAGGTGGCACAGTTTGCCGCTGCCGGTAAAGCGATTGCCAAGAAGAGTCTTGCGGAGATCGCGATGTCCTATGGTTACGTCTACGTGGCACAGATCGCTATGGGTGCCGACATGAATCAGACCATCAAAGCGATCGCAGAAGCCGAGGCATATCCGGGCCCGTCTCTCATCATCGGTTACGCGCCCTGTGAGATGCACAGCATCAAGGGCGGCATGGTCAACTGCCAGGCCGAGATGAAGAAGGCCGTGGATTGCGGTTACTGGAATATGTTCCGCTTCAATCCGGCTGCTGACAAGAAATTTGTCATCGACAGCAAGGAGCCGTCCACCAGCTATCGCGACTTCATCATGAACGAGGCGCGTTATTCCTCGCTGACCCGCTCCTTCCCCGAGCGTGCCGAGGCGCTGTTCACCGAAGCCGAAGCGGCTGCGATGAAACGTTACGATCACTTGCTCAAACTGCAAGCGCTCTACAACGAATAAGCATTTTTCAGAACCCCACGTCAATTACTGACGTGGGGTTCTCTTTTTACATTAAGACCGCGACGAAAAATATTGCCTTTTTTCTCAGTTCATGATAAAATTATTTGTCTGTATTTTGTGTGTACAAGGAGAATTATCATGGGAAAGAATTATTATCAGCTTGCTCTTGACATTCAGGAGCAGATCAAAACCGTCGTTTTGGGAAAAGATGCGGTTATCAATAAGATTCTTGCCGCGACCTTAGCAGGAGGACACGTTCTGCTTGACGATATTCCCGGCGTCGGAAAAACGACGTTGGCGCTTGCTTTTTCCCGCGCAACGAGCATGGATTATCACCGGCTTCAGTTCACGCCCGACGTCCTCCCTACCGACGTGACGGGCTTTACGATCTACGACAAGAAAACGGATGCGTTTCAGTATAAAGAGGGCGTTGCGTTCTGCAACTTGTTTCTGGCTGACGAGATCAACAGAACGTCGTCAAAGACCCAATCGGCGCTTCTGGAATTGATGGAAGAAGGTAAGATCACCGTTGACGGCGTGGTGCATCCGTTGCCCGATCCGTACGTCGTTATCGCGACGGAAAATCCGATTGGTTCCGTTGGTACGCAAATGCTGCCCGACTCACAGCTTGACCGTTTTATGGTATGCGTTTCCATGGGGTACCCCTCGATTGCGGACGAGGTGGCCATCTTAAAGGATCGGCAAGATCAAAATCCGCTTGAGACTGTGCAAGCTGTTGCTAACAAAGACGATATCAAGGCCATGCGCGAGAGCGTTAAGAGTGTTTATATGCACGACAAAATATACGATTACATTGCCGCCATTGCAGACGAGACCCGCAAAAACGAAATGTTTAAGCTCGGCCTTAGTCCGCGCGGAACGCTCACGCTTGCCAGAATTTCGCGTGCCGTTGCCTTCTTGCGCGGCAGAGATTTTGTGATTCCCGATGATATTGCTTACATATTCCGCGACGTGGCGGCTCACCGTGTCGTGCTGAGCCCCAAAGCAAAAATTTCCGGTCTTTCGATGGACGATATTTTGACAAGTGTACTTGAGAAGGTTCCGGTACCGAAGCTGTCATAAGGAAGAGAATAAATGACAAAAGAAAAGCTTATTTATTTGGTGGTCGCTGTTGTTTCGGGCGTGTTTTTTGTCCTTTATCGCGACATGCTTGCGCTCGTTTTGTTTTTGGTTATTTTAGCGATACCTTTCCTGCTTTTTTTCATTACCGTTTTGATGCGTTTGGGCGTTCGCGTTCGAGTGGAGACCGATCGCACGGTGTATTCCGGTGAGGAAACGGCAACGGTATCGCTTGAAATTTCCAACTATTCCCTATTGCCTGTTTCGCAAATAACAGTGTTTGCCAATTACAAAAACGCATTCTTTAAACATTACGATGTCGGTGAGTTTCAGTTCTTTGCGCCGCCGCTTTCGAAAAACCGCTACGAAATCGAGATCCGATCGCGCCACGCGGGAAAAATTGACGTTTTCTTTAAGAAAGCGCGAGTTTTCGATTATTTCGGTGTGTTTTCACTTCCGATAAGGATGAAAAAGCACGTGTCTGTCTCGTTTTTGCCGCGGGTACATTCTATTGAGCCGACCTTACGCAAGAACACGTATACCGCCAGCGAGACCAACTTGTATTCCCAACACAAGCCGGGTGATGATCCGACAGAGATCTTTGCCATCCGTGAGTACGTTGATGGAGACAAACTTAGCAGAATTCACTGGAAATTAACCTCAAAGCAAGATAAATATATGGTCAAGGATTACAGTTTGCCGATAAACGAAGCGGTACTCATTTTGCCCGAGCTTGTTTTTGATGAAGGGAACGAAACCAATCTTGACCTCATTGACTCGGTTTTAGAAATTGCCTTTTCCCTGTCGCACACCTTGATCGAACGCAAAACGTTGCATGCGATCGGTTATTATAACGCCGAAGTGGACAAGGTTTGTGTGCAAAAGATAGGCGATCTTGACGATCTCTATTCCGTGTTCGGGGAGATCTTCAATACGTCGACGTACTACAGCAACCCCGTTTTAGCAAATATGGATCCCGAATTGCAGCAGAACATGTCGCACGTTGTCTATATTTCCGCTAACGTGACGGAGGATCGGGGCAATGCGTTGTCAGCAGGCAAAAGCGAGGCGCTGCTCCACACGGTTATTAACGTCGTGGGCGAGGGTGCGCTTGATGCTGATGTTGGCGGCGAAGAGATTAACTGGATATCTGTGAAAAAAAGCGGTATTGCTTCGTCCCTTAACGAGGCGGTTTTATAGGAGTTATCATGAAAAACAAACGCAATCTTTCCGCCAACAACGGGGTATCACTCTCCTATCGGGTTGACGTTAATGAACGGATCAAAATCCCGTTTTTTAACGAGATCTTGCTTACCCTGCTTGCCATAATGGCTTCCGTTGGCGCGATTATGACCTTTGCGACCATTTTGGACTTTACGGTTACGCCGAGCATTGTTATAGCGTTTATTGCGGCGTTTTCGGTCGCGTATACGGTTTTGTATAAACTTATTAAAAAACGGCGCGCCTTGGTTATTGCGGGCGCGGTGGTTTTGGCGGGTCTCATAACACTTTTGTTCTTTAAGGACGTTTCAAAAGGTGCGGTTGTTATTTTTGACCAGTCGCGAGCCACCATCAGCAAGTATATGTTTTGGGATGCCGTTAAGCCGACTTACAAGTGGCGGGATGAATTTGTGTATCTCACCAATACGGTGACTGTTCTGTTGTCCCTGGTGCTTTGCTCCGCAATCAGTTATTTTACGGTGGTAAAGCAAAGCTTTATTGCCATTTTTCTCTTAACGTTTCCGTTCTTTGAGGTTGGTGCCGCGTTTGGTGCTGTCCCCCACTACCTGTATTTTTCGCTTATGCTGGCATCCTGGGCTTCCATGCTTACCGTTTCCAGGGCGGCCAACGCGAAAATTAAGATGCGTCGTTCCAATGGTGAAAAGCAGAACGTAAAGGTTGGCGGGAACAAGCAGAAGTTCGCGGGGGTGGCGATTGTCGTTGCTGTTCTGGTCTTCTTTCTCTTTAGCGGGATAACGGCGTATCTCAATGCCGTTGGTTTTAGTCGTGCCGAGAATGTTGATAAGTTGCGACACGACACCAAGTATGCGTTTGCGGATCTTATAGACTATATCACCGGTAAAGACCACGACGGAAGTCTTAAAGAAGGCAGGCTTTACGAGGTTGACGACCGCATTATCAAAAACAGGCACTATATTACCATGGAGACCACCATCAGTTCTACAAAGGAACCGATAAAGTTAAAAGGATATACGGCTACCATTTATAAAAACAATAGTTGGAATCAGACGGATGCGTACGAAAAGTACCAAACCATGTTTGATGAGTTTGCGAAGTCCGCTTATATGATGGGCGATGCTACGGGTCGATTGATTACCAGTAACCCTAAATTTGCGGGCGACTTTTTTACAGATATCACGCTCAGCAATTTCCGGCGCAAAAAGCCGTATGCGTATGCGACGTATTTTGCGAGTTTCACGGGTGATTATACTTCGGTCTACGATAATTACGCTGTTCCGCCTGATAACGATCAGTATACCTATCCCGCGTATCTTTGGGAAGACTATCTTTATATGGTGGCTGATTCGGTCGTGTATAAGACGGAGGATTATCAAGCGGCCTATGCCAAATACAAGGACTTTGTCAACGAGGAGTATATTAAGTCGGAAGTGGCCGAATCGGTGCGTGCGTTGGCGATGAGCTTTGAAGCATCGGATAAATTTGAGTATATCAATGCCATGCGTCCATTCCTCCAGCAAAATATGGAGCATACTTGGAAGTCCGGAAAATGCCCCAAAGACGTTGATTTTGTAGAAAATTTCCTTTTTAACACCAAGGTCGGCTACAGCACACATTTTGCCACCGCCGCCGCGGTGCTGTTGCAGGCACGAGGATATCCCGCGCGCTATGTTGAGGGCTACTACATCCCTGCCGAAGTTTTTAACAAAACGGAGTCAGATCGTGTAGAAGAGTATAAGACGATCGATATCACCGACATGTATGCGCACGCTTGGGTGGAAGTTTTTGATGACATATACGGTTGGATTCCGGTGGAAGTGACGCCCGGATATTGGAAAGGGGATTTCGGTGGCCCTCAAGCGGGTGGGCTGGAGAAGCCGGAGCCTGACGCGCCTGAAGTGCCTGAGCAGCTGCCTACGGATTTTGAGATCGTCGAAGATGAGGTCGAAAACGAGGTTGCCGACGAACCGTTTGAACCAACAACAATCCGTTGGCCATGGGAGGTTGTGCCGATTGCGGTAGCCGCGGCCGTTGTGGCCTTTTGCGTGTATCGCCTTGTCATTGCGGTCTCAAAAAGACGGGTTTACGCTTCGCGCGACATTGACAAAAAACTGAAGTTTGCGCACAAGTGGCTGGTGTCGCTGGCGACATATCAAAAAATCCCTGTTGGCAATGTCTACGATCACATGGAGTTTGCCAAACGCGTGGGCGGCGCGGGTCGCTATATTACGACGGAGACGGTCGAACGCATTTTAAACGTGTTTTTGAAACACGCTTACTCCCGCACCCCTGCTACGTTAGAGGAAGCAAACGAGGTGTTAAGCGGGTTGCGCGACTACTCGCGCGCAATCTACGCGAGTTTGTCAAAACCCAAAAAGTGGGCGTACAGACACTTGCGGAATCTGTATTAAAAAGCGAGTGACAGTAATCCCCTGTCCCCCTTTTTTAAATGTGAGCCGTTCGCGAAGCGCGGGCGGCTCTTCTCTTTTTAAAAAAGAACAAATGTTCGTTGTTTCACGTGAAACGTGGGGTGCGCTGTTTTTTAAGACTGCTCTCCCCTGCGTTTCACGTGAAACAACGAGGACAGACGTGGCAAAAGGTCGGAAAGCATTGTTTCACATGAAACATTTTGAAATTTTGAGCAAAAATCTGCAATTTTCTCTTTTATATCGGCAAAAAGTGTGATAGTATAGTGTTACGCAAACAAAAGAGGTGAGTTGCATGGGCAAGGTTGTGGCGGTCGTCAATCAAAAAGGCGGCGTTGGAAAAACGACCACGACGGTTAACTTAACATCAGCGGTTGGCGCACTCGGCAAGCGGTGCTTGTTGGTGGACTTGGATCCGCAGGGTAATGCGACCAGTGGTGTTGGAGTTGATAAACGTCAAGAGATGGTGTCAACGTACGAGTTGCTGATCGGACAAGCTGAGCCGCAGTCGGCGGTGCGTAAAACGCCGTATCAAAACGTAGACGTGTTACCGTCAAGCATGCAGCTTGCGGGCGCGGAGATCGAAATGGTGGAGATCAGTCGCCGCGAAAATCGTTTGAAAGCGGTGTTGGCGGAGCTGCGTGAGCAGTACGATTACATCTTTATTGATTGTCCGCCATCGCTCGGGCTGTTGACACTGAACGCGTTGTGCGCTGCTGATACGTTGCTGGTGCCGATTCAGTGCGAATATTACGCACTGGAGGGGCTGTCGCAGTTGATGGCGACGGTAAGGCAGGTGAAACGCTTGTATAATCCCATGTTGGATTTGGAGGGCGTGCTGCTGACGATGTATGACGGACGGCTGAACCTGACACAGCAGGTGGTTGCCGAAGTCAAGCGGTTTTTCCCGCGAAAAGTGTTTGCAACACCGATCCCGCGCAGTGTGCGGCTGTCGGAAGCGCCGAGTTTCGGAAAACCGATCAATTATTACGATAAGAATTCAAAAGGTGCCAAGGCGTATGACGCGTTGGCGCAGGAATTTATAATAAGACGGTAGGAGGGGGACCATGGCGAGTAAAATCGGAGGGCTTGGTAAAGGCCTGGATGCGTTGTTTGCCGAAAATGCGGTAGAGGAGCAGGGGAAAACCGTGACGCTGCGCCTTACGGACATTGAGCCGAACCGCGCACAGCCGCGTAAGCAGTTTGATGAGGCGGCGCTCGGCGATTTGGCGGCGTCCATTTCGCAACACGGCGTGTTGCAACCGCTGTTAGTCCGGCCGCTTCCGAACGGGCGGTATTCATTGGTGGCAGGTGAGCGTCGTTGGCGCGCTTCGCGCATGGCGGGGCTTACGGAAGTGCCGGTGGTGATTCGGGAAATGACCGATCAAGCGGCGGCAGAGCTTGCGCTGATTGAAAATCTGCAGCGTGAAGATTTAAACCCGATGGAAGAGGCGATCGGTTATCGCACGCTGATGGATTCCTACGGTATGACGCAGGAAGAAGCGGCGCAGGCGGTCAATAAATCGCGTCCGGCAGTCGCAAACGCTTTGCGACTGTTAAATCTGCCGGATGAATTGGCCGCAATGGTGCATAACGGCACCTTATCTGCCGGTCATGCGCGCACGTTGCTCAGTTTTGAGAGCAAAGAGGAACAGTTGGCGGCGGCAAAAGTAGCCGTGGAGCAGGACTTGTCGGTGCGGGCACTGGAAAAGATGGCAAAAGCGGCGCGCACGAAGCCGGCGGCTGAACGAAAAACACCGCTTCGCGACAGTTTTTACAGCGAAGCAGAGCTTTTGTTGTCGGAAAAACTGGGCAGACGGGTCCGCGTGCTGGCAAAAGGCGAGGGCGGCACCTTACAATTGGAGTTTTACGGGAAAGACGATTTGACGGAGATTGCAAATCGCTTGGTACCGCAGGAATAAGAAAGAGGTAATCATAATGATCGATATTAAATTAGTTCGTAGTAATCCGGATTACGTGAAGGCGGCTGTACGCAAACGTGAAATGGATCTGGATACCGTTATTGATGAGATCTTGCAGATCGATGCCGAGCGCCGCGAGTTGTCCGGCAAGACCGACGCACTGAAAGCACAGCAGAACGCGGCTTCCAAGAAGATTCCGCAGATCAAGAAAGAGGGCGGCGACGTTTCCACGATCATGGCGGAAATGAAAGAGCTGTCCGCACAGGTCAAAGAAGCAGACGCGAAGATCGGTGAGCTGGAAGCTAAGCAAAAAGAGCTGATCTATGCGATCCCGAACCTACCGGACGAGGATTTGGCCGCCGGCGGCAAGGAAAACAACGCCGTCGTACACACCTACAAAGAAAAACCGCAGTTTCCGTTCCCAATCAAGAATCACGTGGAATTGTGCGAAGATCTGGGGCTTATTGACTATGAGCGTGGCGCCAAGCTGGCGGGTAACGGCTCGTGGGTATACCGCGGCTGGGGCGCGCGGTTGGAATGGGCGCTCTTAAATTACTTCATTGACGAGCACATCAAGGACGGTTATGAGTTCATTCTGCCGCCGCATATGCTCGGCTACGACTGCGGTTACGTGGCGGGTCAGTTCCCGAAATTCACCGAAGAGGTGTATTGGATTCAAAACCCGACCAGTTCCGACAAAAAATTCATGCTGCCGACCGCAGAAACGGCGCTTGTTAATCTGCATCGCGACGAGATTTTGAGCAAGGCCGAGCTTCCGCGCAAATATATTGCGTATACGCCGTGCTATCGCCGTGAGGCGGGCAGTTATCGCTCTGAGGAGCGCGGCATGATCCGCGGACACCAGTTCAACAAGGTGGAAATGGTGCAATATACCACCGCAGAGGGCTCCGACGCGGCGTTTGAAGAGCTTGTCGGCAAGGCCGAGCGTCTGGTGCAGGGGTTGGGCTTACATTATCAGTTAAGCAAGCTTGCCGCCGGTGATTGCTCGTTCGGTATGGCGCGCACCTCGGATATTGAAGTGTGGATCCCCAGCATGGAGATCTATAAGGAAGTCAGTTCCGCCTCCAACGCGCGCGATTACCAGGCGCGCCGCGGAAACGTGAAATATCGTGACGATGACGGCAAGTTGAAGCTTGCACACACGCTGAACGCGTCGGGGCTCGCGACCAGCCGCGTGATTCCCGCCATTGTTGAGCAGTACCAGAATGAGGACGGCTCTGTCACTGTTCCGGAAGTGCTGCGTAAATACATGGGTATTGACGTCATTCGCAAGTAATATTCCTATCGGTCAGTTCGAAACCATCCTGACCCTGCATTTCAGATGCAGAAATCAAAACTACGGGAGCGAAGATCATGGAAAACAGAATACAGCAGCTGACCCGTGCAGGTCTGATCGCGGCGGTGTACGTCGTACTGACACTGGTTATCCAACCGATCGGTTACGGCACGGTGCAGTTTCGTGTAGCCGAAATGCTGACCATCCTGCCTGTGTATATGCCGGAAGCGATACCGGGGCTCGCGGTGGGGTGTTTTGTGTCGAATTTGGTGGGTTTATCTACCGGAGCTAACCCCGCCGGCGGGTGGGATCTCTTAATCGGAACGGCGGCAACCGCCGTGGCGGCGTTTCTGACATACCGATTAAGGGAGATTCGCTTTAAAAACCTGCCGATTCTTGCTACGCTGCCGCCGGTGATCGTTAATGCGATCGCCATTGGCGCGGAGTTGGCGCTTGTTTACGGCGGAGTGCCGTGGTACGTGCACGTGATCGGCGTGGCGGCGGGACAACTTGCTGCTTGCACGGTGTGCGGCACGCTTTTAGCGGCGACGCTGAACAAAGTGAAAATACTATAAAGAAAACGGACAACCTCTAGGGAGGTTGTCCGTTTAGAATAACGCGGTAATGAGTGAATCAATGGCAAAACACAGACCGTAAATGATGGGCTGGTGCAAGAGATACACCCATAATGTGTGCCTGCCGACGGTGGCAAGGAACGGCACGCGCGAGCGATACAGCGTTTTGGGGAACTTTCCCTTTTTTGCCCACACGCCGATATAACTGCCCATTAAAAAGCAGAAAAACCACGGGATCAGCGGGAAGTAGTCCGAAGCGTTGTATACCGGACATAATCCCAAGGGATATAACCATGGCGTATTGGGTGCCGTTATAGGCACGTACCATTCAAACACACCGTCAATGCCGAAATACCCGCCGCTGTCAAACGGCACGTGCCAGCACAGCAAGAAAAGCACGGCGTTTATGACGATACCGAGCCATGGCGGAATCAGTTGCAGAGTGGGGCGGAAGAGCGTGTATAACAGAATACACGTTGCCAAACAGTGCAGAACACCAAACCACACGTACGAGCTGCGGTCCAACATGCCCCAAAAGACGGCGCACCACATAACAAGGGACAACAACGCCGCCGCGCCGGCGAGAAATAAGCCGCGTTTTAGGTTGCTGTGTGACAGTTGGCAGGAAATGCCGCAAATCAAAACAAACAAACCTGCAAAGAACGGTTGTATTGGTGTAAAGAAATCAAAGAGTGTGCGTGCAAACGCTACGTCAAACAAATAACCGATGACATAAAACGCATGATAAAACACCATGAGCGTAATACATAACCCGCGCAATTCATCTAAAAAGCGAATACGGCCTCGCGCCATCGCACACACCTCCTTTAACTTAGTATTAAGTATTGTAACACGACGCCTGTAAAAAGGCAAGGATATTTACAGACTGTATAAAAATAATCAAAATATACAGAAAGGAATCGAAAAATGTCTGCGTTATGGGGAACACTCGTCAACGTCGCGGCGATCGCCGTCGGTTCGTTGGTGGGTTTATTATTGAAAAAAGGATTGCCGGCACGTATTTCGGGCGCGCTTAGCGTTGCCGTGGGGTTATGTGTCTTATATATCGGTATTGACGGATGCCTTGCCGGTGAGAACATGCTGATCGCGGTGCTGTCAATGGTGATCGGCGCCGTGGTCGGTGAGTTGTTGGATCTGGACGGCAAACTGAACCGTTTAGGGGAGACGGTACAAAACCGTTTCAGCAAAGGAAAAAACGGGGAATCCACGATTGCACAGTCGTTTGTCAGTGCCAGTTTGTTGTTCTGCGTGGGCGCGATGGCGATCGTCGGCTCGTTGCAAAGCGGGATTAGTGGTGAGCACGGCACGTTATACGTAAAAGCGATTCTTGACGGTATTTCCTCCATTGTGTTTGCGACGACGCTCGGCGGCGGTGTGATTTTGTCCGTCATTCCGTTGTTTATCTACCAAGGCGCGATCGCGTTGCTGGCGCAGTTTATTGCGCCATACTTGAGCGAAGCGGTTATTGCGGAAATGACTTGCGTGGGGTCGTTATTAATCGTTGCGTTGGCGCTGAATCTTTTAAATATTACCAAGATCAAGGTCGCGAACCTGTTGCCCGCGGTGTTTTTGCCGATTGCTTTATGCCCGCTGTATCAATTGGTGTTGTAATGGGTTTTTAGCGCTATGAAATGAAATGACTGTCCTTTGAAAAAAGTGTTGACAGGCGGCTTATCGTATGCTATACTAAGCGTTGCCGCTTGTTCCGGGCGGTGTTTTGTCGTGCGACAAAACACCATAAGCACTGTCGCCCGAGCGCAGCGAGTCTAAAGAAAAGGCAGGTACAAAGTATGTACGCCATTATTGAAACCGGCGGCAAACAGTACAAAGTGCAAAACGGCGACGTTTTGTTCATTGAAAAGCTGGATGCAGCCGAAGACACCCAGGTAAAACTGGATCAGGTTGTGGCTTTGCACAACGACAAGGAACTGAAAATCGGTTCCCCGTATCTGAAGGGCGCTTACGTGGATGCGAAAGTCCTGAAGAACGGCAAGTCCAAGAAGATCACTGTGTTCACCTATCGTCCTAAGAAGGGCAGCAAGCGTGCCATGGGTCATCGTCAGCCCTACACCAAGGTGCAGATCGAAGGCATCCATGCCAGAGCGCCCCGCGCTCCCAAAGCGGAGGCACCCGCAGAGGAAGCATGATTTGCGCTAAAGTGCTGAAACGGAACGGGAACTTGTGCGGGTTTGACGTGCAAGGACATTCCGGTTCGGCGGTATCCGGTCAGGATATCGTGTGCGCTGCAGTGTCGTCAGCGGTGTATATGGCGGCTAACACTCTTACCGAGGTAAGCGGTTGCAAAGCCGAAATTCACGAAGCGGATGGCTTGCTGACTTGCACGGTGTGCGAGGCGGATATACAAAAAGCGCAAGAAGTGCTTAAGGGCCTTCACATTCATTTGCAGGGGCTTTCTGCCCAGTATCCCACATTTATTACGATACAACTTACGGAGGTGTAACGATATGTTGAAGATCAACATCCAGCTGTTCGCCCATAAAAAAGGTATGGGTTCCACGAAGAACGGCCGTGATTCCGAATCCAAGCGCTTGGGCGCAAAACGTGCGGACGGTCAGTTCGTACTCGCCGGCAATATCTTAGTTCGTCAGCGCGGTACGCACATCCATCCCGGCCAGAACGTTGGTATTGGTTCGGACGATACCTTGTATGCCAAAGCGGACGGTACCGTTCGTTTCGAGCGTATGGGTAAAGATCGCAAACGCGTGAGCGTTTACGAAGTCGAGCAATAAGCAGTTCGAAAAAGCCCTGGCGAAACCGCCAGGGCTTTTTTTATAAAAAAGACTACCATATTCGGGCAGTTTTGTGGTAGACTAAAAGCAACGAAGTATTAAAGGAACGAAAAAGTATGTTTATTGACAAGGCGGTTATCCGCATTAAAGCCGGCAACGGCGGCAACGGTGCGGTATCCTTCCATCGCGAAAAATACGTGGCAGCAGGCGGCCCTGACGGCGGTGACGGCGGCAGAGGCGGCAACATCGTGTTTGTGCCGCAGGACGGCAGTAATACACTATCGGATTTTCGCTATAAGCGGAAATTTGCGGCGCCTGCGGGCGAAAACGGCGGTGCGAAGCGCTGCTTTGGTAAAACCGGAGAGGATCTTATCATCCCGGTACCGCGCGGTACGCTCATCTACGATAACGAAAGCGGCCGACTGATGGCAGATATGTCGGGTGATGAGCCGTTTGTGGCGGCGAAAGGCGGCAGAGGCGGCTGGGGTAATTCCCATTTTGCCACACCGACGCGCCAGGTACCTCGTTTTGCCAAACCCGGTGTTCCGGGCGAGGAGTTTGAGGTGCGGTTAGAATTGAAACTGCTGGCTGATGTTGGGTTGGTTGGATTCCCGAACGTGGGAAAATCCACCTTGATCTCGGTTGTCAGTGAAGCAAAGCCCGAAATTGCGAATTACCACTTCACTACCATCACACCGGTACTTGGTGTGGTGCGTGTTGCCAAGGGTGCCTCCTTTGTCATGGCGGATATTCCCGGCGTTATCGAGGGTGCGAGCGAGGGCGTTGGACTTGGCCACGAGTTTTTGCGGCACGTGGAGCGTTGCCGTCTGCTTGTGCACGTGGTAGACGTGGCAGGCAGCGAGGGGCGCGATCCGCTGAGTGATTTTGACACCATTAACCGCGAGTTGGAGCAGTTTAACCCCGAACTTGCGAAATGTCCGATGTTGGTGGCGGGAAACAAATGCGATCTTGCCACCGACGAGCAGTTACAAGCGTTTGAGGACGCCATGCGCGAGCGCGGGTTTGAGTATTTCCCCATGATGGCGGCGATCGCCCACGGTACCAAGGAGTTGATTGACCGATGTGCGGCAAAGCTTGCCGAGTTGCCGCCGATCCGTACCTTTGAGGCGGAGCCGGTTCCGCTTACGGATATCGATACATTGCGCGATCGCTCGGTGAAGATCGAAAACCACGGTGGCGTGTTCTTCGTGGAAGCGGAATGGTTGCTGAAACTGTTACAGACCATCGATCTGCAAGAACCGGACAGTCTGCAATATTTCGAGCGGGTACTGCAATCCAGCGGTGTGATCAAGCAACTGGAAGAAGCCGGTGTGCAGGAAGGCGATACGGTCAGCATCTACGATCTTGAATTTGACTTTGTGGTGTAATGGGGGAGACTGTTATGGATCGGCTTTGCCCGATGGACGTGGATCTACACGGGGTAAGTCCGCTGAACTTAGCGTTCGTGGGTGACGGTGTGTATGATCTGATGGTGCGGGAACGGTTGGTGTCTCTTGCTAACCGCCCAAACAAGGAACTGCATCAATTAGCGGTACAGCAAGTGCGTGCCGAAGCGCAGGCGGCGGCGCTGGACCGGCTGTTGCCGACACTTTCCGAAGAGGAAGCGGCGGTTTATCGACGCGGCAGAAACGCGCATACTTCTCGCTCCGGTGGGGCGTATCACAAAGCAACAGGACTGGAAGCGTTGTTCGGGTATTTGTATTTGTCCGGTCGTGTGGACCGTGTTCGCGAACTGTTCGCATTGATCATTGAGGAGGAGACACCGTTTGAAACGACCTGACCTCAGTCAGGATGTTAAACGAATTGTAATAGACGTTGTATATTATGTGGTAGGTAGTTTGTTATATGCCGTTTCCGTCAACTGTTTCAGTGCGCCGAACGACATTGCGCCGGGCGGATTGGTGGGCGTTGCCACGATGATCCATTATGCGGTGCCGTCGGCACCCATCGGGCTTACCATTCTGATTTTGAATGTCCCGTTGCTGGTGGCGGCATGGCTGTGCATCAGCCGCACGTTTACTGTTCGCACCATGCTGTGTACGGTGCTCTCCACCGTGGTGATTGATACGCTTACGCCGTTTTTGCCGATATATCAGGGCGATATGTTTTTGGTGTCCGTAATGGGCGGTGTGTTTTTGGGCGTCGGGCTGGGGCTCATTTTTCTGCGTGGTGGGTCAACCGGTGGAACGGAGATCGTAGCACGGTTGTTGGAACGGCGGCTCCCATACGTACCGGTGGGTCGGCTGATGTTGATGGTGGATGCCGTGGTGATCCTGGCCTCTGCGTTTGTTTTTGAGAATATTGAAAGCGCGATGTACGCGGTTGTACTGACCTTCGTTGCCTCCACGCTGATCGATGCGTTGGTGTACGGCGGGGCAGGTGGCAAGCTGGTGCTGATATTCAGCAAACGGCAGGAGGAAATCACTGCTGCCGTTTTGCAGACGATTCACCGTGGAATTACCAAGCTGCGCAGTCGCGGCGGGTACACGGGTGAGGAGAGCGAGGTGCTCTTGTGCGCGGTTAGGCGGACGCAGTTGTATCCGCTCAGACAGTTGGTCGCTAAAATCGACCCTGCGGCGTTTATGGTGATCGCTTCCGCGGAGGAGGTCTTGGGCAAGGGGTTCCGGGCGATCCAATAAAAATTTGTGAAAAAACAAAAAAAGCCATTGACAAATCCCTTGAATATGAATACTATTTTCATAGAGACTTTAAACACTAGTAAGATTCTTAGGAGGAACAACGTATGGTCTTTGAAAAGCTCAGAACAATTCTCAGCCAGCAGTTTGACGTTGAGAAGGATACCATTACACCGGAAACGAACATCATGGAGGATCTGGGTGCAGATTCCTTGGATGTTGTGGATATGCTTATGTCGTTAGAAGACGAATTTGACGTGGAGATCCCTGACGAGGAGATCGAAAAAATGCGCACGGTTGCCGAGGTCGTCGCCTACATCGAAGAGAATACTTGATAGACAAAACCCCGTGGCGAAAGCCACGGGGTTTATCGTTAAAGCGAACGCCCGCATCGATCGATGCGGGCGTTTTGGTTATTTCAGGTTGGCCTTTAAAGTGTTCAGCTCGGCCTTGAGTTCGGCGGGGAGTTTGTCGCCAAACTTGCCGTAGAACTCTTCGATGCCGTCGGCTTCCTCTGCCCACAGCGCTTTGTCGACTTCCAGAATGGACTCGAGCGTTGCACGGTCAAAGTCTTCGAGGCCCTCGATGTTGATGTCGCCGGCGTTCGGGACGTAGCCGATCGCGGTCTCTTTAGCATCGACAGCGTTCTCGCAGCGTTTGATGATCCATTCGAGAACGCGCAGGTTGTCACCAAAGCCGGGCCACAGGAAGTTTCCGTCGTCATCGGTGCGGAACCAGTTAACGTTGAAGATCTTGGGCGCTTTGTCGCCGAGCTTTTTGCCCATCTCGATCCAGTGCTTCCAATAATCACCCATGTGATAGCCGCAGAACGGCAGCATTGCCATGGGGTCGCGGCGAACAACACCAACAGCGCCGGTGGCGGCAGCGGTGGTCTCGGAGGCAACGATCGAACCTACGAAGACGCCATGATCCCAGTTGCGGGACTGATAGACCAGCGGAGCAGTCTTCGCGCGGCGGCCGCCGAACACGATCGCGGAGATCGGCACACCTGCGGGAGAGTCAAACTCAGAGGACAAGCAGGGGCAGTTCTGCGCGGGAGCGGTGAAGCGGGAGTTCGGATGTGCACCCTTCGAACCGTCGGTGCAATCCCACACTTCGCCCTTCCAGTTTTTCGCGTTTTTGGGCGGGTTTTTATCCATGCTCTCCCACCACACGGTGTTATCGTCAAGATTATGCACCACGTTGGTGAAGATCGCGTTTTTCTTGGTGGAGATCAGCGCGTTGGGGTTGGATTTCATGCTGGTACCGGGAGCCACGCCGAAGAAGCCGTTTTCGGGGTTGCACGCCCACAGACGGCCGTCCTCACCGACGCGCATCCAGGCAATGTCGTCACCGACACACCAGACTTTGTAGCCCTTTTCGCGGTACAGCTCCGGCGGGATGAGCATGGCAAGGTTGGTCTTACCGCAAGCAGACGGGAACGCCGCCGCGATATAAGTGATCTCACCGTTCGGTTTCTCAACGCCGAGGATGAGCATATGCTCAGCCATCCAGCCCTCGTTGCGGCCGAGGTTGGAAGCGATACGCAGAGCAAAGCATTTTTTGCCGAGCAGCACGTTTCCGCCGTAGCCGGAGTTAACGGAGATGATGGTGTTATCCTGCGGGAAGTGGCAGATATACCGCTTCTCCTCGTCGATATCACATTTGCAGTGCAGGCCGCGTACCCAGTCGTCGCTGTCGCCCAAAGCGGCGTACACTTCCTTGCCCATGCGGGTCATGATCGCCATGCTGATGACGACGTAGATGGAATCGGTCAACTCGATGCCGTATTTGGCGAACGGGGAACCGACGGGGCCCATCGAATACGGAATAATATACATCGTGCGGCCTTTATAAGCGCCGCGGGCGATGTTGTACAGCATGTCATATGCCTCGGCAGGCGCCATCCAGTGGTTGGTGGGACCGGCATCTTCCTCTTTTTCAGAGCAGATAAAGGTGCGGCCTTCCACGCGCGCCACGTCGTTGACGGCGGACAGGTGCAGATAGCAGCCGGGCAGTTTTTCTTCGTTGAGTTTATACAGCTCGCCGGTGCTGCAGCCCTCGGCACGCAGCTCTTCCAGTTGCTCGTGAGAGCCGTCGATCCACATTACGCGATCGGGCTGTGTTAACTCGATTTTTTCCTCGATCCATTTCAGGATGGAGGGGTTGGTTGTCAATGCATTCGTCATGACAGTGTTTACACTCCTTCCAAATGGAAAAATCCAAAATTTCCACTGATAACAGTATAGCCGAAAAACGTAATGATTTCAAGGCGGAATTGTGAATAAATCGAAAAATATATAAAAAATGTCCCAAATGGTAAAAACCATTTGGGACGACATTATTCGATGGATAACGTCGCGCAGGCGTTGAGGTCGGGACCCGCGGTGTTGCCTGCCAAAAATTCGTAATATCCCTGCGAGCCGACCATGGCGGCGTTGTCACCGCACAACGAGAGCGGCGGGACGAATAATTGCAAGCCGTTTTCACGGCACGCAGCGTCCATCCGATCCCGCAAACCGGAGTTAGCGGACACACCGCCTGCAAGAACGAGGGTTTTATCTCCCGTCATGCGCGCGGCGGCAAGAAAACGGGTGCAAAGGATGTCACATACCGTGTATTGGAACGAGGCGGAGAGGTCGTTTGTATTAACCGTTTCACCCCGTTGTTCGGCTTTGTGGAGCAGGTTGATGACGGCGGTTTTGAGCCCTGAAAAACTGAAATCGTACGGTGAGCCGTCCACGTGGGGGCGGGGTAGGGTGAATGCCCCTGGGTCGCCGAGCCCCGCTGCTTTGTCTAAATGGACACCGCCGGGGTAGGGCATGCCCATGGCGCGTGCGGCTTTATCAAAACATTCGCCCGCCGCATCATCACGGGTGCGACCGATGACGGTGAATTTCGTATAATCCTCGACGCGCACGATGTGGCTGTGCCCGCCGGATACGATCAAGCACAAAAACGGCGGCTTGAGGTCCGAATGCGCCAGGTAGTTGGCGGCGATATGCGAACGCAGATGATGTACCGGAATCAGCGGTAAATTGGCGGCGGTTGCCAAACCCTTGGCAAAGTTGACACCGACCAACAAAGCACCGATCAGGCCGGGTGCGTGCGTGACGGCGATCGCATCAATTTCTTTCAGCGTGACACCTGCTTCATCAAGCGCTTGGCGGGTGATCAAACTGACCGCTTCCGTGTGGCGGCGGCTGGCAATTTCCGGAACGACCCCACCGTATAACATGTGTTCTTTGATCTGCGAAGCTACGCAGTTGGATAACACCTCGCGACCGTCGCGCACGACGGCGGCGGCGGTTTCGTCACAGGAGGATTCCAATGCTAAAATGTTCAACGAGACTGTCACCTCTGATCGGAGTAGTAATAACTGTAAATGCAGGCGTCCTCGGCGGGATGCGCGTAAAAGCGGGGGCGGACACCGTCTTTGACAAAGCCGAGCGATTCGTACAGCGCAATGGCGGCGGCGTTGGAGGCGCGCACTTCCAGGGTTAAGCGGGAAAGACCGCACCCCTGCTCAATGGCGGCTGCGACCAGCGCACGGGCAACCCCTTGACGGCGATGGGACGGATGGACCGCTACGTTGGCGATGAAACCCTCATCAGCAACGTGATGACAGCCAAGATAACCGACGACCGTATCGCCGTCCAGTGCGGTTAAAAAGTGCGCACAGGGATTGTTCAGTTCCTCCGCTAAGGCATCCGCGCTCCATGGATCGGAAAAACAGAGCTGTTCCAATTCGGCGACCGCGGGCAGGTGGGCGGCGGCGAACGTTGTAACGATCAACTGCATAACGCTTTGATGTCCTCGATAAGTTGCGGCATGGTTTCCAACAACAGATCGCGGCACTGACGGTAGACCGGGAGCGGGCTGCCGAACGGGTCGGTGATGCCGCCGCCGGGGACTACGATTTTTTTAGGATCGGCGCCGTGGTAAAACGCAAGCGCCACACCGTGCTCGGGAGTGAGTGCGACAAACACGTCGGTGTTTTCCACAATCTCACGAGTGACTTGCCGAGAGGTGTGACCCGAAATATCAAGCCCGATCTCGTTCATGGCAGTGACGGCTTGTTCGGTGGGGATCATGCCGTCGTCGGTCATGGTGCCGGCGCTGGAAACCGTGAAATCGGTAAGGCCTTGTTGTTCGAATTCGCGGCGCAAAAGCGCCTCTAACATCGGACTGCGGCAGACGTTGCCGGTGCAGACGCATAAGATATTCATATCGATACACTCCTAATATGAATTTACTCCTAATATTATAAGGGATAAATTGCAAATACTCAACCCAAATTTACAGATTTCGAAAGATGGCTTGTTTTTATTTTGAAAATGTGGCATACTTATTCGAGTACCATTATAGAAAGGAAAATCGGGAATGCCGTTGTTTTCGTCGCGCGATACGCGCTATCGCAATCCGTTCGGAGCTGTCGAGCAAGGAACGGAAGTGTTGTTTCGTATTTGTTTGCCGCGAGATTGGGGTTGTCGCGGTGCGTGGTTTGTTCATCAAAAAGACGGCTGCTTTGCCCAGTGGGACGGAATGTTCTGGGCGGGCATGGAAGGCGACGACCGCGAATGGTGGGATTGTCACTTTACTCCCGACTCGCCGGATGTTTATTGGTACTTTTTTGCGATCGACAGCGATGACGGCAGGCGCTATTTGTCTTGTCTTCCGGATGGTACCGCTGCGTGCGTGGATTCCCCGCGTGATTCGTGGCAGCTTACTTGCTACGGTTCGGAGCTGAAAACCCCCGACTGGTTGGCGGGCGGGGTGTTTTATCAAATCTTTCCGGATCGGTTTTCCCGTTCAGGCAAAGCAAAAGAAAACGTGCCCGCCGACCGCATACTTCACGAACGATGGGACGAACAGCCGCATTGGCGACCGGATGAAACCGGGGCAGTGCGCAACAACGATTTTTTCGGTGGCGACTTGGCGGGAATCCGAAGTAAGCTGGATTATCTCAAACGCTTGGGTGTCACCTGCCTGTATTTGAATCCGATTTTTGAATCCCATTCCAATCATCGATATGATACGGCGGATTACAGCCGTATTGATCCGTTGCTCGGTACGGAGGAGGATCTGCGGCAGTTGACGGAGGAGGCACGCGAACGGGGGATCCGTGTGATTTTAGACGGTGTCTTTAGTCACACGGGCGCGGACAGTGTGTATTTCAATAAAAACGGACGCTATCCGGGAGCGGGGGCGTATCAAACGCAGGAATCGCCGTATGCGCCATGGTATCGTTTCGCGCAGTGGCCGCAGGAGTATACCGGCTGGTGGGGATTCAACACCTTGCCGGAGGTTGATGAGCTTAACCCCTCTTTTATTACCTATATAACAGGAGAGGGCGGAATCGTCCGTAAGTGGTTGCGCGTCGGTGCGTCGGGTTGGCGGCTGGACGTGGCGGACGAATTGCCGGACGGCTTTTTGGAAGCGCTGCGCTCGGCTGTGAAAGAAACCGACCCCGAAGCGCTCGTGCTCGGTGAGGTGTGGGAGGATGCCAGTAACAAGCAAAGTTACGGGCATCGCCGTCGGTACTTGCTCGGCAAGCAACTGGATAGCGTTATGAATTATCCGTTCCGCACGGCGGTGCTGGAGTTTATAAAAAACGGAAACGGTACGCACTTTTTCAACCGAGTCGGCAGTGTTGTGGAAAACTATCCGCCGCAGGTCACGCGGTTGCTCATGAACTCGCTCGGAACGCACGATACCGAGCGGGCGATAACACTCCTTGCCGGCGAGCCGGCAAACGGGCGCGGCAGGCGCTGGCAATCCGAAACGCACTTATCGGACGAACAGCGCGCAGAGGGCGTTCGCCGTCTGAAAGCGGCAGCGGTGCTGCAATATTGCTTGCCGGGGGTGCCGTGCTTATATTACGGTGATGAAACCGGCTTGGAGGGATATCGCGATCCGTTTAACCGTGGCACGTACCCGTGGGGATGTGAAAACGAGGCGCTGATCGACTGGTTCTGTCAGCTTGGGCAGGCGCGCGCCGCACACGAAGCGTTTCGCGAAGGCACGTTTGTGCCGGTGTATGCCACAGAAGATGTGGTTGTGTTCGATCGGGTCAGCGAAAGCGGCACGGTGCGTTGTGCTGTCAACCGCTCGGAGGCAGACGTGCGCATTTCGCTGGATGACAATTGGCAAACCGTTGTCGGCGACGCTGCGATTTATCAAGATTACCTATGTTTACCACCCTTATCCGGAAGCATTTTAGTAAAAGCTTGACAATTTTGAAAAAAAGTAAAAAAAGCTTTAAAAAACTGTTGACAAAGGGAAAAGGTAGTGGTATTATAGCAAAGCTGTCGCAAAAAAGCGGTGGCAAAAAGGACCTTGAAAATTAAACAATGCAAACAAAGAAAGAAACACACTACCCGTTAATTAAGATTCATTGAATCCGGTCAATTGAGAGATTGACGTAACGAGAGACGCTAGTGCGTCTGAGAGAGCTAACGAACAGCTCTGAAGAATGGTGTTGACG
>JAFSCE010000033.1 GCA_017436915.1 Clostridia bacterium
ACTACCACTACCACTACCACGACCGGCACGGCAACCACCACACAACCTACTTTGGTAAAACCCTCCGGTGAAATGCGTGCCGCATGGGTATCGTATATTGAATTAAACACCGTATTTCGCGGCTGCTCCACCGCCGAGAAGGCAAAAGCGGCGATTGACGGCATTTTGGATACGATGGAAGAATTTAAACTGAACACCTTGTTCTTTCACGTACGCGCCAATAGTGACTCTTATTATCCTTCCGCTTATTTTAAGCCGGCGGCTTCTGTCAGCAAACTGATTTCCGCCGGTTTCGATCCGCTCGGTTACGCGGTAGAAGCCGCCCACAAGCGCGGGATCGCGCTGCACGCGTGGGTCAATCCGTATCGAGCGGGGATGAATACGGCATATTTGATTGACGGGATCCCTACGATCACGGATTCAAGTAAACGATATTACTACGTACCAAGCTCAACAGCGGCACAACAGCTTATCTTGAACGGTGTCCGTGAGCTGGTGAACAACTACGCCATTGACGGTATTCAGTACGACGATTATTTTTATCCGCCCAAGGTTTTGGATGCTACCACGGTATACGGTTATGAGAGTGCCGATTACGAGGCATATCAAAAGAACGGCGGTACGCTGTCCATCGCCGATTGGCGCCGAGCCGCTGTGGATACGCTGATTGCCGGCACCCATACCATTACCAAAGCCAAAAACCGCATATTTGGCGTATCGCCCGCCGTGAACGCCCAAAATACGTATGACGAACTGTATGCCAATCCGAAAAAATGGATGGCAGAAAGCGGCTATATCGATTATATCTGCCCGCAGATCTATACCGGCTTTGAACATTCCGGCAGCCCGTTTGATAAAATGACCGATGCGTGGCTGTCATACCCGCGTCACTCTTCCGTGAAACTGTACGTCGGTATCGCCACCTACAAAGCAGGATTGTTAAGCGATACGTGGGCGGGCAACGGTAAGACCGAATGGGCAACAAATACCGATATTCTCAAACGATCTGTGTTGTATCTGCGTTCTAAGAACATATCAGGCATGGCGTTTTACAGCTACAGTTATTTAAAGCCCGATCAAGTCTCGGGCCTGTCGTCAACCAATGATGTTTCTGTTGCTTTGAAGGAAATCGAGAATTTACGGACCGTTTTATAAAAGGGAGTGAAACCATATGGCAAAACACATGAGGGGAATTGGCCTTTCCAAGGGGTGGAAGATCGCCATTGCCGCTACCGCCGCTGTTATGGTTGTAGCATTACTCTGCGCGCTTTTTGCCTATGGTGGTGTGCTCGATGCGATGGCATCCTTGTTTGGTAGTAACGCAGTCACCACACCTTCTACCACCACAACAACTCCCACCACAACGACCGAGCCGGAGAAGATTGTACCGGTATATCAAAAACCGGAACAGATGAAAGGTGTTTATCTCACACCGGGAGTGGATTACTATACTTCCTCCAAAAACACGGTTAAAGCCGTAAAACAGCAGATCGATGCGGCCTTTTCCGCGATAGAGGAATGGGAATTCAATACGTTGCTTTTGCCCTTGAAAACGGACGATAAAGACCTTTGCATATACCCCTCCAAGGTTGCCGACAGTGTGGAGTTCACCGAGGAAGACGGACAAGCATTTGATCCTATTTCATATATTTTATCGTTAGCGCGAGAAAAGAAACTGTACGTGTACGGCGTATTGGATCTGCGTGTGCAAGACGGCGAAGAGTGGGATCCCCGCACCGAGGAGGGACGAAAACACACATTGGATCTCGTTCGCGAAGTGACGGCTCGCTACGCAGTGGATGGCTATTTTGTGTCCGGCTTTTCTTTCGCGGGTGAGCAGGTCAAGGATGAGGAACGCGAAACGGCCAAGGCCGCTTTGGATACACTAATAAAACAAGTTACACAGATCGTTTACGAAGCGAATCCCAATTATTACACGGGCTTACTTTCAAACGGTATCTGGGCACACAGCTCGGTGGATGAGCGCGGTTCGAAAACCGCGGAATATTACGAGGAATTTACCGACGGCTGTGCCGATACGCTTTCTTGGTTGGAAAAAGGCCTCTTTAATTGTGTCATGGTGCGAATCAACGGCTCGACCAGCCATCCGACTGCCTCTTTCCAAAAGGTACTTGAATGGTGGGACGGTGTTGCCGAAAAGCTGCAACTCCCGTTGTACATATCGCATTCGGCATCAAGACTCGGTACGTATCATACCGGTTGGAAAGCCATTGATCAGCTGGCACAGCAGTATCTGTACTGCAAATCCACTGCCTCTTGGCAGGGGAGTTGCTATGACTCATTGAATGCCCTTCATACCAATACCACCGGTGCGGCCGATGCCCTAAAGCGCGCTTATGAAGGTACCCTCGACGAGGAGTACCTCTATAAGCAATTAAAAATAGCCTTTCCAACGAAAACCAATTATACCACGAATGAGTCCAGCATCACCATACACGGTAGCGGTGACACGAATTTTCCGCTGACGGTTAACGGCGAAGAGGTCGAGCTGACGGAAAACGGTCTTTTCTCTTTGAACTACACGTTAAAAATCGGTGTAAACACCTTTAAATTTATGCATAAGGGCTCGACAAAGACGTATAGCATCACTTATAAGCAAACCGTTTTGCAGAGTGTATCACCCGAAAAAGATATGACTGTCGACGGTGGCAATCCGTTTATTATCAGTGCGATCGCCCGCAAAGGGTCAACTGTTACGGCGACGATCAACGGGAAGACAATCAAACTGGATGCGTACGCTATTAAAGAAGAGGAAAGCGGTAACGCTTCAACCGATTTTCAGGAATACAAAGGCACCTACACCTTGCCTGCCGGAAAAATAGGACAAGCTGTTGACCTTGGCAAAGTCACCGTCAAGGCTACCTACAACGGAATGTCGGAAACCCAAACGGGCGGTAAGGTGACGGTAAAAGCTTTACCGGTTCCCACTACGACAAATCCAAACGTCAGCGTACCTGTCGGAACACCAATTCCCGCACCGAGCAACGAGGTTAAGATTGTAACGATCACGTCCGATTATGCCGAAACCTTTTCCGGTGGTGGCTTAACAGACGATTATTCACGTCCCTATAATTCATATCTGCCGAAAGCAACAAAGGATTACTTGGCCGGTACGGTCTATCACGGCAATTTTTCTTATTATCTGCTTGCTTCCGGTAAAAGGGTCTATTGTAAGGATGCGGCCGTGACCGACGGTGGCACGTTGACCTATACACCCTTGCAAAACGGAAAAACGACCGTTACTTCCACGCATACGAACATGACCTTTGATGCCGCTTATGCCATTCCCGTATATGCGCGCACGAGGGGACAAAAATATTATCGCGAGTCGACTACGGCAACTCCGCATTACGGATTGGAGCCCTATTCCCAAACCACAACGCATATTGAAATCACTTTTTATTACCTTTCCGAGGTGCCGAGTGTGCCGGATATTTCTAAAAGTCCTTTATTTAGTTCAGCCGAGTGGGTGGCTGGCGAGTCGAAAAATTGTTTGGTTTTAAAACTGACACTGAAGAAAAAAGGTGCCTTCTACGGTGTTTCCACCTCCTGGAACGGCAACCAATTAACCATTTCGTTCTTGAACCCGGCAAACGTTTCCGGCAACGCTGCTTCCGAAAAACTCAAAGGCATTCGTATTTTGTTAGATCCCGGTCATGGATCCGATACCGATAAATCATGGGAAGCACCTCTCAATTTAGCGTATGCCAACACCTTGAAAGCGAAGCTTGAAGCGCTGGGTGCAACGGTCGACATGACTCGTACCGGTCCGTTGGGAAAAGTCGACATACCGTTGCAGAATCGTGTGATTATGGCGCAAACCAAGGGATATCATTTGGTGATCAGCGTACATATGAATGCATCCGGATCTGAAATGGGTAAGGGAACAGCCACCGGTGCCACGGTGCATTACTATTCCGAGTGGTCATACACTCCCTCAAAGTTTGTTTATGATAAGATGCACGCCGTTGAAACCACTTATGGGGTAGGCACATCGGCAAACGGAACACCGCGTTCCAGTGGTACGGTATGGGGAACACTCTACATGACCCGTTCCATATTCCATTGCCCGTCCATTTTGCTGGAATGTGCTTTTATGGATAACCCGAAAGATCTCAAAGTCTTGGATGATCCGGTGTATCGTGATAAATTGATGCAAGCGGTTACCGACGGTGTCGTGGAGTATTTTAGCGCAATGTAAAAGAAAAGAGCGTCAGAGCTTCGCTGACGCTCTTTTTATCGGGAAAGGAGAAGCGAGTATATGCCGAACGGTTTATTGTCAGAATCTGTTTTAAAAGAACGGTTGGGTGATGCTTTTCGTTTACAACTGTATGGGGAAGTGGATTCCACCAACACGCTGGCACGTGAGTTTGCTGCCGCGGGTGCGCCCGAGGGTACAATTATACTTGCCGATACGCAACGGCAGGGAAGAGGTCGTATGGGCAGGCAGTTTTTCTCTCCAAAAGGCAGCGGACTGTATATGAGCATTATTCTTCGCCCCGAATCGGCAGTCACACCATTATATATTACTACCGCCGCGGCGGTCGCCGTGGCAGAAGCCATTGAAGAGGTTGCAGGGATTCCGTCGTCCATCAAATGGGTGAATGACGTCTATTGCCGTGGCAAAAAGGTATGTGGCATCTTAACGGAAGGTGCCATCGCCGATAACCTGCAATACGCCGTCTTGGGAATCGGTATCAACGTGCTTTCTCCAATCGGCGGATTCCCGCCGGAGATAGAATCCCGTGCGGGCGCCGTTTTCGATGAAAAAACGCCGCTTGCAGCTCATCCAAGGGAAGAACTGGCAGCGGCGATTATCACTCGATTTTGGGGGTATTATGCGGCGTTATCGGCAAAAGCGTTTTTGCAGTCCTACCGAAAACGCGACATTTTGAAAGGGCGCACCGTCGAGGTGCTGGATATAAACGGCACGGTTATCGAGGAGGTAACGGCGCAGGGGATAACCGATGATTTTGCATTGCTTGTGGTGGACCGTTACGGTAAGACCAAAGCATTGTCCTCCGGCGAAGTGAGCTTGCGCTTATAGCCCGACCAATAGCGTTGGTAACGCGTACAAACTGTCCACTTCAAAATCCGGTTTGGCAAGGGGAGGGCACGCGCTGTGCGAGGGATTAAACCAGCAGGTGCGCAGTCCTACCAGATTACCACCGCGAATATCGGAACTGGGGCTGTCACCGATGATGACGGCCTTTTCTTTTTCAAAACCGTCAATAGAAGAAAAACAGTGCTCAAAATATCGCGGATCCGGTTTGTTAAAGCCAATCTCATGTGAGATAAACACGTCTTTGAAATACGGGAGAATACCCGCACTGTCCAAACGGCGGCGCTGGATGGATGCCGTACCGTTTGTCATCAGATACAGGTCATATTGCTTGTGTAACGTTTCGAGTAGTTCCGGTGCACCCGGAATGAAATAATGTCCGACACCCAACAAGTGTTCGTACAAGCCCTTTACTTTTTCAACGTCACACGGCAGATCATATTCCTCAAACAAGAGTGTAAAGCGACGGCGAAGCACCTGCTCACGCGTGAGTTCGCCGCGTTCAAGCAGTTCCCATTGTGAGCGGTTTATTACGTGATAGCGCTCTAACATTTCTTCTGTCGGCGTAAAACCCAGTTCTTTTAAGGTGGAAGATAACGCGACGAGCTCGGCTTTTTTAAAATCCAACAGTGTATCATCCACGTCAAAAAAGATGGTAGTTAGCATACTTCTTCAATCCTTTGTAAAAAGCCCCCGAAGTTTTCGGGGGCTTTCTTGTGTGTTATCATTTCTTGGCTTTAGCTGCTTTACGACGTGCGGAGTGTTCCACCCACAGTGCCCACAGCGGGGTGCACAAAAACGTGGAGGAATAGAAACCGGATACGACACCGAAGGTCATCGGCAATGCAAAGCTGATGATGGCATCCATCGAGAAGATCATAGCGATCACCGCAACCGTACCGATCGCAACGAACGTGCAGATGGAGGTGTTCAGTGTACGACCGAAGGATTGCCGCAAGCTGACGTTCACGATTTCGTTGATACCGGTCTTCTTATCCATTTTTTTGCGATTCTCACGAATACGGTCATAGATAACGATGGTATCGTTAAGCGAGTAACCGAGGATCGTCAAAACGACCGCGACGAAATTATCATTCAGCGGAATGCGGAAGATAACGAAAATGAAATAGGCAATGAGAATGTCATGCAGCAGGGCAAGCAGCGCCATGATACCGGCGGAAATACCGCCGATCTTGCGGAAACGCAAGCCAACATAGATGACCAGGAAGATCGAAGCCAATGCGATCGCCATCCAGCATTTTGCGAAGAAGGTGCGACCGTAAGACGGTTGCAACGAGTTGGTTTCAATCTCTTTGATATTGTTGTCGGGGAATTGCTTTTTCAGCGTTTCAATGAAAGTGGTCTGGGTTTTGGTATCCACTTCATCTGCCAGTGTTACGGTAATGATTTTAAGACCGCTTTCACCGTTTTCGGTGACGTCGATCTCAGCGCCTTTAAGTTTCGTTTGGATAAACTCTTTGGCAGCAGCTTCGTCCAGTGTGTTTTCATAACTGTACTTGAGAAGCGTACCGCCCTTGAAATCGATATCCAATTCCACACCCATTATAAGGTTGCAGATAAGACCGATTGCAAGCAAGGCAATGGAAATGATAAGGAACAGTTTGCGTTTCGCGATAAAATCAAAATTCTTAAGCATCTTGACGCTTACCTCCTAACAACCAGGGTTTACGGAGGAACTTGAAGCGGGAGACGGATTTCAGCATCAACCGCGAGCAAGTTACGCCCATAATAAAGTTAAAGATGATACCGGCAAGCAGCGTGTAACCGAAGGAATAGACAGCGCCGCTGGCGGAAACGGGGAACATGAACAGGAACGGTTTAAGCAGTTTTGCAAATAAACTATCCGCAGGACCAAACACGCCCATCAATACCACAGAGATGATCAAAACCGTGATATTACCGTCAAAGATTGCCCAGAACGACTCGCTGCAACCGTTGTTGATGGCGCCGTCGATGGTGCGTCCGCCGCGGATCTGTTCTTTGATACGTTCGGCGGTGATGATGTTAGCGTCAACACCCATACCGATGGAGAGGATAATACCGGCAATACCGGGGAGTGTCAGCGTAAAGCTGTTAAAGAACGGGAAATATCCTGAAACAACCGCAATGGAGCCGGCCACCTGACCGAGCAGTGCGATCACACCGACAAAGCCCGGTAAACGGTAGAAGAAAATCATAAAGAGGGAAATCAGCACAAAGGCAATTACACCCGCAATCACCATGATCTCCAACGCACGCTCGCCTAAAGTAGCGGTAACGGTGCTGGTGTTCTTTGCCGTGATGCTAAAGGGCAGAGAACCGGAGTTGATGAGATTTGCCAGATCCAACGCTTCCGCATAGTCGGCAAATCCGCCGGAGATCTGCGCATTGCCGTCGGCAATATGTTCATTAACGGTGGGATTGGAGATACACTCATCGTCCAACCAAATGGAGATGGTGTATTTCTTTGTCGTAAGTCCCTTGTTAAGGTCGGCTTGTTTTTGGGTGGCTTTGGAAAAGGCCTCTTTACCCGCCTTATCCAATTCCAAGGAAACGATCGGCGTGTTTTCTTGATCAAATCCGGGAGTTGCCGCGCTTACGAGCGAACCGTTGAGAACGAAATCCTCTTTTTTTGGTTTTTCGGTCGGCAGACCGGTAGATTCTGTCTCGTCAATATAGAACTCCAGCAAAGCGGTTTTGCCGAGTTCTTCGATAGCCGATTTGGCATCAAATTCCGTTTCGTTGTTTTTCCACGGGAAGCGGATAACGACCTGATTGTTGTCGGTATCGGTATATGCCTCGTAGTCGGTAATATTGTTTGCGATCATACGACGCACGATAACTTCTTTCATCGCTTCGATCTGTGCGTCGGTTGCATCAATAGATGCATCCTCGGGAGCAAAGGTGACTTCAATACCGCCGTTGATATCAATGCCGGTTCGAATATCCGAAGCTCCGCGAATCACCGTGTCTTGCCGATCGCCAAAGTTTTTATATATCCCAAAAAAGGACGTATACCCCAAGGCGACAATGAGCAAAGCCACGATGAAAAATACGGGTTTTGGTGTACGCTTCATCGGTCAATCCTCCATCATTTTACAATCCATATAACGATATGGTCCTATATAAAGACAATTATAAAGGGAAACGCAAAAAAAGTCAACGAAATTCACGGAATCTTAAAAAAACCGCCGCGAAAAACACGGCGGTTTTTATTATTGATTTAAGAGTTTTTTAATGGCGACGATCTGTGCACAGATGCAGAAGAGATCCATAGCGGTTTGCAGCTCGTCACAAGGCGGTAGGGTGGGGGCGATACGCAAGTTGGCATCGTGCGGATCTTCGTGATACGGATAGGTAGCACCTGCTCCCGTAAACACGACACCGGCTTCTTTTAACAGTCGGACCACCTCTTTGGCGCAACCGTCCATCAGCGTAACACTGACGAAATACCCGCCTTTCGGGGTGTGCCAATCGGCAATGCCGGTGCCACCCAACTGTTCGCGCAGTGTGCGCAGAACAATCTCAAACTTCGGACGAAGAATTGCTGCGTGTAACTTCATATGCTCTTTGATACCGTCGATGTTACGGAAGAAGCGCGTATGCCGCAGCATGTTTTGCTTATCGTAGCCGATCGTTTGAACAGACAAGCGTTTTTTTATGTCGGCAAGGTTGGCATCACTTGCCCCGAGTGCTGCCACACCGGAGCCGGGGAAACTGATTTTCGAGGTCGACGTGAAGCAAACAAAAATGTCTTCGTTATCGGCGGCTTTGGCTTCCTCAAACAGATTCAACAGACGATCCGGTGTGTCCGTTAAGTGATGGACGCAATACGCATTATCCCACATGATACGGAAATCCGGTGCCGCCGGTTTCAAGCGGGCAAAGCGACGCACCGTTTCATCGGAATAGGTGATGCCGTCGGGATTGGAGTACATCGGTACACACCAAATGCCTTTCACAGCCGGATCTTTGACAAGTTCTTCCACCACGTTCATATCCGGTCCTTCGGCGGTCATGGGAACGGCGATAAGCGTGAAACCGAAATGTTCCGTAACGGCAAAGTGACGATCGTAACCGGGAGCGGGGCAGAGGAACTTCACCTCATCCAACTTGCACCACGGGGTGTGACCGCACAGACCGGTCGAATAGGCCTGTGCAATGTAATCGAACATTAAATTCAAACTGGAGTTACCACCCACCAAAATATTAGAAGGGGGCATCTCCAAAATTTCGCCGAACAACGCTCTTGCTTCTTCAATGCCGTCCAAAAATCCATAGTTGCGGGTGTCGGTGTTGTTTTCCGTTCTTGCACCGTTGCGTGCATTGACGCAATCGGCAAGTTCCATTGTCAGTTCCAACTGCTCAGTGCACGGCTTACCACGGGACATATCCAACTGTAACCCACGCGCCTTATAGGAAGCATATTCCGCTTCGCAAGCGGTTAAGCGTTTGATTAATTGTTCTTTGTTCAAGGATGAAAATTCAGACACAAAAAACGACTCCTCTCAGATACTTCCAATATTGTAATACAAGGAGCCGCATTTTGCAAGTTAAATTTCAAAAACTTGCAAAAAACATTTATTCTTTTACAAAAAAGCAAAAAAAGACCCCGCCCAATAACGGGCGGGGCTGCAAAAAAAGCAAAATTAGAAGTCGGCAGAGCCGGTTGTGCGGGGGAAAGGAAGTACATCACGAATGTTAGCCATACCGGTGACGTAGAGGATCAACCGCTCAAATCCAAGACCAAAACCGGAGTGCTTGGCACCGCCGTAACGGCGCAGATCCAAATACCACCAGTAGTCATCACGATTGAGCCCCAATTCGTCCATACGTGCTTCAAGCAGATCCAAGCGCTCTTCGCGCTGACTGCCGCCGATGATCTCGCCGACACCGGGTACCAAGAGATCCATTGCCGCGACGGTCTTACCATCGTCGTTAAGACGCATATAGAATGCTTTAATCTCCTTCGGATAATCGGTAACAAAGACCGGCGAATGATATACTTGTTCGGTCAAATAGCGCTCATGCTCGGTTTGCAGATCGCAACCCCAGTAGACAGGATACTCAAACTCGTCCTTGTGCTGCTCCAAGATCTCAATGGCCTTGGTATAGGTTACGTGAGCAAAATTCGAATTTACTAACGCGTTCAAACGTTCCAAAAGGTTCTTATCATAGAAATCGTTAAAGAACTTCATCTCGTCGGGGCAGTGCTCCAGCAGATACGAAACCACGTAGGTGATCATATCCTGTGCGAGATCCATGTTGTCCTCCAGATCCGCAAATGCGAATTCCGGCTCAATCATCCAGAACTCAGCGGCATGACGGGCAGTATACGATTTCTCGGCACGGAAGGTCGGACCGAAGGTGTAGATCTTGCCGAATGCCATCGCCATGCACTCGCCGGCGAGCTGACCGGATACCGTCAGCGAGGTGTGCTTGCCGAAGAAATCCTGCGTATAATCGACATCGCCGTTTTCGGTGAGAGGAATATTATTCATATCCAAGGCGGTCAGATGGAACATCTCACCGGCGCCTTCACAGTCACTGGATGTGATGATGGGGGTGTGAGCATACACAAAGCCGCGCTCCTGGAAGAAACGGTGGATCGCGTAAGCGGCAACCGAGCGCACACGGAATACTGCGCTGAAGGTATTGGTGCGGGGGCGAAGATGTGCAATCGTGCGCAAAAATTCCATGGAATGACGCTTCTTCTGCAGCGGATAATCTGAAGTAGAAGCACCTTCCACCTCAATCGCCGTGGCATGCAGTTCGCACGGTTGTTTTGCTTCAGGTGTTAACTGCAACATACCGCGCACGCAAAGGGCGGCACCAACGTTTTGATGGCAGATCTCGTCAAAGTTATCGAGCTTTGATTCCTCAATGATGACTTGCAGATTACGTTGGCAGCTACCGTCGTTGAGTTCAATAAAAGCCAGCGATTTGGATTGACGCAGTGTGCGCACCCAACCGCAGACGGTGAGTTCCTGCTCAGAGAGAGCAGCGGCATCCGCATAAACAGCGGCGATTTCATTTCGTTTCATAACCAAGATTCCTTTACCAAAAAGATTTATCCATAAGCCATATTATACCAAATGTTGCCGAGAAAACAAGAGTAAATCGTGAATTTCTATTTTACCGGTCGATATAAAACCAAAAGCTGGTCGGTTTCGGTCCACACTTCATACCCTTTTTGTAAACAGGTATCGCGATAGGTTTCGGAAAAGGTGGCATAGTTCCCGCGCATATCCAGCACAACGTAATCGGTATCGGGCTCATTGTGATAAAAATCTTCGTATATCACATCGCGCTGTGCCAGATGCGCCACCAACATCGTGGAAGCAGTTACCGAAGCATCTTGCGGTATCTCGTCCAAAGTAGCTTCCATGGCGATGAACGTATCGCTGTTGTTGATCCATCGTCCAAGATAGGTTTCGATCTTCGGCATTACGATCATCGCGTATAAAAAGCAGGAAGATACTACACTGAACAGCAAAAGATTACGTTGCTTGGAAGTTGGCCTTTCGGCAAGGTTTTGCAGATATAAGTACAAGCAAAAAGCAAGAGCTGCGAAGCTGTATTGAAACCCGATATCGTATTGATGCACAAAACCGGACAAGAGGTTCAGTAAGAGGGGGGTCAATAACAGATAACGACTTGTTTGCTTTGTTCGCCATAACACAAGACCGAATGGCAGCAGTATCTGCAATACATAGATCGGTTTTTCGGCGGCGGTATTTACAAACGAAACCAGCAGTTCCAGAAAATAACCGGGGGCGCGTAATAAAGTTTGTCCAAACCCGCCGACGGTTTTGGACTCATCAAACAAGGCGCTGTAACGCCCGATCATGGTACCGGTGCCATAGGTGTTGAGCAGAATAACCGCAACAGCGAAATACAAGAGAGCGCCGATGATAAGCGGTAAGGCCGTGCGGCGATCCTTGCGGGAAAAGAGCAGATAGACCCCGAAGATAAAGAGAAAAACGGCGGCATCTTCTTTTACCAGTAAAACGAGAACTGCTACGACGATAAACCACCGTTTGTGACCGGTTTCGTAGCAGTAAAATAACCAAAGTAACAGCGGAAGTAAAAAACAATTCTCATGCAGGTCGTACGAGCAACCGGCACTTACTGCAGGGTGCGCAGCATAAAACAGCGCGATCAGCGCGGTATATTTGTACGGTAAATGATAGTGCCGCGCCAGCAAATACACGGGCAGAATGCCGCTTGCCAGTATGAGTGCTTGAGCGATCTGCAACGTGATGGGCGAGGGGAAAAGCATGTAGAACGGTAACAGGAGATAATAGATAGGGGAAATGTGAACGGCAAAATGTGAAAGCAGCATATTGCGTTCCGAGGTGGTAAGCGGTAAAAAGCGTTCCTTCATGTTATGGAACATGTTGCAAAACAGCCCGAAATCAAAGTTCGGTGAAGCAAAGGTGTAATAGCGCATAACCGTGAAAACGCCGATTCCACCGGCTAACGCAACGCCGAAGATCAGCACCCCTATACGGCAGGCGTTGGCGGAAATCTTGTGCCCACCGATGAGTGATACCGAGGGGTTCCTGAGCACCGGCAAGGTGACCAACACGACCGCGAACAGCACGATCAGCAGGAAGGCATACGGTGCTTTTCCGTTATACTGATACACCAGTACCAGTCCGTACAAAGCGGCGCCGATACACAGTGTTAGGTCATCGAGTATGGGTGCGTTGCCGTAGATCTTTAAAAAACCGAGTGCTAAGAAAAGGAATGCGAACAGTAGAAGAAATAATAACGAGGGAATGCGAAACCAGATCTCACAGCACTTAAACAGCGTGCAAAGGCATAGCCAACTGCCAAGCAATCGCTTGATACAGGGGATGGGGTTGAACAGCTCCTTTAGCACTATGAGACCTCCTTTTTTTAAATGGGTGAAATATTATGAAACGGTCGTTGTGGCAGTTCCTGTGCTTGTTGTATCAGAGGTATTGGTGGTTGTATCCGAATCCGGGGACTCCTCTATAATGTTTGTCAACGCTACTAACTCCCACTCGTCTTCTACCTGCACGAACATGACACGGCAATTAAACGGCGTACCGTCGATTGGACCTTTTCCCACGTAGTATTTGGGCTGAAAGCTTACTTCGCAAGCAAAATCGGAACTTGTAAATTGCGAATATGCCGAGATCTTAACATCTGAAAACTCATAGGAATAATGTCCCGTAAACCATTGATTGTCAAAGCGGCGAATGGTCTGATAAAGATCACTGTCTTTGTGAATCAATTTCAGTAATTCGTTCTTTTCGGCATCACGTGCCACAAATTTTGCATACAAGAAAGCAGCATCTTGTGCAAGTTCTTCACGCTCGGTGCGGAGTGCTTCCGCCACGGGCTGATAGACCTCGTACACGTAGTCACTTGTCTGTGCAACCTCGCAGACGTCTCCGCTCAACGCCAGTGCTTCAACAGTGGGAGGATTCAAAAGGTTCTCTAAGGTATACTCGTAAACAGCGGGCAGATCGTCCGCTTTGCTCATACCGCTCCACACCGTTTCGTGTGCCGGTTTGTTTGTTAAGTTGAGGAGAGAGATGTCCACGCCGTTGACCGTGATGCGCATATTGTCGGCGGCGATAATGGAAACGGGCGGCAAATATTGTATTTCCGTTACATAATTCCACGCGGTGTCACCCCACTCGGGGTTTTTGATAAGCGTGAGACTGCTTACGCGCTTATTATCAACGTAAATGGTGTAGTCCTTGTGTTCGTCCGTTGAGGTTACTTTTTCTCGCACGGAAAGGGTCGAGAGATCACCGTCGTACAAGCGGTCAAGATACTTGAAAAATTCTTCTTTGGTATTCAAAACGGTTTCTTCAAAATCTGACGCGGCATAGATGGCTTCATAATCGCCGTCTTGTATCCACTGCAGATAATTTGCCAAAGCAGCGCTCGGCGTTTTGGCCTCGTATGCTTGCAAATGGTTGTAGAAAAACCACAAAGCAACTGTGATGAGCACTATCAGCACCGCAAAATAAATGCTCAATATTTTTAAGAATTTCCGTTTTTTGGGGGGCTTTGGACTGTCTGACTCGGGATACACCGGTACTTCTATTATCGTATCTTCCGCCTGAACGGTTGCAGGATTCTCTTGAAAGATCGTGTTTTCAGTCATAGAGGACTCCTCCTATCAAACCACAATGAGAGCGCTGGGCAGATTGCGCAATCCGCCGAAGGCATAGCGATTGTTAATGATCTCACCTTTGTAAAGCATGGCGGTTGACGTTCCGCCGTCAAGGTTAGCGGCATTGATGGCGCCGTGTTCCAGCATAACTTCAATACAATCTTTATAGGTGGCACCGATGCTTTGCGGTTGTCGCCCATCAATGACAAGGATCAGCACTGCGCCGTCGGCACGTTGGCCAACCACAGTGCGCGGGTTAACGCCACCGCTGCTGCCGGCGATCTCCGCCGGGGTACCGTTAATGATAAAAGCGGGACCAAAGCTGACTGCGTCGCGCATGTTCTGTTGCAACGCTTTTTTGGCGGACATTCTGCCCACGATCAAGCGGTTATTGTTATCAAAGCCGACAATCGATGAGACGTCTGATTCGGCACCGTATACCAGCTTACCGTCACTAATGACGATGCCGGTCGGCAGACCGCCGGTCCCTTTACCGCCCTCATCCCAAAATCCGCCGCCGTTTACAGCGGCGATCGCGTTGTTTTCTTCGGCAAACTTGGAGATGCTTTTTCCGTTAACGGTTTCGCCGAAGGCATCCAGTGAAGCAAATCTCACGCGTGACGGATCATGAACGATCATCATTTTGCCGGAATAGGTGGCGCCGGTGATATTCAGCACTTCAATCGTTTGGGGATCGATATTTTCTTCTTTTTCGGTGAAGTCGGTCGTCGTATCCGTGCTTTCGTCGGTTTCGATAACGGTGTTTCCCGATGCGATCTCCTCAACTTCCTCTGTGGAAAGGAAAAGGGAGGGCACGAATTTCAAGGCGCTGGTTTCCAAAAGACTGTTGACAAACAAATCGCGAGCCGTTGGGGAGGGGCCTTTGAACAGTACCCAGCAGATACCCACCACGGCAATCAACAGCGCGAGCAGTGTCGTCCCGAGAACCGCAAAAAAACGGCCGATAAATCGTCCGAAAGCGGCACCTTTTGAATTGCGTTGCATGATATACATCACCCGTTCACTTGAAATACTATACAACGACTATAATACTATATATATCGACGCCTTGTCAATCGTTTCGTGCTTTACATAAGTGCTTCGCGATGGTATACTGAATATGTTATTCAGCGAAAGAGGGGAGGCGGTGTCTGTGCAACTTCCGCCGTATGTCAGTGAAACATTGTCAACTTTGGAAAGCGCCGGTTTTGAGGCGTACGTTGTTGGCGGTTGTGTGCGTGACAGTCTCCTTGGTTTAGAACCGCATGATTTTGATCTGTGTACAAATGCGTTACCCGAGCAGATCGCGGAGGTTTTTGCAACCAAAACGGTGATCCCAACGGGCATTCAGCACGGTACGGTAACGATCATCATGGATAACCATCCGTTGGAGATCACGACGTATCGTACCGAAAGCGGTTATCATGATCATCGTCATCCCGATACGGTGCAGTTTGTAAGCACGATTGAACAAGATCTTAGCCGTCGAGATTTTACGGTCAATGCCATGGCGTACCATCCGATACGCGGCATCGTTGATCCGTTCGGAGGGGCTGTCGATATCGAAAAGCGGTTACTGCGTGCTGTCGGTGATCCGAAACAGCGTTTTGAGGAAGATGCCTTGCGGATACTACGCGCGTTGAGGTTTGCCTCGGTATATGGTTTAGAGATTGAGGAGAAAACAAAGCAAGGGTTGCTTGCTTGTGCACCGCTCTTAACGGGCATTGCCGCCGAACGCGCGCAAGCGGAACTTAAACGTATGCTCACAGGTGAACATATCAACAAGGCGATTTATGATCTTTATCCCGTTTTATTCCCGATTCTGCCGGAACTAAAAGCTACGCAAGGGGTAGAGCAACACAGCCGCTACCACCATTTGGACGTTCTTATGCACATACTGACGGCGGTGGCATCTGCCGAACCGGATATGACCGTGCGTTTAGCGGCTTTGTTGCACGATATCGGCAAGCCGCTTTGCTTTTCGCTTGACGATCAGGGGAACGGCCATTTTTACGGTCATGCCGAAATTGGCGAACGCATGGCAAGAGATCGTTTATGCCGCCTGCGTTTCGATAACAAAACCATAGATGACGTATGCTTGCTGATTCGCTACCACGATACGACGATCGAACGCACCGATAAAGCGGTTCGTCGTTGGCTGAATCGTTTGGGCCTGCCGCTATTGCGTCAGTTGTTAGCGCTCAAACGGGCGGATACGATGGCGCACGCCGTCGAGCTAATGCACGATCGCTTAAAAGAACTTGACGATATTAACGAGCGGATCAATCGTTTGCTCGCAGAAAAGGCGTGCTTCTCCCTCAAAGATTTAGCTGTGAACGGTAATAACCTTTTAAATATTGGAATTCCAAAGGGGAAAGCGGTTGGTAAGTGTCTTCGCTGGCTTTTGGATGAGGTCATGGAGCAACGTTTGGAGAATGACACTGCGGTTTTATTGGAAGCAGCCCGAAAAAGACTTGATTATTTTGCAAAAAAACGATAAAATATAGGGTAATGTTTTTAACGGAGGGTACCTTTGTGGCACAGTTTACGAAAGAGATAGAAAAACGGCGCACGTTTGCGATTATTTCGCACCCCGATGCCGGTAAAACCACATTAACCGAAAAGTTCTTGCTGTATGGTGGCGCGATTGCCTCTGCGGGTATGGTTAAGGGCAAGAAATCCATGAAACACGCAGTTTCCGACTGGATGGAAATCGAAAAGCAACGTGGTATTTCGGTAACCTCCTCCGTGTTGCAGTTTGAATACGACGGTTATTGCATTAATATTTTGGATACCCCCGGTCACCAGGACTTCTCGGAGGATACCTATCGTACGTTGATGGCGGCAGACTCTGCAGTGATGGTGATCGACGCTTCAAAAGGTGTGGAAAAGCAGACAATCAAGCTGTTTAAGGTTTGTATGATGCGGGATATTCCGGTGTTCACCTTTATCAACAAAATGGACCGCGAAGCGCGTGATCCGTATGATCTGATGGCGGATATCGAAAGCGTTTTAGGCATCAAGACCTATCCTGTTAACTGGCCGATCGGTTCCGGCAAGGAGTTCAAGGGCGTTTACGAACGCGAAAAAGAGCGGGTACTTTCTTTCACTTATAACGGCATTGGCCACGAAGCGGATGAAAAGGTAACGGCGATGGACGATCCCGCACTGAAAGACATGCTGGGGGATACGCTCTACCAAACGCTGATAGACGATCGCGAATTGTTGGACGGCGCAGGGGATGAGTTTGATCTGGAGGCGGTTCGTCACGGCAAACTGTCACCGGTATTTTTCGGTTCCGCTCTGACGAACTTCGGTGTAGAGCCGTTTTTGGAAAACTTCTTAAAAATGACGACTTCGCCGCTGCCGCGTACGTCCTCGCAAGGTGAGATCGATCCGTTTAACGACGATTTTTCCGCCTTTGTTTTCAAAATCCAAGCAAACATGAATAAGGCACACCGCGACCGTATTGCCTTTATGCGTATCTGCTCGGGCAGATTTGAAAAAGGGCAAGAGGTCAATCACGTGCAGGGCGGACGCAAGATCAAACTGTCGCAACCGCAGCAGATGATGGCGCAGGACCGTGAGATCGTGGAAGAAGCGTATGCCGGTGATATTATCGGTGTATTTGACCCCGGTATTTTCTCTATTGGCGATACGGTGTGTGCTTCCTCGAAAAAGTTTCAGTTTGAGGGTATTCCGACCTTTGCACCGGAACATTTCCGCTTGGTGCGTCAAAAGGATACCATGAAACGAAAACAATTCATCAAGGGTACCTCGCAGATCGCACAGGAAGGTGCTATTCAGATCTTCCAGGAGCCGGGCGGCGGTATGGAAGAGGTGATCGTCGGCGTGGTCGGTACTTTGCAATTTGACGTGCTCGAATACCGATTGAAGAATGAGTACGGTGTGGACGTCATCATGGAAGGCCTGCCGTATCAGTACATTCGTTGGGTCGTTGGTGAGAACATCGATGTAAAGGCGCTTGACTTAACGTCAGATACCAAATATGTGCAAGATCTCAAAGGAAATCCGCTGTTGCTTTTCACCAGCAGTTGGAATATTCAATGGGCACTCGATCATAACAAAGAGTTACAATTACAGGAGTTCAGCCGTTCATGATGAATATTCAGATTTTCGGAAAATCCAAATGCTTTGACACCAAAAAAGCCGAACGGTATTTTAAGGAACGCGGCATTCGTTTTCAGCGCATAGAACTGGATAAGTACGGCATCAGTCGCGGGGAGTTTCAGTCGGTCAAAGTGGCGGTCGGTCTGGATGCTTTAATTGATCCGAAAGCCAAAGAGGCAGTAATGATACAGTATCTTGCCTATGAAAGCGATAAGGAAGAAAAACTTCTTGAAACCCCCAAAGCGTTGCGCACGCCCATTGTGCGCAACGGAAAACTTGCCACCGTCGGTTATTGCCCCGATGTGTGGGAAACGTGGAGATAACCATGAAAAAACCGATCACGGAGATTTCGGCACCGCTCGTTTCGTGGTACCAACAGCATGAACGTTCATTCCCGTGGCGGGAAGACCCGTCCCCATATCGAGTATGGGTGTCGGAGATTATGCTGCAGCAAACGCGCATTGAAGCGGCTTTGCCGTATTTTGAACGCTTCATGCAGACACTTCCAACCGTTGCAGATTTGGCAGCTGCACCGGAAGACGTGCTTTTAAAACTATGGGAGGGCCTTGGGTATTACAGCCGTGTGCGTAATCTGCAGAAAGCTGCCCAAATGGTGATGAGAGATTTCGGCGGTGAATTGCCCGATAAATACGAGCAATTACTCACGTTACCCGGTATTGGTGAATACACAGCCGGCGCGATCGCGTCTATTGCTTTCGGCAAACGCGCCGCCGCGGTGGATGGAAACGTGTTGCGTGTTATGGCACGTCTTACAGACGATGCCACGGACGTGATGCAACCGCAAAACCGAAAACGCGTAACGGCGCTTGTGCAGAGCATCGTGCCGGAACAACACGCGGGCGATTTTAACCAAGGCATCATGGAACTCGGCGAAACGGTATGTCTGCCGAATGCGCAACCGCGGTGTAGTGAGTGTCCGCTTTTTGACTATTGTGCCGTTGCCGGTTTGGAGCGGGCGAGAGACCTGCCTACGCGCACTAAACCAAAACAGCGCCGCGTGGAGCACCGCACCGTTTTCATCGTAGTAATAGACGATAAAGTGCTGTTACATCGCCGCCCGCAAAAAGGGTTACTTGGCGGTATGTGGGAGTTGCCGAATGTCGAATCCGACCATGCTGAAGACGCCCTGTCACAGTGGGGCGTAGAGGCGGTTGACACAACACTTTTGCCAAACGGCAAACACGTGTTTTCCCACGTCGAGTGGCACATGGAAGGGCGCCTTGTAAAGGCGAAACGCCTTACGTTGCAACCTGAATTTCAGTTGGTTTCCAAAGAGGAATTGGCGGGCTATGCACTGCCAACGGCCTTTCGTACCTATAGTGACATACTAAAGGAGGACGTTTTATGAAACGCGAGGACTATCTTTCCTGGGACGAATATTTTATGGGGGTTGCTCTCTTGTCGGCACAGCGCAGCAAAGACCCCGGCACGCAGGTTGGTGCCTGCATTGTCGGTCAGGACAATAAAATCTTGTCGATGGGGTATAACGGCATGCCGATTGGTTGCAGCGATGATTGTATGCCGTGGGACCGTGACGGCGATCCGCTGAACACGAAGTATCTGTTTGTGTGCCACGCGGAACTCAACGCGATCTTAAACCACGGTCGTTCGGGCTTGGAGGGCGCGAAGGTATACACCACGCTGTTCCCGTGCAACGAATGTGCCAAAGCGATCATCCAATCAGGTATTAAAGAGGTCATTTATTTGCAGGATAAATATGCCGATACGGATTCGGTTATCGCCTCCAAGAAAATGTTTGACATGACAGGTGTTACGTATCGCTTGTTTGACGGTGAGCATAAAGATATCACACTGAAACTGTAAGAGAGATGGCGCTTATGAAAACGGTTTTGATTACGGGCGCTTCCCGCGGCATCGGCGCCGCGGCGGCGCGGCTGTTCGCGAAAAACGGATATGCGGTCGCTGTCAACTATTGCTCTTCAAAAGAAGCGGCAGACCGTTTGGTTGCCGAGATCACGGCGCAGGGCGGCGAAGCTTTTGCGGTGCAGGCGGATGTCTCAAAAGCGGATGAGGTAAAACGGATGATGCAAGCGGTGTACGACCGTTGCGGGCATCTGGATGTGCTCATCCACAATGCCGGTATTGCGCAGCAAAAATTGCTCACAGATACCGAAGAGCAGGAGTGGCACCGCATGATGGGCGTACATCTGGATGGTGCGTATCACTGTTGTCAGGCAGTTATTCCCGCCATGGTGCGGCAGGGCTACGGAAGCATTCTTACGGTATCCTCCATATGGGGGGTTACGGGTGCCTCGTGCGAAGCGCCGTATTCCGCCGCCAAAGCGGGACTTATCGGTTTCAGTAAGGCACTCGCCAAGGAACTCGGTCCTTCCAACATTCGTGTGAATTGTGTGGCACCGGGTGTGATCCAAACGGATATGTGTGCTTCGTTTGATGAAAACACCTTACGAGGTTTGGCAGACGATACGCCACTTGGACGGTTGGGAAAACCGGAGGAAGTTGCCGAGGCGCTGTTGTTTTTGGCATCCGACAACGCCTCCTATATCACCGGTCAGGTGCTTGGTGTGAACGGCGGTTTTGTAGTTTAATATTTAAAAGCGATGAGCAAGCTCATCGCTTTTTTATGTATATGCGGCTTTTTTCGGGGAGAAACTGTGGGTAGTAGATACTTAGAAAGGAACCGTTTATCAATGACTGATTTTTCAAAGGAAATTCTCGCCGCTTTACGCCTGGAAGGTGCTCCAGATCCGAAAAAAGCGACCGTAAAGCAGTGGTATACCGCCGTATCCAAAGCGGCAATGGCGCGGCTTTATGCAGATACACAGAGAGAAACGAACGAAAGGCGGGCGGCGTATTTTTCAGCGGAGTTTTTAATCGGTCGGATGATCGAATCCAATTTGCTGAATATGGGGCTGCTTGAAGATGTGGAAACGTTGTTACGCGAAAACGGTCATTCCACCGCCGTTTTTGAGGAAATCGAAGATGCCGCGCTTGGCAACGGCGGTCTCGGCCGTTTAGCCGCTTGCTTTTTGGATTCTGCCGCTACGCAGGGCGTCCCACTGGATGGATACGGTATTCGCTATCGCTATGGGCTTTTCAAGCAACAAATTGCTGATGGTTTTCAAAGAGAGGTAGCGGACGATTGGCTCGCCTTTGGTGACCCGTGGTCGGTGCGCAAGGAATCCGAAAAGGTGCTTGTTACCTTTGCCGATGAGCAGGTATACGCCGTACCGTATGATACCCCCGTGATCGGTTACGGCGGTAAAACCGTCAACCGTCTTCGTTTGTGGCAAGCCGAGGCACAAACGCCATTCGATTTTGCCTTGTTCAATCAGCAAAAATACGATCAAGCAGTTAAGGAACGGGACCATGCCGAACGGATCAGTATGGTCTTATACCCCAACGACGATACCGATGCAGGCAAAAAATTACGGTTGAAACAACAGTATTTCTTTTGCAGTGCCTCGTTGCAGGATATTCTTAAATGCTATAAACAGCAGTTCGGCACGGATTTTTCACACTTTGCGAAGCGGTATGCCATTCAACTCAACGACACTCATCCAACGGTGTCCATCCCCGAACTCATCCGTTTGTTGACGGAAGAGGGAGTAGCATTCGCTGATGCGTTGCAGATCGCTCGGGATACCTTTGCCTATACCAATCACACCATTTTGCCGGAAGCGTTGGAAAAGTGGAATATCAAACTGTTCCGCAGTGTCCTGCCGCAGATATACCGTTACGTATTGCGCATCCAAAAAGCATTGGTACGTGATCTTACGGCACGCGGTATCACCGATACAAAACCGTACGACATTGTGGACGATACGCATATTCACATGGCACGACTGGCAATTTTTGCGTCCCATTCGGTTAACGGCGTGGCAAGATTGCACAGTGAACTCCTCAAAGCAAGCGCCTTGCCGGAGTGGTATCGCCTGTATCCGGAACGTTTTAACAATAAAACGAATGGTATTACACAGCGTCGCTGGTTGGCGCTTGCCAATCGTGAATTGGCACAGCTTATTACGGAAACCATCGGTAAGCGCTGGATTACCGATTTATCACAACTCGAACAACTTGTACCTTATGCGGATGATCCCTCGTTTTTGCAAATGCTGCACACCATAAAATCGCTCAAAAAGCAACAGCTTGCCGCCTATATTGAAGCACACAGCGGATTGCATCTCAAATCTGAATTTTTACTTGATGTTCAAGCAAAACGTTTGCACGAATATAAGCGCCAACTTCTCAATGCCTTCTCAATTCTGGACACTTATTTCGGTATCAAAGACGGTCGCATTACCGATTTTTCACCGACCGCCTACCTGTTTGCCGCTAAAGCGGCTCCGGGATACAAGCGGGCAAAAGCTATTATCAAATTTATTAACGAGATTGCTGAACTCGTTAACAAAGACGCCTCCGTTTCTGATCGCATGCAGGTGTTATTTTTACCGAATTACACGGTTTCGTATGCCGAGAAGATCATCCCCGCGGCGGACGTGTCGGAACAGATCTCCACGGCGGGAACGGAAGCTTCGGGTACCGGTAACATGAAATTCATGCTTAACGGTGCTGTTACACTCGGCACCTATGACGGTGCAAACATCGAGATCGTCGAGCAAGCGGGGGAGGAAAACAATTATATTTTCGGTGCGCGTGTGGAGGATATTCATGCGATGAAGGATACCTATTCTCCGCAAGTATACCTGCAATCTGAGCCGCGCCTCAAACGCGTCGTGGATACACTGATAAACGGCACGTTCGACGACGGCGGCACAGGAATGTTCCGCGATCTGTACGATTCACTCACGGTGGGCGCGCTCTGGCACCGTTCCGATCCGTATTACGTGTTTGCCGACTTTGTTCCGTATTGTGAACGCCGATTGAAACTAAACCGTGATTACGCAAACCGCGAGTTATTTGACCGCAAATCTCTGCTCAATATTGCACATGCCGGATATTTTTCATCCGACCGCACGATCAAGGAATACGCAGACAACATTTGGCACCTGTAAAGAAAAAGCCGCACCCTACGGTGCGGCTTTTTTACTTTTTTCAAGACACACCACACACTCAATATGTTGTGTGTGGGGAAACATGTCGAAGGGTTGAATGTAGGTAACGCGATAACCGTTTTTGGTAAGCACGCGTAAGTCGCGTGCCTGTGTTTCGGGGTTGCAGGAAATGTAGATCACTTTTTTTGGTGCCAAGGTGATCAGCGAGTTTAGAAACGGCATATCACTGCCCGCACGCGGTGGATCCATAAATACCACGTCAATATGCTGGCCTTCCTCGGCAAGTGCTACCATGTATTTACCTGCATCGGCTTCAATGAAATGTGCGTTTTGGATGTTGTTGCGTTTTGCGTTTACACGCGCATCCCGCACGGCATCGCCGTTGACCTCAACGCCCACTACCTGACCGGCGGATTTTGCGGCGATCAAACCGATGGTGCCGATCCCGCAATATGCGTCCAACACCGCTTCCTTGCCGGTGAGTCCGGCAAGCTCGATCGCTTTACCGTACAATTTTTCGGTCTGTGTCGGGTTGATCTGATAAAACGAGCGGGGAGAAATGCGGAAGACGCACTCACACAGCGTATCTTCAATATATCCGACACCGTAGAGCACTTCTTCACGCTCACCGAGCACCATACTTGTCTGATGCGGGTTGATATTCAGCACCACCGTGGTAATTTCGGGATGCCGCTCCAACAACGCTTGCACAAACCGCTTTTTCATGGGAAATATCGGGTGCGCGGCAACCAATACCACCATCACTTGACCGCTCGTAAACCCGCGGCGAATCAGCACGTGGCGCAAAAATCCTTTGCGGCTGTCCTCTTGGTAGGGGAGCATCTGAAATTCGGGGAGCATACGGCGGATGGAGACCACAATCTTATCCGCGGTGGGATCTTCGATCTGGCAGGAATCCACTTTGACAATGCGGTGCGTACTGGATTGGTACACACCCGACAAGATCTCGTGTCGCCGCGTCAATGCAAAGGCCGCCTGTACCTTGTTGCGATAGTGATAAGGGAAATCCATACCCACGATCGGCGATACGCGGTGATAACGCCCAAGCAGAGAAATCACTTTTTCTTGCTTGTAAGCGAGTTGTCGCTCATAATTCATGTTTTGCAGCTGACAGCCGCCGCATTTTTTAGAAAGCGGACAACGGGGCAGTGTTGCGGTTTTCGCCATTTATTTTCCCTCCAGGAAGTAGGTGGCCTCCATATCGGCAACGGATAAGGCAAAGGCGAGCGGGAACATTTCAAACGCTTTGCCCACGTTGCGCGCATCCTCGTCACCGGCAAATCCCATGTGATAGCGGATCGCAAAGGCCTCTTCGCGTGTTAAGCGCATGTAACCGGAGAGAATATATACCGATTTTTCACCGTGACCGTAGGGGAGCTTATCGTCGATCTCGTAGGTGGGAACTTTCTGCCATACGCCGTTTTCATCTTTTACGTTGCGCGTACCCGGTTTGTAAAAATTGATTTTGCACACGTCATGTAACAAGGCGGCGATGGCAATGCTTTCCTCACTGTACCGGAGTCCGTACACCTCTTTGACCCGTTCACGGTCAAGATACTGGTGCAAGCAGTCGTATACGTTTAAGCTGTGTTCCACGAGACCTCCCTCGTAGGAGCCGTGAAACCGTGTGCTGGCAGGGGCGGTGAAGAAATCACAGGATTTGGATTCAAGATATTCTAAAAATTTGTCGGCGCCTTCGCGTTTGATATGCTCTTTGTAAAGGGCGATAAACCGTTCTTTCGGGCTCATAACGTACTCCTTTTTCTCATAGAAATGTCGTATTGATACCAGTATAAAGTCTTTTATACAAAATTTCAAGATTTCTCGTGACAAAAGGCGCGGAATGTTGTACAATATCTTGGTGAAAAGGGGATAGAGTTATGAAATCGTTTTTCAAACGCTTTATGGTTACCATAAAAGGTTTAATCATCGGCTCCTCCATGGCGGTGCCGGGTGTCAGCGGCGGTACGATGGCAATCGTGCTCGGTATTTATGACCGTTTACTCAGTGCTATCAGTGGTATCCGCAAAAATTTCAAAGAAAACGCGTTGTTCCTCGTCCGTTTTGGTTTGGGCTCTGCAATCGGTTTGGTACTGTTTTACGAACTGATCGGTCACCTGCTTGAGGTGTTCCCGATTCCTGTTGCGGCGCTGTTTTTCGGCGCGGTGATCGGCGGTGTTCCCACCTTGCTTTCTAAGATCAAGCCCTCGACTGTGACGGCAAAGTTTTGCATCACTTCTGTGCTGTGGGGCATTTTGGGTGTCGCGATCGTACTTGGTGTGGCGAATATTTTGGAGATCCTCAAATGGATCGGCGCGATCGGACCGGACGTTACCTCGCTCGTGTCCAACGCCGACAGTATTACCTTTACAAATGTCCTTTTGTGGATCGTAACCGGCTTCGTTATTTCCATTGCGTTGATATTGCCCGGCATTAGTACTTCACATATGCTGATCATTTTGGGTATTACCAGTATTTTAAGCATGCCGTTGCCGGCGCTTGCCATTATTGGTATCTCGTTACTGGTTGGTATTTTCGCTATCACAAAACCGCTCGAATGGGCAATGAATCGCTTTACCCGTCCGACGTATTGTGTCATCATCGGTTTTGTTCTCGGCTCGTTATGGGATATCTTTGAAGAACGGATCATTCCCGGTTTTGCGGCACTCGGCACGGTGTGGTGGCACTGGGCCTTGACGCTTGGATCGGCCGTTGTTCTGTTCATCGGCGGTTTGATCGGTCTTTTGTATCTTTCGCGTTTTTCGGATGACTAAAAAAGGGGATGAGGCGCTGGCCTCATCCTTTGTTTTTTATATTGATATTTTCTTTGAGTGACAGTATAATAGTACTGTTGCGAGGAGCGTGATGAGATGAATTACTCAGAATTTTATACGTCGTTGCCCGGCAAAAAGGTGGCGGTTTGCGGTATTGGCCGTAACAATACGCCGGTTGTGCTGCAATTGCTGGCTCACGGTGCCGAGGTGACGGCTTGTGATAAACGCACTCGTGCGGAACTCGGTGAAATGGCCGAGGTGCTCACGCAGGCGGGAGCCACACTTCAGCTTGGTGAAAACTATCTCGATACCTTGGATGCGGATTTGATTTTGCGCACACCAGGAATGAAGCCGTATTTGCCGTCTTTCCAAGCGGCACGCGCGGCGGGGAAGATCGTCACCTCCGAAATGGAATTGTTTTTCGATCTGTGCCCCGCGCCGATCTATGCAGTGACGGGATCGGACGGTAAGACCACGACTACTACGGTTATTGCCGGCTTGCTGGAGGCCGCGGGCAATACGGTGCATCTCGGCGGCAACATCGGCAGACCGCTGTTGCCGATTATTGAGGAAATTACCGCGGAGCACACTGCCGTAACGGAACTTTCCAGTTTCCAGCTTACCATGATGACGCAAAGCCCAAAGGTGGCGGTCGTCACCAATGTTGCGCCCAATCACTTGGATTGGCACACCGATATGCAAGAATATATCGATGCCAAAAAGAATTTAGTGGCGCATCAGCAACCGACCGACCGCGCGGTGCTCAACGCGGATAACGAGATTACGGCTTCCTTTGCCGCCGATTGCACGGGTGAGGTGTGGCTGTTCTCGCGCCGTCAACCGGTAGAGCGCGGCACCTATCTCGGTGAGGATGGTATTCTCTACGGCACGGACGGCAATGAAACCGTTGCCATTATGCCCGCATCAGATATTCGCATTCCCGGTGTGCATAACGTTGAAAACTTTTTAGCCGCCTTTGCGGCTGTTTGGGGTGTGGTGCCGGTATCGGTGATGGCGGATTATGCCCGTACGTTCAGTGGTGTCCCGCATCGCTCGGAATTAGTTCGGGAGCGAAACGGTGTTCGCTGGTACAACGATTCCATCGGCTCCAGCCCGTCGCGCACCATTGCCGGTCTGAAGGCCTTTAAGCAAAAAGTTATTTTAATCGCGGGTGGGTATGATAAGCACATTCCGTACGATCCGCTCGGTCCGGTTGCCGCCGAAACAGTATCCGCCGCTATCTTACTCGGTGCCACTGCCGGTGCGATTGAAACTGCGATAAGGGCGGCATCTGATCTGCCGATCCATCGTGTTGCCGATATGGCAGAAGCGGTCAAAACGGCGGATCAAATAGCCAATAATGGCGATATTGTGTTTATGTCACCTGCCAGCGCCAGTTTTGATATGTACAAAAACTTTGAAGAGCGCGGCAATCATTTCAAACAACTCGTTAACGATTTGTGAGGAAACGTTTTATGGAATTAAAAAATATGCTACGCGACCTCTGTATAGCAGCCGGTGTGAACGGATGCCGTGAGGCGGCAGACGTTGCGGCACGGTATTTATCTGATTTTACCGAGGAGATCCACCGTGACCGTTTGGGAAACGTGTGGGGATTTTTGAGATCTGATATTCCCGACGCGCCCACACTGCTGCTTGAAGCGCATATTGATGAGATCGGCTTTACCGTTACGCAGATTGACGACAACGGCTTTTTACACGTTGCACCGTGTGGCGGGGTGGATAACCGCGCCTTGTCGGCGGCACCGATCACTGTGTTGAGTGACCCGCCCTGCAACGGTGTGTTTTGTGCTACACCGATTCACCTTGCCAAGGACGACGCACCGCTGACGGAACTCACGGAGCGCGGAATAGACGTCGGGCTTAGCGCCGAAGAAGCCAAAGTTCGCATTCCGCTCGGCACACGTGCTGTCTTTGCGGCTCATTTTGAGGAATTGCTTAACGATCGCGTTTGCTCCAAAGCGCTGGATAACCGCGCGGGTGTGGCGGCGATTTTATACGCCCTTTCGCTTCTCAAAGGGCAATCTCTGCCGTGCAACGTGGTGGCGGCTTTTTGCGTGCAGGAAGAACTGGGTCTGCGCGGCGCAAAAACCGCAGCGTTTGGAATAAGACCGGACGCCGCTATCGTTGTCGACGTCAGTTTTGCGCATACGCCGGATGCCGATAAGGCATCCTGCGGCACGCTCGGTGGCGGTGTGATGCTCGGTATCTCTCCGATATTGGATAAGAATATGACGGATTCTCTGCGCGACTTGGCAGAGAATCAAAAATTACCGTTACAGTGTGAAGTGATGGGCGAGACCACCGGGACGAATGCCGACGCAGTCAGCGTGACGGCAGACGGCGTTTCCACCGCGTTGCTATCCATTCCGCTTAAGTTTATGCACACGCCCGCCGAGGTCGTTTCTCTGCGGGACGTGGAAACGGTTTCCCGCTTAATTGCGGCATTTGTCGCCAAAGGGGAGGTGTCGGGCCGTGCTTAATACGATAAAAAACTTATGCGCGCTTCCCGGCATTTCGGGCCGCGAGCACGCCGTGCGTGACTATCTTATCAAACAGTTACAAGATGCCCCTGCGATTGCTGAGATTCGCGTGGATCGGTTGGGGAATTGTATCGTTTCGCTCAAAGGTCGCAAATCGGCGCCCAAAAAGGTTTTGTTTGCCGCACACATGGACGAAGTGGGCGGCATAGTCACGGGGATAACCGAAGACGGTTATTTGCGTTTCGACACGGTCGGTGGCATGACGTCAGACGTGCTGTTTTCCCGCACGGTGTGGGTAAACGGTCATCCCGGTGTCATCGGTGGAAAGGCAGTGCACCAGTGCAAAGGGGAGGAAAAGACCAAAGCCCCCGCCACGCGCAGTATGCTGATCGATATGGGTGCTGATTCCAAGGAGGAAGCACGCGCGGTTGTGCGTGAGGGTGATGCTGTTACCTTTTCACCCGCTTCTTTTTCGCTTGCTGACGGCAAGCTTTGCGCCAAAGCACTGGACGATCGCGCCGGATGCGCGCTCTTGTTACAACTGGCACGTACTCAGCCGGAATACGACGTCACGTTGGTATTCACCGTGCAGGAGGAGATCGGCTTGCGCGGTGCGATGACCGCTGCTTTTGCTCTGCAACCGGAGATCGCGGTGGTGGTGGATTCCACCACGGCGGCGGACAGTGCGGGCGTACCGTCGGATAAACAGGTTTGCCGTATGGGAGAGGGTCCTGTCGTTTCCTTTATGGATCGGCAAACGATGTACGATCCGGCTTTATATACGTATATCCGTGATTTAGCGGAGAAAAATGGTATCCCGACTCAAACAAAAACGATGGTCGCCGGCGGCAACGATGCCGGTGCGTTTCAGCGTGCTGGTGAGGGCGCCTATACGGCGGCGGTTTCTTTGCCGTGTCGCTATATCCATTCACCGTCTTCGGTGCTTAAAGAGCAAGATATTACCAATACCTATCGACTTTTGGAAGTATTGCTTAACACCTTGCCCGCATGGGAGACACCGGTATGATTTCTTTGATTGATCAGGAACTTCCATCCGGTATTAGTGGGGACGAGCCCGTTTCGGGTCGTTTGCTTTCCTGGTGGGAGGCATACCGCGATACCCCCATCGCTCGTTTCTACCAAACGGAGCACGGTGGGTGTATTGCCGTTATGGACACGCAAGCAGTCGCTTGTGTCCCTGCGGAAGATGCCGAAGAGGTTGCCGCTTTTTTTGAACTGCAACCCGAAATCCGCTCAGTTTACACCACTAACCCAGCGTGTTGTATTGGCAAAGTAAAACGCTTTACAGCAATGCTGGCACCGAAGGTTAACGAAGCGGGAACGCTGGAAACGGTCAGTTTGCGGGAACTGTATCCCTTCTTACAACCGTTTTTTGACGATTTGCCGCCGTTTGAAGCGTGGTATCTGGACGTATCGTACCGCACGCGGCACGGACTTTGCCGGCACGCGGCCATTACGGATAACGGCGCGATCGCGTCCTCTGCCATGACGGTAGCCGAATGGCAAAACGGCGCGCTTCTGGGTGGTGTCGCCACCGCGCCCGATTACCGCCGCCGCGGCTATGCGGGGCGCTGCGTGCTGAGCTTGACAGCGGTTTTACAGAGAAAGGGAAAAACGGTGTGGATCTGTCCCTATAACCCGCCCGCACAACGTTTATATGAATCATTGGGATTTCGGGCACACAGCACCGTGACCGTTATCGAAAGGAAGTAACGCACTACTATGGATACACAGTTTTTTAATGTTGATCCCCGCTTACAAGCGTTGTCAAACGAAGCGTTGACAGCGGCAAGGACGGCGTTCGATCGTATTGATGAAATCACCGAATACAATCAGCAGAAAGTACTTTCTGCTTTCATTCGTCACAAAGTAAGTGAAAGTCATTTTGCCTCTACCACCGGTTACGGTTACGGTGATCGCGGTCGTGATACACTGGAAGAAGTGTTTGCGGATGTGATGGGTGCCGAGGATGCGTTGGTGCGTCACAGCATTTTGTGCGGCACGCACGCCATTACGCTGGCGTTGTTTGGTGTACTACGCCCGGGCGATGTTTTGCTTGCGGCAACCGGCAAGCCGTATGATACGCTGATCGGCGTGATTGGTGCGGACAAGCCGTCTGACGGCTCGCTTGCAGAGTATGGTATTGGTTACAAGGAAGTACCGCTTGCGGACGGTCGGCCGGATCTTGACGGAATTACCGCAGCACTAAGGGAAGATCCCGCCATTCGCATGGTACATATTCAGCGCTCTCGCGGTTACGATCTTCGTCCGTCGCTATCCGTTGCCGCGATCGGTGAGATTGTAAAAACCGTTCGCGCCGTCCGCGCGGATGCGGTGGTATTTGTGGATAACTGCTATGGAGAGTTTGTTGAAACCATTGAGCCAACGGCGGTCGGCGCCGATCTGATGGCGGGCTCGCTCATCAAAAACCCCGGCGGCGGTATTGCCGAAAACGGTGGCTATATCTGCGGGCGACGTGATTTGGTCGAGCAGTGCTCGTATCGCATGAGCACACCGGGGCTCGGCCGCGAAGTAGGCGCTTCGCTGGGACATAATCGCTCACTGTTTATGGGCTTGTTCCACGCACCCCATGTGGTAGGCGAGGCATTAAAAACCGCTACGTTTGCCGCCTTTTTGTTTGAGCAACTCGGATATCGTTGCTCACCGTCGGCTGACGAAGTGCGTGCCGACATCATACAAGCGATCTGTTTAGAAAATTCGGACGCGCTGATTGCGTTTTGCCGTGGTATTCAAAGCGGTGCGCCGGTTGATGCTTACGTAACACCTGAGCCGTGGGATATGCCGGGATACGATAATCAAGTCATTATGGCGGCGGGCGCGTTCACGCTCGGCTCGTCCATTGAACTGTCCGCCGATGCACCGCTGCGGGATCCGTTTGCAGTGTATATGCAGGGAGGCCTGAATTTCCATTCAGGAAAAATTGGTGTGTTATTGGCGGCACAAACCATGTTGGATAACGGTCTTTTGAACGTGTAATATTTTTTGTTACTACCCCATATAGTGTACAGAACACGAATATGGGGTGAGAGCATGAAAGGGGCCGTTGAGGAACGCGCGATTGAGCTTGGCGAATACATATTGGAAAACAAAACCACGGTACGCGCCGCGGCGAAGAAATTTCACATTTCAAAATCGACGGTGCATAAAGACGTCTCTGATCGTCTGCAGACTGTGAATCCACAGTTGTACAGAGAGGTGCGCCGTATTTTAGAGATCAATAAGGCGCAACGACATATCCGCGGCGGCATTGCCACACGTGAAAAATACCGTCACGACGAGGAATAAAAGCAAAGCGCTCAAGAGTCACACTCTTGAGCGCTTTTTTTATGCTTCGTATATGGCGACGCCCATGTCGCCGTCCACCTCGGGAACAAAAACCGCCACGACTTCCTTGCGGGAGGTCGGTAGATTCTTGCCGACGAAATCACCGCGGATAGGCAGTTCGCGGTGACCACGGTCAATGAGTACCGCCAGTTGTATCCGCTCGGGGCGTTCGTGCTTCATCACGGCGTCGAGCGCCGCGCGAACGGTGCGGCCCGTATAGATCACGTCGTCCACCAACACCACGGTCTTATCTTTGATTGAAAAATCAATCTTGGTGCCGTTGACGACGGGGTCGATCGGCAATCCTTCCAGATCGTCGCGGTAAAGGGTGATGTCGAGTGTGCCGACCTCAACCGGTATATCGGAAAACGAGCGGATATTCTCTGCCAAGCGTTTGGCAAGCGGAACACCGCGTCGCTGGATACCGATCAGACACAGCGTGTCACAGCCGGCATTTTTTTCCACGATTTCGTGCGCCATGCGTACCAAGGTACGTTTGACGGCGCTTTCATCCATGATGTGAGATTTCTCTGTCAGCATGGTTTACTCCTCGTTTGTTTCTTCCTCATCCAGAATCGCAACGGCAGGTAAGGTGACAATGCGTGCACCCGTATCGTTTTGCACGTTTTCAAAAGTCATTTGACCACCGCACACCGAACAAGCGGGACGAAGTTCCTCATCCGATGCACGGATTGCCAATGCCATGCCGCGTTGGCTGGCAATGCAAGCGCGTTGATGCCCCGAAAGCACCTCACCGTGACCGCATTCGCATAAGGCGATCGTGATAGGGCGCATCTGCTCTTTTTTGGTGCGCATCGTCTTGTACAGTTTTGGGCAGTATAACAAATCGTTAGTGGAAAGCTTCGTGTTGCCGGACACCGCAAAATCGTCAACGACGTTCAGCGAGCATTTGCCGGTTTTTAAAAAGTAACAGGTATTCTTATTCAAACGTATGGTGAGATCGACCATGCCTTTCGGTCTGTTCATAGTATACACCTCAATTCAAAATTGATTATATCACATAATTTTGCATTTTCCTATATTTTTCGTAAAAATTTTTCTTTTGCCAAATTCGGTGTCAATTCCTATCAATAAACGATATGAAATGAGGAACAGTAATAGTGGCAAACGCATATAAAAATGAGGTTAAACTATGAAAAAAACAATACGGATCTTTACCGGGTGCATAGCGTTGGTTTGCGCGGGCATTCTTGTCGCCATTGTGTATTGGACGATCCAATTACCGGATTCGTATCAAGTCGAGGAAGGTTCGACACTGTATGTGGATGAAACCATTTCCCTCTCGGCAAGTTTGCAAAGTGACCAAGCGGTATCGCGGTCGTTGGATGCGAGCGTAGGGGACACGTATCCGCTTAAACTACATTGGCTTGGTATCTTTCCCATTAAAGATGTCACTGTTTCGGTGGTGGAAAAGGGAAGCGTGGTGCTTGGCGGGATACCGTTCGGCATTAAACTGTATGCAGACGGTGTCATGGTCGTTTCCTTGTCAGGGGTGGACACCTCAATCGGTAATCGCTATCCCGCCAAAAACGCGGGCATCAAGGTCGGCGACCAGATCCTTTCGATCGACGGTACGGCAGTATATACCAATGAAGACGTTAGCAACGCCGTGAAACGTTCAGCGGGTAAGAAAATGACATTCCACGTTCGCCGCGACGGCATTGAATTTGATGTTTCATTTTGTGCCGAAAAATCCGCAACGGAAAACTGCTATAAAGTAGGGGTGTGGGTGCGCGACAGTTCGGCCGGTATCGGCACCGTCACGTTTTACGATCCCGCTACGAATGTCCTCGGCGGTCTCGGCCACGCGGTGTGTGACGTGGATACCGGCGAAGTGATCCCCATCTCATCGGGTGAGATCGTTCCCGCCCGCATTTACGGCGTTAACAAAAGCGAGGTCGGCACACCGGGCGAATTGCGTGGCGGCTTTGAAAGTGGTACATTCGGGCCGCTTCTTAAAAACTGTGACCGCGGGGTGTATGCAAAGCTCGACGCCGGTACAATGCTCGGTGAACATTTGCCTATTATGCTCAAGCAAGAGGTGAAAACCGGCAGTGCTAAAATCTACACCACCGTATCCGGCAGCAAACCTGCGTGGTACGATATTCGCATCACGCAAGTGCGCTACCGCGATACCACCGGCACGCGCAGTATGGTGGTTGAGATCACCGATTCCGATCTGTTAGCCGCCACCGGCGGTATCGTGCAAGGGATGAGCGGAACACCCATCGTGCAAAACGGCAAACTCGTCGGCGCGATCACCCACGTGTTTGTCAACGATCCCACCAAGGGCTACGCCATCTTCGCGGAAACCATGCTCGAAACCGCGCAGAGCGTTTCAAAAGAATGGCTCAAAGCCGCATCTTGATAAACACCGTTGCAGGATTTCCTGCAACGGTGTTTATTTTTAGATAAAAGAAAATTAAGAAAAGATAACATATGACCCTTGTGTGAAAATATATATTTGTGATAAAATATTAATGATGAGAAAATCTCCATATTTTTCCGTCAAATAAATAGTTGGGAAGTATACCGTACACGATTTGAGGAGGAATGTAAAATGAAACGCTTGGTGTCTGTGATGTTGGTTTTTACTATTTTACTTGCTTTTTCGGCTTGTAAAAACAGCAGTGAAACCCCATTGATAACCACCACAGAAAGCGCAACCGCTTCTCAAACGGAATTGTCAATCACTGAATCGGGTTTGTCTTCCGTTAAAAAGCCATCTTCCAAACAACCGACTTCTTCCAAACAACCGACCACTTCCAAACAACCGACCACTCCCAAAACGAATGCTGTTTCGACTACGGTTGCACCGGAACCGACAGTTGAGGATAAACCGACCTATGAAAATCTTTCTTGCCGCACGGAACAGTCCATTATATGGCGCACGGTACAGATCAAACATGGCAGCACCGGCATGTCTTTGTCGGTAGACATACCGAACGATTGGCAATTGTCGCCGTCGGGAAAAAACACATTTAACATCTTACGTGCGGGCAAAAACATAGGGGTTATCACGACGGCAGCTCTGCCAAAAGCAAGTGCCGAGTATGAATCTCTCGATAAGTTCCGTATCTATTTAGAAGCGTATACGCAGATCAAACGGTATACTGAAAAGGGAAAAGATACCTATTATCGCTGCTTTCAATTTGAATGTTACGAGGGAAGTGAGAGCTTTTTTCTGAATATGCGTATCTTGTACACGGAATTAGATGATGGTGCCGTGTCAAACATGTTGGATTCGTCAACCACTATTCTTAAAGAAAATCCGTTTGTCCCGCTGTCACAAACGAATGGGTCCAAAGAGATCCTCATACTCGGGAACAGCTTTATCAGTACCTCAAAGATCGGTTCGTTTTTGAACGATATGCTCTCCTCAAGCAATAGTGAATACCGTGTCAACGCCGTTTCCATAGGCATGGCGTCTGTAGAAACGTTTGCCAAGAATACGGAAATTTGTAACGAGATTGCGTCGGGTCGGTATTGTTATGTTTTTATATGCGGTTTTTATTCGACATACGTGGTAGGACAACTGGTGTCAATAATCGATGTATGTGCGGCATCGGGAACATCATTGGTTGTTTTTCCGGCACATAACGAATCACAAAGTGCTATTGAAGATGCCGTACGCACATACCGAAACAATCGTTTCCTGAATTGGAAAGGTGAAATCGACGCATTGATCGAATCCGGCATTTCATATGACGATTTTTGCGTAAACGATTACCATAAACACAGCACACCTCTTGCGGGTTATGTTGGCGCACACATGATCTACCGCACCTTATTTGGTAACCCGCCCGCCCTAACGGCGAGTGCCCCCTTGACCAATCAATATGTTAATTCGAAGTTGGGGGAGTATATTACAAGCGGCGGCGAAATAAAAGGATCAAAAGATAACTTGTACACAATTTACTGATGGTATAACGCAAGAGGCGGTTGGCAAAAGCCAACCGCCCTTTTGTTGACTTTTTCAAGGTGAAAGCCATCGTGATGCTTATCAGCTTGTCATATTTTAAAACTCTCTCACATAGGAATATACAAACGAAAAACGATGTGAGCGGAGGAAGGACTATGACAGCCAGTAATACCATCTATCACGATATCGCCACACGAACGGGCGGCGATATTTATATCGGGGTAGTCGGCCCGGTGCGCACCGGCAAATCCACCTTTATCAAACAGTTTATGGATACCCTGGTACTACCGAATATCGACGGCGAATACAGCCGTGAACGCGCGATTGACGAACTTCCGCAATCGTCTGCGGGACGCACTATCATGACCACCGAGCCGAAATTCATCCCCGAACAGGCGGTGAATATCAATGTCAGCGGTGCGGCAAACATGAACGTGCGCATGATCGACTGTGTCGGTTACGTCGTTCCTTCTGCGCTTGGCTATATCGAAGAAAACGCGCCGCGTATGGTGAAAACACCGTGGTTTGACGAGGAAGTACCGTTCAATATGGCGGCGGAGGTTGGTACACAAAAGGTTATCTCCGAACACTCAACTATCGGTCTGGTGATTACGACTGACGGCAGTATTACTGAGATTCCGCGCGAAGAATACGCCGAAGCGGAAGAACGCGTTATCCGTGAATTACAGGAACTTAACAAGCCGTTTGCCGTGCTTTTAAATACGACAGAGCCGCATAGCGAACAAACACAAACATTGTGTTCGTCGCTCAGCGAAAAATACGGCGTGCCGGTGCGTCCGGTCAACTGCTTGGAGATCGGCGAAACGGATATCTGTGCGATTTTAGAAACCATTTTGTTTGAATTCCCGGTACGTGAGATCGGCTTCCGTTTGCCGTCTTGGGTGATGGAGCTTGATCACGCGCATCCCGTTCGCCGCAGTATTATGGACAGCATCAAAAACGCGGTCTGCGGTGTTGAAAAGATACGTGAATTAAATGGCTTACAGCAAGGAATGGATGCTTGCGAGTATATCAGCAGTACAGCACTCAACAGTATTCAGCTTGGCAATGGCAGCGGTGTTGTCGAGATCAAAGTGACCCCTGATCTGTTCTACCGCGTACTCGGTGAAGTGACGGGAATTACGGTATCCGATGAGGGCGATCTGATGCGCTCTATGACGGAACTCAGCAGTATTCGCAAGAAATATGATAAGATCAAGGCGGCACTCGACCAGGTAGAAAACACCGGCTATGGTATCGTCATGCCCGCCCTTGATGAGATGTCACTGGAAGAACCCGAGATCATTAAACAAAGCGGCCGCTATGGCATTCGTCTGCGCGCAACGGCACCGTCGATTCACATGATGAAAGCGGATATTACCACCGAGGTCGCACCGATTGTTGGCTCCGAAAAGCAATCGGAAGAACTGGTCAATTATCTATTGCGTGAATTTGAGGAAGACCCGTCTAAGATCTGGGAATCCAACATTTTCGGTACGTCGCTGTACGGCCTTGTCAACGAAGGACTGCATAATAAACTCTACCGTATGCCGGGTGACGCGCGACTCAAACTCAAAGAAACGGTTGAGCGGATCATTAACGAGGGTTGTAATGGCTTGATTTGTATCATCGTATAAAGGAGACGTTAGCATGGCAGAACAACACCCCAAACCGAAAAAAAGCACAGGCGGGACACTGCTTTTTTGGCAGAGCGCGGTGTGTGGTGTTGTTCTGCTCATTGCACTGATTGCGCGATTGATCGGCGGCAATTTTTACGAGCAACTGCGCACCACGTTCCGCAATGCATTGACCGATAACGGCATTGCTGATGCGGTATCCTCATGGCTGGAGAACGGCGATGCTTGAGAAAACGTGGCGCGGTATTACCTTTCGGTTGAGTTTGTTATTTCCCGCGGCGGTCATCGTCCTGATGTCCTTTGATAACAGCAACTTCATACTGCTTTGTCTCTTCGCCTCGTTCTTGCACGAGGCGGGACACGCACTTGCGATGCTCATTGTTCGCGACCGCCCGCGCCGCGTGACAGTGGGCATCTTCGGTATCTGTGTGGAGCGAGATCGCGGCTATTATCTCGGTTACCGCTCTCAGGCGCTCGTATCGTTGGCGGGTCCGGTTGTAAACGCATTTTGCTTTACACTGTTTTGGCGTCTTCATCAACCGATTGCGGCGGCTATCCACGCGGGACTTGCACTGTTTAACCTGTTGCCGGTATCGTCGCTCGACGGCGGCGAAGCGCTGTATGCGCTTTTGTGTGCGCAGATGCCCGAAGAAAGAGCGGTGCGCATCGCGCGTGCGGTATCTCTGGCGGTTATTTTCCCGCTTGCGATTGTTGGGTTTTGGTTGCTCTTATCCGAAACCCATAATTTTTCACTGCTCGTCATGAGTGGGTATTTGCTTTTATTGCTTTTCTTCAAAGAGAAGCATTGAAAATCCTCGAAAGTTGCGGTATACTGGTAGTAACTTATGTTTCGGGAGGATACCCATGTCAGTAACGTTGGAGCAACTGTTCGACAAGGTGCAAAAACCCGCGCGGTATACCGGCGGGGAACTCAACAGTGTTGTGAAAGACAAAAGTAAGGTGAACGTGCGCTTTGCGTTTTGTTTTCCGGATCTGTACGAGGTCGGTATGTCGCACCTCGGCATGAAAATACTCTACGGTCTTAAAAACGCCGTGGAGGATTTTTGGTGTGAGCGCGTGTTCGCACCGGATACGGATATGGAAGCGCTCATGCGCGAACATCACGTTCCGTTGTTCGCACTGGAAAGTCGCGATCCCATCCGCGAATTTGATTTTGTTGGTTTCACTTTGCAATATGAGATGTGTTATACCACCATTCTCAATATGTTGGATCTCGCGGGTATCCCGCTGCTCAGCAGTGAACGCGGGGAAGATATGCCGCTTGTGGTGGCGGGCGGTCCTTGCACCTATAACCCCGAACCGCTTGCCGACTTCTTTGATCTGTTCATCATCGGTGAAGGGGAAGAGGTCAACCTCGAACTGATGGAACTCTACCGCGAACACAAAAAACGCGGATATTCCAAAGCGGCATTTTTACGTGAAGCCGCACAGATCGAGGGCGTGTACGTGCCTTCGCTTTATGACGTGACGTATCACGAGGACGGCACGATTGCCTCTATCACGCCGCAAAACGGTGTGCCTGCCACGGTGCGTAAACGTATTATTCGCGACATGGATACCGCCTATTACCCCGAATCCTTTGTCGTCCCGTTCATTGACATTGTGCATGATCGCGCCATGACCGAGATCTTCCGTGGTTGCATCCGTGGTTGCCGTTTCTGCCAGGCGGGCTTCATTTACCGCCCCGTCCGTGAAAAATCCGTGGATACCATCGACCGCCAAAGTCGTTGTTTGTGTGAAACAAGCGGGTATGAGGAGTTTTCCTTATCCTCTCTTTCTACCAGTGATTATACGCACCTGGAGGAACTGCTCGAACGCTTGTTGTCGTGGGCGGAAAAGGAACATACCAATATTACGGTGCCGTCGCTGCGCGTGGACGGCTTCTCGGAAGAACTCGCAAACCGCCTCAACGTGTTGCGCCGCAGCGGGTTGACCTTTGCACCGGAAGCGGGCACACAGCGACTGCGCGATGCTATCAACAAAAACCTGACCGAAGATGAGATTCTCGACACGGCCGCCAAAGCGTTTTCCGGTGGTTGGACGTCGGTTAAGCTGTATTTTATGATGGGCTTACCGACTGAAACGATGGAGGATATCGTTGGTATCAACGAACTCGGTCAAAAAATTGTCAATTGTTTTTACCGCAACCCGGACAAGCCAAAAGGAAAAGGCGTATCGGTTTCGGTCAGTGTTTCCTGCTTTGTGCCCAAACCATTTACACCGTTCCAGTGGGAGCCGCAGGATACCATTGAACAACTGCGAGAAAAACAAAAGTTGTTGCGTGAATCCGTCACGACCAAAAAAATATCACTCAGTTGGCACGATGCCGAAACGTCCTACTTGGAAGCCATACTGGCACGTGGCGACCGCCGCATCGGCAAAGCACTGCTCGAAGCGTTCCGCCGCGGGTTCAATCTCGATGCGTGGTCGGAGCACTTTAAGTTCGACGAGTGGATGGATATTTTTCGCGAGGTTGGCTTGGATCCCGATTTTTACGCGTGCCGCCGTCGTGCAGAAGACGAGATTTTCCCGTGGGATCATCTCGATATTGGTGTTACCAAAGATTTCTTGTTGGCGGAGAACCGCAAAGCACACGAGAGTGCCACAACCCCCAACTGCCGTCAACAGTGCTCACATTGCGGCGCGACTTGCTTCAAGGGAGGGATCTGCGTTGAACGACGTTAAAGATTTTCGCACCGTGCGGGTGACTTTCCGCAAACTTGGCAGAGCGCGGTACATTTCGCACCTTGACCTTAACCGTACCATGACACGAGCTGTTCGTCGGGCGGGATTACCCATTTGGTATACCGAGGGGTTTAACCGCCACCCGTATTTGACCTTTGCTTCGCCGCTTTCTCTCGGCTTTGAGGGCGAACGCGAAACGATGGATATTCGTTTGGAGCAGGAAATGGATCTTGACGAACTGGCAACACGGTTGAACGCCGTTATGCCGGAGGGCCTTGAAGTGATCGGTGCCGCGTGGGCGGTGAAAAAAGCGGGGGAAGTAGACCGCGCTGTGTATCGCGTGGAGATCGCTTGCCCTGCAGAGTCGGTACGCACTTTGTTCCAAAAGGATGAGATCCTCGTGCAAAAGCGTACCAAGAAAAAAGATTATAAGACGGTTGACTTAAAGCCGGCACTTGCGATATCGAATCCAACCGTCACCGAAACGGAAAACGGTTGCGTGCTGGAACTCACCTTGCCGTGCAGCAGTACCGATACAGTCAATCCGTCGTTGGTCATGACAGCGCTCGAATCCGTTTTGGAAACGGCGCCGCTCGTATACACCGTACGTCGGTTAGCGGTACTGGATAAAGACAGCGAAATTTTCGCTTAAAAAATATTTAAAAAACACTTGCATTTTGCCGCGAGGTATACTATAATAGGTTGGTCTTTGGAATCCGTTTCGTGAATCCATGCGAAACGGGGACTAATGCTAATACATTAGAGCAGGCGTTCCGCTGCCATCGCGCTGTCAGCCGATTGGGCATGAACTCCGGAAACTATCAAGGAGGATTTTATCATGGATGCTTTGAAAATCATTGCTGCTGACAGCG
>JAFSCE010000006.1 GCA_017436915.1 Clostridia bacterium
AGGTTGCAACCGGTACGGCCGGGAACGTTATACAAAATGCAGGGCTTTGTGGAAGCGTCCGCCACCAAGCGGAAGGACTCGATCATGCCCTTTTGAGTGGCTTTGTTATAATACGGGGTGATGAGCAGCATCGCGTCTGCGCCCACCTCGCACGCGTACTTAGTAAGCGCGATAGCGTAAGCGGTGTCGTTGGAGCCGGTACCCGCAAGAACCGGAACGCGACCCGCAACTTTTTCAACACAGAATTTGATGGATTCCTTGTGTTCTTCGTCGGTAAGCGTGGAGCCCTCACCCGTTGTGCCTGCCACGACAATGGCGTTGATGCCTTGCTCGATCTGCCAATCGATCAGTTTGCCGAATTGTACGTAATCAATTTGGTTGTCCTTATCAAAAGGGGTGACGATGGCGGTAGCGGCGCCGGTAAATACGGTGTTTTTCATAGTAATTTCTCCTTTACAAACAAAAAGATAGTTGCCGAAAAGCAACTATCCTGCAAAATCCACCCATCGCGCGCAAAACACACGCAGGTTATCTCTCTTTGCCGGATAGCTCTCCGCATTGCTGCGACAACAGTTGACCTCTTAGTACCAACTGCCAGAACGAAGGGTGCCATGCTTCGCCTTCGGCAACGCACCCCTTTTTCTACCGCACCCTTGGCGGGCTATGGACGGTAAATACTGATGGTGCGATGCGCCTCTATCGGTTACCACGATTCTATCACGCATTAAAACACGTGTCAAGCATTTTGATTAAAATTTATGAAAGACCCAGCTCTTTCATAATAAACGGTGCAATTTCGTCCACTTGCAAATTCAGCGCATGGGCAAATTCCTGATGAATACAGGTCTCGGCTTCTTTCAAAATTTTTTCGTCGGCGGCATGAAATTTGCGCCCGTTTTTTTCGGATACCAACCGATGACGGTGCAGTTCGGCGATTAAACGAATAAGGGTGGCATGGTCCCCCTCGCGCACAAGCTGCAAAAAGTGTTCTTTGCGCTGTAAGGGATTGTCAATCCACAGGGAGACATCCAACGATACCGAGTGGATAAGTTCCAGAATCTCGTCTTTAGATAACAAACGGCGCAGTTTGGTCTTGTCCGAATCGGTCGGCACATAGATCGTTGTTGTTGTGTTTTCATAAAGAGGCCGCATAACGTAATACATCCGAGGAGTACCGGTAAAGGTTTCGGGGCGAACGGCTTCAATTGTGCATACACCGGCACGGGGGTGCATGACGATATCGGTTTCTTTATACATTAAAAAACCTCCCACACAAGCGGCACAAGCGGCACGTTGCGCATGATCTGTTATACGATTAGTATACCATAAAATTTCGGAGAGGTGCAAATGGGCATTTTACACAAAAAAACAGGCGAACCGTGCGGTTCGCCTGCGTGGATACAATACTTAATAGTTCTCGGCGTGAACTTCGAAATAGCTTTTCGGATGGGCACAGGTGGGGCAGAGTTCGGGAGCTTTGGTGCCGACCACAAGATGACCGCAGTTGCGGCATTCCCATACGCGCACGGCACTCTTTTCGAACACGGCTGCGGTTTCGACGTTCTTCAGCAGAGCGCGATACCGTTCTTCGTGATGCTTCTCGATCGCTGCGACCAGGCGGAATTTGCGGGCCAGTTCCGGGAAGCCCTCTTCGTCGGCGGTTTTGGCAAAGCCCTCGTACATGTCGGTCCACTCGTAGTTTTCGCCGTCGGCGGCGGCACCGAGGTTTTCGGCGGTGCCCGCGATACCCTGCAACTCTTTGAACCAGAGTTTGGCGTGTTCTTTTTCGTTATCGGCGGTCTTTAAAAACAGCGCGGCGATCTGCTCGTAGCCCTCTTTTTTGGCAACAGAGGCAAAGTAGGTGTACTTATTGCGCGCCTGCGACTCGCCCGCGAAAGCGGCTTCTAAGTTTTTCTCGGTTTGTGTTCCGGCGTATTTGGACATAACTTCAACACTCCTTTTAAATGGTTTTATACTTTTATTTTACAACAAAAATACACAAAGTCAATATTGACTTTGACGAGTAATGAGAGTATGATGAAAGCGAAGTTTTTAAGACAAAGCGAGGAATTAAGGATGCGAGTATTAGCAATTGGTTGCCATCCCGATGATGCGGAGTTTGGTTGTTTTGGTACATTGGCGCGTTGTGTCGCGCGCGGCGATGAGGTGTACGTTTGCGGTATCACCAACGGCAGCGGCGGCTCGATGACCTTAGAGCCCGATGAGATCGCGGCGATCCGTGTGAAAGAAGCGGAAGCGGCGGCAAAAGCCATCGGTGCAAAAGAATATTTTAACCTGGGCGTTTATGACCTGTACGTTGATTCTAACGACCGTGCGGTGATCGACAAATTGGTGGACGTGATCCGGTATACCAAGCCCGATATGATCTTCACCCAATACCACGAGGATTATATGCGAGATCATACCGAGACCTCGTTGCTTGCTTTTAATGCGAGCTTTATCGCCACCATCCCGAATTATAAGACGAAGTATCCCGTGCTGGAAGTGGTTCCTTCCATTTTCTACATGGAATCGGAAGGCGTCAGCGATTTCCGCCCCACGGACTATGTGGATATCAGCGATACGATCGAGTTGAAAACCGAGGCGCTCAAGTGCCACGAAAGTCAGTACGGTTGGCTCAGCGCTCACACCGGCAACGATGCGTTTGCAGCAAGTCACGCCAAAAACCAGTTCCGCGGTAAGCAGTGCGGAGCAGAATATGCGGAGTGCTTCTCCCGTTGCATGCTGAACCAGCGGGTCAACACCTATCGCATGTTGCCCGAGGGCCGCTAAAGCACATAACGAAAGCCGAGTCGAAAGACTTGGCTTTTTCTTTTATAACAGACGAGCAAGGATGGCATCGGACACTAAAAATCCATCGGGGGATAAGCGGATGCCGTCGGCATCCACGGTGACCAGGTGCGGCGGGAGCGCGGCGGCTTTTTTGCGCCACGCTGCGGGGAGGGGAGAGCCGAAACGGGCTTTGAATGCCGTTTCGGTCAGTCCTGCGGTCAGCCGCAGGCGAAGCATAGCAAACTCCTCGGGTGAGTTTTCGGGAATGACGGTATCACTCGGATTTTCGGCAAGCGGTTTACAGGCCGACAAAAAGTCGGACAGCGAGCGGGGATAGTACAGCCGTTTGCCGTCCAAAAACGAGTGTGCGGCGGGGCCGATGCCGAGATACGGATCCGAATACCAGTATTTGAGATTATGGCGGCTTTCAAAGCCGGGGTGAGCAAAATTGGAGATCTCATACTGGGCGTATCCCTGCTCCTTCAGTGCGGTGACGGCCTCCAGATACAGCGTGGCAGACGCGTCCTCATCCGGTAAAGAGGGAGGGGCGGCGGCGTACGGTGTGCCGCTTTCCAGTTTTAACAGATACGCCGATACGTGACGGGCGTCCCACGCGGCAAAACGGCGTGCGGCGGCACGAACATCCTCCGCTGTCTGTTCCGACGTGCCGAGCATTAAGTCACACGATACGTTGAAAATACCTGCGCGATGCGCCGCTGAGATGGCGGATTCCGCGTCGGCGACGGTATGACGTCTGCCGAGCAGTTGCAACTGTCGGTCATTGACCGCCTGCACCCCCAGCGATAAGCGGTTGCCGCCGACGGCGGCAAATGCCGTTAAGACGTCGTTTAGATCGTCGCCGGGGTTTGCTTCCAGGGTGATCTCGGCATCGTTCGGCACAGAGAACATATCACGCGCAGAGGCGATCAGGCGCGAAAGGCGTTCGGCGCCGAGCAGCGTCGGCGTACCGCCGCCGAGATAGACGGTATCCGCTGACGTATTCAGTTTTGCCGACCAATGACGTAACGAATCAAGCATGGATTGCAGGTAGCGATCCTTATCGTCGTCGGTGCTGCCCGCCAGCGAATAAAAATCGCAGTACGGGCATTTGGACATACAAAACGGGACGTGCAGATACAGACCTAACACAAGCTCACCGCCTTTCATAAAGAAAAAAGCCGCGCAAAGCGGCTTTTTTAACGTTAGTCTTCGTCGAAGAACGCATGGTGCACGGCGGCAACGGCACGATCGGCATCGGCACGGTCGATCAGCACCGAGATCTTGATCTCGCTGGTGGAGATGGTCTGGATGTTGATGTTAGCATCCGACAGCGCACCGAACATACGGGAGGCGACACCCTCGTGCGTTTCCATACCGGCACCGACGATGGATACCTTCGCGATCTCCGTATCGTAGAACAGCTTTTTCGCTTTTAAGTGATCGCAGTACTCGCGCAGCGCTTCCACCGTGCGCTCGCCTTCGCCTGCGGGGACGGTGAAGGTAATATCCTTGGTGCCGTCGCGACCGACCGACTGTAAAATGATATCCACGTTGACGTGTGCCTGTGCAACACGGGAGAAAATTTTAAAGGCAATACCGGGCTCATCCGGAATACCCACGATCATCACGCGGGCAACGTCGGTGTCTTTCGCAACGCTCTTAATTAACATTTTTTCCATTTTGGTGACCTCCTTCACTTTGGTGCCGGGAACGTGTTTTAAGCTGGAGAGAACTTCCAGTTCAATGTTGTATTTTTTCGCCATTTCCACGGAGCGATTGTTGAGCACCTGTGCACCCAAGGTGGCAAGTTCCAACATTTCGTCGTAGGTGATCTCGTCGAGCTTCCGTGCGGTGGGGACCTTGCGGGGATCGGCGGTGTAGACGCCTTCTACGTCGGTGTAGATCTGGCACAGATCGGCGTTCATTGCTGCGGCGATCGCAACAGCGCTGGTATCCGAACCGCCGCGGCCGAGCGTGGTAACGTCATCGTATTTGTTGATACCTTGGAAACCGGCGACGATAACGATCTTTTTCTTATCCAATTCCGCGCGGATGCGTTCTGCCTTGACGGTCTTGATGCGCGCCGCAGAATATTTGGAGTTGGTAGAGAAGCCCGCCTGCCAACCGAGCAGGGAAACGGCGGGACAGCCGAGTTGCTCACACGCCATGGCAAGCAACGCGACCGAGATTTGTTCACCCGCCGCCATCAGCATATCCATTTCGCGTTTGCTGCCGTTCGGGTTGATCTCTTTGGCTTTGGCGATGAGATCGTCGGTCGTGTCGCCTTGCGCCGACACAACGACGACCACTTCGTTTCCGGCGCGGTAGGTATCGGTCACCCGTCGGGCAACATTCATGACCCTTTCAGCATCGGCGACAGAGCTGCCTCCGAATTTTTGTACAATAAGCATGGGTTTTCCTCCTTTGAGTCTATGGGGTGTTTTATAACAGGCGCAAACGAGAGATCGGTTGATCTCCGAGTACCGCCAGACCGTTATCCAATTGACGCTCGCTCATAACTGCGGTGAGCACCGCCAACTCGTTTGTCGGCGCGTCGGGGCAGGTGACGACGGAAACGTCGCCGAGTGCCGACCCCAAGCTCGCGAGCAGGGCTTGCTTGTCGTTCGTTTCAAAACGGAGAAGCACGGCACATTCGTTGTCCGCGTGATCTAACACGTAATCGGCAAAACCTGCGTCCCAACCGAGCGGTTTGCGTTCGGTAAGGTGTTGGGCGGCATCAATGACGTCTCCGACTACCGCAGAAGCAGTAGGAAGTTTGCCTGCGCCGCGGCCGTAGAACATGACCTCGCCCACGGCGTTGCCGCAAACCTGTACGGCGTTGAAAACGTCGCTTACCTGCGCGAGCAGGTTATCCTTGGAAATCAGCAACGGCGAGACCATGCACTGAATACGGTCGCCCTGCCGTTTGACCTGACCGATGAGTTTAATGACGCGGCCGATGGCTTCGGCGTATTTCACGTCGGTGGGGGTGATAGCCGAGATACCCTCGGTGTACACCTGCTCAGGGTACACGTGCTTGCCGTAGGCGAGCGCCGCCAAAATACAAATCTTGCGGCAGGCATCGTGCCCGTCCACGTCGGCAGAGGGGTTGCGTTCGGCGTAACCGAGATCCTGCGCGAGTTTCAGAGCGCTTTCAAAATCCATGCTGTCCTGCACCATGCGGGTAAGCATGAAGTTGGTGGTACCGTTCAAAATACCGGCGACCGATTCGATCTCGTTGCCGGCAAGGCACTGAGAAAGCGGACGCAAGATCGGAATGCCGCCGCCGACACTGGCTTCAAATAAGAAGTTGACGTTTTTATCTTTGGCAATAGCAAGCAATTCATCGCCTTTGGCGGCGACCAATTCTTTGTTGGAGGTGACGACGCTTTTGCCGGCAAGCAGGCACGCTTTGACAAAATCGTATGCCGGATGCAGACCGCCCATGGTTTCCACCACGATGCGAATCTCCTCATCCTGCACGATCGTTTCAAAATCTGTGGTAAACAGATCGGCGTACGGCAGATCAGGGAAAGTGCGCAGATCCAAAATACGTTTGACAACCAGGGAATCCCCTGCTTTTTCGGCGATGGGTTCGGCATTTTGCAACAATACCTCTGCGACACCCGAGCCAACTACGCCGTGGCCTAAAATTGCTACTGAGATCATTTATACTTCTCCGCCTTTCTGACTGATGGCGCTGACGCGCCGTACACCGGGGACATGGGATAATTCATTGGCAAATGTGTCCAACGACTGCGACATACCGTCGGTCTTGGCACAAATGGATACGCACGCGCTACCGGCCTCGGGGGATTGCTGATTGACGGTGACAATGTTGGCACCGACCTTGGCAAATGCGGACAACAGACCGGATAACACCCCGGGGGAATCCTGCAAGACCAGATCTACCGTCATAAATTTAGCATCCGTTTTACTGCCGAGATACGGCGCGACGGTGTCTTTATATTTGTAATAAGCACTGCGGGAGATTCCTACCGCCCGCACGGCTTCACTTACCGACGTGAAACGGCCGCTGTTCAACGCATCGCTGACTTCCAGTACTTTGCCGTATACTTCGGGAAGTGCATCGGTGCGAACTAACACCCATTCGCCGGTTCGGGCTTTTTGATCCATAAACTGTCCACCACCCACAAACACGCGTATCGCGAATGAAAACACTATAACATAGTGGCTTGCAAAAATCAAGGGGAAAATTCAAATATTTTCAAGAAAAAATCAAGCAGGCAATTTGTCCGCGACAGGTGGACAAATTGCCTGCTTGCCTGTTTATTCTTGGGTAACGGTGCCGCCGACAACCGGAGTGCCGTGCTTTGTGCACATCTCCGGCAAATAGTTCGGTTTGTAAACACCCACACGTTTGGAGGTGCATTTTTCCGTAGCCAACAAGCCGGTTTCGGTGCAGAACTCGGCTTCTACCGTGTTACCTCGGCGTTCAAAGGCCATCGGCTGCAAGCCCTCGTGCAACGCTAACATGGTTTTGCTCCACAGCGTTCGCGCCGCCTTTGTTTGTGCAGTGGTGAGCACCTGGTTTTTGTCGTAGCCAAACCAAGTTGCCGCGACGTATTGGGGAGTGCCGGCAACCAGCCATACGTCGTTGTTTTGCTGGGTGGTACCGGTCTTGGCAAAGACCTCCCACTCGTTCCAAGAGCCCTTTAGCATACTGGCGGTAGCGCCGTTTGAGCCGCGTACAACCGTTTGCAGAAGGCGGTTCATGACGTAAGCGGAATCTTCATCCAATACCTGTACGGGCGAATAGTTGTGTTGCAGGATCACGTTGCCGTTTTGCTCGACCTTGGTGAAGGAATACGGTTCGTTGTAATAGCCGCCGTTACCGAAGATCTGATAAGCGGCTGCCATTTCGCGCGGGTAGGCACCCTTGGTCAGACCGCCAAGCGCCATCGGCGCGTAGTCGATGTCGGTGTTGCCGTTGCTGTCGGATGTGACGAGCGAGGTGAGATTCAGCGGACCGGTCAAGAAACTGAACGAGCGTTGCGGGGTGAGTTGCTGTACGAGCTGTGCCGCGACGGTGTTCATGGAGGATTGTACTGCCACGTCTACTGTGGTTAACCCGCTGTCTTGCGGTGTGGATTGGTTATAGTTTTTCGGCCATTTGGTGCCATCTTTCAAGGTGATATAACAATCCGGTACCGGCGAGGAATAATTGATAAGGTTTAATTGGACCGCGGGCGCGTACACCGCGAGCGGTTTCATGGACGAACCCGGTTGCCGAATGGAACTGGTGGCGCGGTTAAGGATACGGTCGGCGTTCTTTTCACCTCTTCCGCCGACAACCGCCACGGTTTTGCCGGTGTAATCCATGACATAGGTAGCTGCTTGCGGTTGTACAACGTCGCTGAGTAATGCGGCGGGGAAGTTATCGTCGTTGGCAAAAACGGCTTCCGCTTTTGCTTGCAGGGTTGGGTTTTCACAGGAATAGATGGTAAGACCGCCGTAGAATACCATGTTACGCGCCTGTGCTTCGGTGTATCCGTAGGTGTCCACGAGAGCGGCGGTTACGTCGTCGATCAGCATATCGGTGTACCAGTCGTTGACTTCAACGGTTTTCGCGCTGCTCTTAAAGTACAGCTCCTCGCCGAGTGCTTGCTGATATTCGTCTGCTGTGATGAAATCCAACTCGTACATTTTGTACAGCACCACTCGTTGACGAGCGCGCAGATTTTCGGGATAGCGATAAGGGTTATATTTGACCGGATTATTGGTCATGGCGGCGATCGCCGCACATTCTGCGAGTGTTAACTCGCTTGCATTCTTACCAAAGAAATAGTTGGCGCCTGCGCCGACGCCTGTGACGTTGCTGGCGAGCGGCATCATGTTGAGATAGGCCTGCAGGATCTCATCCTTGGAATAATATTTTTCCATTTCCACCGCCGACAGGATCTCGGTGACCTTACGCTGAATGGAATGGTCGTTGTTACCGGTCATGACCTTGATGAGCTGCTGCGTTAAGGTGGATCCGCCGTATTCCGTAGAATTGAAATGCAACACCAAGTTGGCGAAGGCAGAAATGGTACGCTTCCAGTCAACACCGAAGTGCGTATGGAAACGCTCGTCTTCGATCGCAACGACGGCGTTTTGCATATTCGCCGGCATTTCGCTTAAAGGTGTCCAGATGCGCTTGATACCGCTGAGCCGTTGAAACTCCTCGTACTTACCGGTAGATTCGTTAAGTGTCATGACAATGCTGGTTTGGTTCTCGTTGATCGAATCGACATCCGGCAGGTTGGACTGACCGGTGAAGTTAGTGGCAACGTACACGGTTAACATACACGCGACAATACAGCCGGTGAGCACGATGACGAGACCGACGGTCAGCAAGGATTTGCCGACAAACTTAAGAACGCTCTGGCTTTTTTTGGTAGACAACACCGCGAGTATGCGATCCAGCCAAGCCGGTTTACGGAAGGTCATAAACGATTTCCTCCTTGTTAGGAATCTATCACGCGAGGGACGCGCGCGGAAAACTCATTTGTTAAAGTACTTAATATATTATAGCACAGATATCGAATTGTCAAATATCAAAATTGTAAACAATGCATAGGGAAGCGCTTGTTGCTGCACACTACCAAGAAAGGGGGAGTTGTTGTATGCAAAGAGAAACGCGTGCCGAAGAACGAAGACGGCTGATGCCGGTGTTGATCGCGTGCGTCTTATTGATTGGTGTTGCGGCGTGGGCGAGCACACTGTTGCCGACGAAATCCAACACAAAACAGGCGCCGACAGAGCAAGTGAGCGGGGAGTGGACGCTTTGTGAGTGGAACGGGCAGATCGCGCTGTTTGAAGGTGACTCAAATGAGCCAACAGAGGTATATGAAGTGACGGTTGCGGCGTTGCCGGAGGAGGAACAAGAGCGGTTGCGTGAGGGAATAGTGATTGAAAGCGAAGAAACACTGGCTTTGTTACTCGATAATTACACCAGTTAAGGCCTTCTTTTTTTAAGTTTTTGCTTGCCCTTAAGCAATTTTTGTGCTATACTAATCCAAATATACACTTACTGTGGAGGTTTTGGTGGTCATGGCACAGGTAACGGGGTTTGAAGAATTCGAGCTGCGTCCCGAATTGATGCAGGCATTAGCCAAAATGGGATTCTCTCAACCGACCCCGATCCAACAGCAGGCGATCCTGCCGATGCTGGAGGGGCGTGACGTGATTGCCAAAGCGCCAACCGGAACGGGAAAGACCTGCTCGTTCGGTGTTCCGCTTTTGGAGTGTTACCGTCCCGATTGTAAAGACATTCAAGCAGTGGTATTGTGCCCGACAAGAGAGCTTTGCATACAGATCACTGACGACCTGCAGCAGCTCGCTATGTTTATGCCGGAAGTGCGCATTGTGGCGTTATACGGCGGCCAGCCGATCAACCGACAGATCACGGCACTCAAGAAAAAACCGACCATTGTGGTAGCAACCCCCGGTCGCCTGCTCGATCACATGAACCGCGGTACGGTGTGGCTGGGTAACGTATATACGGCGGTGTTGGATGAAGCGGACGAAATGCTTAAAATGGGCTTCATTCGTGACGTGCGTAAAATCATCAACGCGACACCCGGCGATACGCAGGTGGTGCTTTTCAGTGCCACCATCTCACGCGAGGTCATGAACGTGGCGTGGGAATATCAGCGTGACGCGGTGGAGATCACCGTTGAGGCCGAGGGAGATGCCCGCCCGCAGATCACGCAGTACGCCATGGAAGCGAGCGAGAGCGAGCGGCTGGATGCCATTACGGCGCTTACAAAGCATCTTGATCTGCATCGGACAATGATCTTCTGTAACCGCAAAAGCACGGTTGCATGGCTGAATAAGCAGCTGCAAAAACGCGGCTTGTCGGTGGATTGCCTGCACGGGGATATTCCGCAAGGGCAACGCAACCGCGTGATGGAAGGTTTCCGAAAGGGTAAATTTGAGATCCTTGTCGCCACCGACGTCGCCGCCCGCGGCATTGACGTGGACGACGTGGAAGCGGTTTTTAATTACGACATTCCGGACGAAAACGAATATTACCTGCACCGCATCGGGCGGACAGGCCGTGCAAAACGGCATGGTATCTCAATCACCTTTACCACGTCCGGCGATCAGTTCCGGATGCGCGATATTCGCAAGTATACGCGCTCGGATATTGAGGATATTGTGATTGGGGAGAATGGCGTGCCGCAGCACGCCGACGGTACAGTACTGTAAACGAGGTGAAAGGAACATGGCGGTTTCGCGTGAACATATTCGAAACTTCTGCATTATCGCACATATCGATCACGGCAAATCCACGCTGGCCGACCGTATTCTGGAAAAAACGCGCGCTGTCGCGTTGCGCGACATGGGAAATCAGTTGCTCGACAGCATGGATCTGGAACGGGAACGCGGTATTACCATTAAAGCCCATGCCGTCACCGTTTCCTACGATGCCAAAGACGGACACACGTATATTTTTAACTTGATCGACACACCGGGTCACGTGGACTTTAACTACGAGGTATCTCGTTCGCTCGCCGCTTGTGAGGGTGCGATTCTGATCGTGGATGCTTCGCAAGGAATCGAGGCACAGACATTAGCCAATACATATTTGGCGGTGGAGCACGGTTTGGAGATTGTGCCGGTGATCAATAAGATCGACCTCCCGTCGGCGCGGCCCGAAGAGGTGCGCGCTGAGATCGAAGATATTATCGGGATTGATGCGTCCGAAGCACCACTTATTTCGGCAAAGATGGGCACCAATATCGAAGACGTGTTAGAAGCGATTGTCGAAAAGATTCCTGCACCGGTAGGTGAGGACGATACCCCGTTGCAAGCGTTGATCTTTGACAGTTATTACGATAGCTATAAAGGTGTTATCGTGTATATCCGTGTGAAGGAAGGCACGGTCAAGGTGGGAGATACCATTCGCATGATGGCAACCGGCGCCACCTTTGACGTGGTAGAGGTCGGTATCATGCGTGCCGGCTCACTGGAGCCGTGCGGATCGTTGCACGCGGGTCAGGTTGGGTATATCGCGGCCTCCATCAAAACGGTACACGATGCCCGCGTGGGTGATACCGTGACGTTGGCAAATAAGCCAGCGCCCGAGCCGCTTCCGGGTTATCGTAAAGTAAATCCCATGGTGTTCTGCGGCGTGTTTCCCGCAGACGGCGCGCATTATCAGGATCTGCGTGAGGCGCTGGAGCGGTTGCAGCTTAACGATGCGTCGCTGACTTTTGAGCCCGAAACTTCGGTGGCTCTCGGCTTTGGTTTCCGTTGCGGCTTCTTGGGACTGTTGCACATGGAGATCATCCAAGAGCGCTTGGAGCGCGAATACGATCTGGATCTGATCACCACCGCGCCCAGTGTTATCTATCATATTACCCGTACGGACGGTACGGTGGAGTATATTGATAATCCCACCAACTATCCCGATCCTGCGAACATCGCGTTTGCAGAGGAGCCGATTGCGGAGGCGCATATTTTATCGCCTACCGAATACGTCGGCAACATTATGGAACTGTGTCAACAGCGTCGCGGTGTTTTCCACGATATGAAATATCTGGATCAGACGCGCGTGGATATTCATTATGAGTTGCCGCTCAACGAGATCGTGTACGATTTCTTTGATGCACTCAAATCCCGCACCAAAGGATACGCCAGTTTCGATTACGAGCTAAAAGGGTATCGCAAATCCGAACTTGTGAAACTGGATATTCTGCTCAACGGCGACGTGGTGGACGCATTGTCCTTCATCGTGTTTGCCGGCAACGCGTATGCGCGTGGCAGGCGAATGTGCGAGAAGTTGCGGGATAATATTCCGCGCCAGCTGTTTGAGGTGCCGATCCAAGCGGCGATCGGCGGGAAGATCATCGCCCGCGAAACCGTGCGCGCCATGCGCAAGGACGTGCTTGCCAAGTGCTACGGCGGTGATATTACTCGTAAGAAGAAGCTGTTGGAAAAGCAAAAAGAAGGTAAGAAACGAATGCGCCAGTTGGGCAGCGTAGAAGTGCCGCAGGAAGCGTTTATGGCGGTGCTCAAGCTCAGTGACGACGAATAAAAAAGGAGAGAGAAGTATGGTAAATCTGAATGCTGAAGAAAAGTTCTTGAAGGAAGGTCTGACCTTTGACGACGTGCTGCTTATTCCCGCAGAGTCGGACGTGTTGCCGGCAGACGTCAAGTTGACGACCAAGCTGACAAAAAGCATCACGCTCAACACCCCGCTGATGACGGCGGCGATGGATACGGTTACCGAAGCGCGTATGGCGATCGCGATCGCGCGCGAGGGCGGTATCGGTGTTATCCATAAGAACATGGACATCGAGGCGCAGGCGGATCAAGTCGACCGTGTTAAGCGTTCTGAAAACGGTGTCATTGTGAATCCTTTTTACCTCTCTCCCGATCATCTGGTGGAGGATGCCAACGAGTTGATGGGTAAATACCGCATCTCCGGTGTGCCGATCTGCCGCGACGGCAAGCTTGTGGGTATTCTGACCAACCGCGATATGCGATTTTTGACGGATTTCTCACAGCGTATTGAAGAGGTCATGACGAAGGAAAATCTGGTGACTGCACCGGTCGGCACGACCATGGAGCAGGCACAGGAGATCTTACGTCAGCATCGCATTGAGAAGTTGCCCATTGTAGATGACAAGGGCGTTCTCAAAGGTCTTGTTACCATTAAAGACATTGAAAAGGCGGTCAAGTATCCGAACTCTGCGCGTGATGCGGCAGGTCGTCTGTTGTGTGCAGCGGCGATCGGTACCACCGCAAACGTGCTGGAGCGTGCGGCAGAGCTGGTCAAAGCGCAGGTAGACGTGTTGGTGCTCGATTCCGCACACGGTCACAGCCACAACATTCTCAACTGCATCAAGAAAGTCAAGGCGGCGTTCCCGAACGTATCCTTGATTGCCGGTAATATTGCGACGGCCGCGGCAGCGGAAGCCATGATCGACGCAGGCGCGGATGCTGTTAAAGTCGGCATTGGCCCCGGCTCCATCTGCACCACCCGTGTGGTTGCCGGTATTGGCGTGCCGCAGATCACCGCCGTATACGACGTGGCGTGTGCCGCCGCAAAATACGGTATTCCGGTCATTGCGGACGGTGGCCTTAAATATTCCGGTGACCTTGTGAAAGCGATCGCCGCCGGTGCGAACGTTATGATGGTCGGCTCGCTGGTTGCGGGTTGTGAAGAGTCGCCCGGAGAGACGGAGCTCTATCAAGGTCGTCAGTTTAAAGTGTATCGCGGTATGGGCAGCTTGGGTGCTATGGCGAAGGGCAGCAGCGACCGCTATTTCCAAGAAAACAACAAGAAGCTTGTTCCCGAAGGCGTCGAGGGTCGCGTGCCGTACAAGGGACCGCTGTCCGACACCGTGTATCAGCTGATGGGTGGTTTGCGTGCCGGTATGGGCTATTGCGGCGCTCATACCATCCCTGAGTTGCAGGAAAAAGGTCAGTTTATTCGCATCACCGGTGCGGGCCTGCGCGAGAGCCATCCGCACGATATTTCCATCACCAAAGAGGCACCGAACTATTCGACGGGTTCTTAAATTCGCACATAGCAAAGAGGGTGTTTTGAATGGCACAGCATAACTTCGTTCCGGTGTTGCTCGGCAGTGACGTTAACGTATACGGTATGGCACGCTCTTTCCACGAAGCATACGGCATTTGTTCAGTTGCGATCGGGAAGGGTCGTCTTGGTGCAACCTCCAACAGCCGCATTGTGACGGTGGAGGTCGTTGAGCCGCGCATTGAAGAGGACGAGGTGTTCTGCAAGACCCTCATCGACTTTTCGGCACGCTATCCGAAAGACGTCGATTTGTTGCTCGTGCCGTGCGGGGATAACTATATCAAGTTGCTTTCGCGCAATCAGGATGCCCTGCGCGAGTATTACAAATTCACTTGCATTGATGAACAGTTGTTGACACAGTTGAGTATGAAGGAAACTTTCTACGCGTTGTGTGAGCAGCATGGTTTTGCGTTCCCGAAGACCACAACGGTGACGGTGAACAACTATCAAACGGTTGAACTGCCGTTTGCGTTTCCTGTTGTGATCAAGCCGTCCAACAGCGTGGCATACTGGAACTGCCATTTCCCGCATAAGAAAAAAGTGTTTGTGGCGGAGACTCGCGAGGAATTTGATGCCATTTTATCGGCTATCTATGCATCCTCCTATCAAGATCACCTCATCATTCAGGAATACATTCCGGGTGACGACAGTCACATGCGCGTCATGAACTGCTATTGCGGAAAAGACGGCAAGGTGCGCTTGATCGCACTCGGACAAGCATTGTTGGAGGAACATTCGCCGGAGGGGATCGGCAGTTATGCTGCGATCATTCCGACAGAGGACCGTCAGCTTGCGCGGCAGATGAAAACGTTTTTGGAGGATATCGGGTACAAGGGCTTTGCCAATTTCGACTTGAAGCTTGACAGCCGCGACGGTCAGTATAAGCTGTTTGAGATGAATCCGCGGCAAGGACGCAGCAGTTTTTTTGTGACGGCGGAGGGCTACAATCTGGCGCAGTATCTCGTGGACGACGTACTGTTAGACAAGACGACAGAGTGTACCATTGCAACGGGTGAAACGCTGTGGACCATCATTCCGAAAGCGCTGATCTTTGAATACGTTACCGATCCGGAACTTAAAGCAAAGGCGAAAGACCTGATTCGCCGCGGAAAGTTGTGCAAATCGTTGTACTATAAAAAAGACCGCAACTTTAAGCGCTGGTTGTATTTCCAGAAGAATCAGGCAAGCTATTTTAAGAAATACACGCGGTATTTTGGAAATAAATCACTTAAGGATTAAAGAGAAAGGGGTGGGTGAACATGTGCGGCTTTGCCGGATATTTTATAAACGGTTACGGCGGCGACCGCCGTGCGGTCATTCAAGCGATGGCGGATCGTATCGTTCATCGCGGCCCCGATCAAGCGGATTATTATGTGGATGACGATATGGCGCTTGGTTTTCGCCGATTGTCCATTATCGACTTAGAGGGCGGCAGTCAGCCCATCCAAAACGAAGACGGTACCAAGGTGCTCGTCTTTAACGGTGAGATCTATAATTACCGTGATCTCCGCAAGGAATTGATTGCCGCGGGTCACGTGTTTAAAACGCAAACGGATTCCGAGGTGCTGTTGCACGGATACGAGGAATGGGGCGCAAAATTGCTTGATCGTTTGCGCGGCATGTTTGCTTTTGTCGTGTGGGACAAGGTAGAAAAGAAGTTGTTTGGTGCTCGTGATATTTTCGGTATTAAACCGTTTTATTATTATCAGCGCGGCACGGATTTCTTTTTTGGATCGGAGATCAAATCGTTTTTATCGCATCCTGATTTTGTAAAAGAACTTGACGAGAGCAAATTGCCCGATTGGCTGTGCTATGAGTATTTGCCCATGCGGGAAACGTTTTTTAAAAACGTATACAAGTTGCTCAACGGCGAATATTTCGAATGGCAAGGCGGTACGCTGTCTATCCATAAGTATTACGACGTTGCGGATTACTTCAAAGCGGATAACACCTTGTCCGCGGAAGAATGGGAGCAGCGCATTACCGACGAGTTTGTGGAATCGGTGGCGGTGCATCAGATCAGCGACGTGGAAGTCGGCTGTTTCTTATCCAGCGGCGTCGACTCCAGTTACGTTGTGCGCGAGGTTTCCAAGGTTGCGGCGGCGGTTAAAACGTTCTCTGTTGGGTATGAAGAAGAGCAGTACAGCGAATTGCCGTATGCGCAAGCATTTTCCAAAGAGATCAACGTGGAAAACATTGCCAACAAAGTGTCGGCGGAGCAGTATTTCGATATGGCGGGCAAGATCCAGTATTTCATGGACGAGCCGTTGCCGAATCCCTCTGAGGTGCCGCTGTATTTCCTCGCGGAAAACGCGGCAAAATACGTGAAAGTTGTTCTCTCGGGTGAGGGAGCCGACGAATTGTTCGGCGGATACCCGATGTACCTCGAGGGTGGCCATTTCCATAAATACAGCCGCCTCCCGCGCGTACTGCGCAAGGGCGTTGCGGCGATTGCCAGACGGTTGCCGGAAAGCGTGAAGGGTAAGCGGTTTGCCATTCGCGGAGCCATGCTTCCGTATGAGCGGTTTATGCGTGCCAACTACGTGTTTACGCGCGATGAGCGGGCGAAGTTTTTGAAAAATCCCGGTACGCCGTGCGATCCGGTGGAATGGTCCAAGCCGCATTTTGACAAAGTGGCGGCGCTCGACGAACCCACGCAGTTGCAGTACGTGGATATGCAGACCTGGATGCTGTACGATATTCTGCAAAAGGCGGATCGTATGAGCATGGCAAACTCTCTGGAACTCAGAGTGCCGTTTTTGGATAAAAAGATGCTGGAACTCGCGGTAACGTTGCCGACCAAGTATCGCATCGACGGCAACACCACCAAGGTGGCACTTCGTGCGGCGGCACTCAGACAGTTGCCCGAGCGTACCGCACACAAGAAAAAATTAGGGTTCCCGGTGCCGCTTAACGATTGGTTACGGCAGGACACCTATTACGAGCGGGTCAAAACGGCCTTCTCGGGCGAGATTGCGGACAAATTCTTCAACACCGAGGCGATTTTGCAGTTGCTCCAAGATCACAAGCAAGGGCGCGCGCTGAACATGAAGAAGATTTGGACGATTTATACCTTTATTCTGTGGTACGAGCAATTCTTCGTACTCAATTAACAATAAACAGAGTAGACCGATGAGCGTTAAGTGTCGTGCGGACGGGGAGTTGCCGCGCGGACGAAAAGAATCATCTTGCGGTTTATCGGTCGCATCCCGCTGTTGAATAACGAGAATGTAAATCCTCCTTGTTCAACATTCGGAGAACAAGGAGGGTTTTTATGTCAAACAAGAAAATTTTACGATTAGTTGTCTGCGGTATGATGATTGCCGTGGACGTGGTACTCGCACGCTTAGCGTCGCTTAACACGTTGACCGAACGCTTGGGGCTGTCACTGTTTGCGGTGGCGATTGTTGCGTATTTATACGGTCCTGTGGCAGCGCTTGTCGTTCATGGCATCAGCGATGTGATCGGGGCGCTGTTATTCCCGAACGGTCCGTACTTTTTTGGGTTTACGGTCACGGCTGTCATGATTGGGCTCATCTACGGAATTTGCTTTTACCGTTCTGTCAATCTTTGGCGTATTGTGATTGCGGTGCTGGCGGTGCAGATCGTGTGTACGCTGTGTTTAAACACCGTATGGTTGAGTATGCTTTACAGTAAAGCGTTTTTGGTATTTTTGCCCGGTCGGTTGATTCAGGCGGCGATCGTGACGCCTGTTCAGTTAGTGGGGTTGCCATTCCTGTTCAAAGCACTTGATCGTGGTGTAAAGCCGTTTTTGAACGGACAGCGTTGACAATCCAATTTTGCTTTGTTACAATGAGAAAAGAGTGTATAAGGAGTGATCAAATATGTCGGTATACGCTATTTTCCCCGAGGGAAAACGCAAGGTTTTCACATTAAGTTATGATGATGGTTGGCCGCAGGACGAAAAACTCATTGCTCTGATGAACAAATACGGCATCAAGGGTACGTTTAACTTGGTCAGTGGTGACGTGATATTTGATCAAATTGAAAATCCCGTAGAGCGCTATAAGGGTCACGAGGTTGCCGGACACGGGCATACGCACGGGTATTTGGGTCGTATCGCACCGGCGCAAGCAACGTACGACGTGCTTAAAAACCGCGAGGCCTTGGAAAAGGTGTTCGGCGGTACGGTGCGCGGCTTTGCGTATGGACACGGGTCGTATAACGAGGACACCAAACAGATCCTCAAAAACTGTGGTGTGAAATATGCGCGCACCATCAACAATACGGAAAAATTCCTGCTTCCGCAGGATTGGCTCTTTTTCGACCCGACTTGCGAGGATCTAAATCCGAAATTATTGGAGCTTGCCGATCGCTTTTACAACCTGAAACCCCAGTTTACACAAGTCCACATGTTTTATATTTGGGGGCACTCCCATTTTACCGATCGTGCTAACATTTGGGACAAACTTGAAGAGGTCTTCCAAAAGATGGGCAATAACGATGAGGTTTGGTGTGCCACTAATATTGAGATCTGCGATTACATGACAGCTTTTGATCAATTGATCATGTCGGCAGATGGCACCTATGTCTATAACCCGACGAACACCACGCTGTGGCTTATGCACAACAACGGCGATTTCATGAGCAAGCATGAAGTGATCGTTCTCAAACCCGACGAAGAAGTGTATTTGAAATAATGAAAAAAGGACTGTGAATTTCACAGTCCTTTTTTGCGGTTGTTTATTTTTCTTCCGCCGTGCCATACAGGTTTAAACGGAACAGATGCGATTCGTCCTCCGGATCGGTGCAGGTGACGGTGGCTTCGCCAATGTGCCCCCAGTCAATGGCATTGGAAAGCGCCAACAACTGTGTTAAACGGCTTTTCATGTTCAGCACATCTCCGTCGGGTGTTTTTAAGTATACTTCACCTTTCGCGGTAGAGGCGAAGGTAATCAACTTTTCGAAATCGAAATTGTGAATCACTTGATCTGCCATGGAACATTCCTCCTTTGCTGTTATTATATATAGAGAATCCATGCTGTGTCAAGGATAGTTTTTAACAAAAGGTTCATAAAATACATATTGACAGAAGTGGCAGGGAATGGTAAAGTATAGAAAGAGTTAGCACTCGGAAGAAAAGAGTGCTAATTTTTAACGAAGGAGGTGTGGCGGATGGAACTCGGAGCGCGCAAGCAACAGATCGTATCTGCGATCGTGGATGCCTACATTCGCACGGGAGAGCCGATTGGTTCCAAGGCGCTTGTTTGCGCGTTGGATCAGGCGGTATCGTCTGCCACCATCCGTAACGACATGGCAGATCTTGCAGCGGCGGGTTTTTTGGCACAGCCGCACACCTCTGCAGGTCGTGTCCCCACTGCCAAGGCGTTTCGATTTTATATTGACCGTTTGCTCGCCTGCCGCCCGTTGTCGGAGGCATGCCAGCATGAGATCGACGAGGTGCTGGGAACGGCGTCCGGTGATCCCGAGAAACTGATCGCTGTGGCATCTGAACTGTTGGCGAATGAAACCGGCGTGGCGGCTATTGCGGCAACACCGGATCAAAAAGGATTTACCGTGCGGAAGATTGAACTGCTGCATATTGGTCCGCGGTCGGTGGCTGTTCTCTTGATGACCGATAACGGTAACCTGCACAGCAGGGTGTGTCGTTTGGATGTTGAGTGTGAAGCTGCCGTTTTGGTACAGATCGCCGAGCATTTGAACCGTGAATTTGCCGGAAAAGCGCTTTCCGAGATCGGTGTTGCACACGCTCAGCGGTTGCTCGTACAGCTTGGCGGTTACGGCTTGTCCTATGCGCCGCTGCTCACATCGTTCGTTGATCTGGTGCGGGAATCCGCACAAGCCGACGTGCGCTTATCCGGTCAACTGAATTTGTTGCAGCATCCGGATTATCCGCTGGATCAAGCGCGTTCGTTGCTCTCGTTGCTTTCACGCCGCGAATGGCTTAACGGGATGCTTACCGCACATCCGGACGGGTTGCGCGTGGTGCTGGGAAGCGAAAGTCAGCGTCCGGAGCTTAACGGCTCTTGTATTATTATGACGCGCTATGCGCTTGGTAACCGTGCCAATGGTTCGCTTGGTTTGATTGGACCCGTGCGCATGGATTATGCGCAGACGATCCCCCGTCTGCAGTACGTGGCACAGTCGGTCGGTCGGTTATTAACACAGCTTTTTGAGGAATGATAACGGATAAGGAGGGCTTTCCGTGGAAGAGGAAAAACGCGATCTGATAACGGAAGACGAAAACACACAGGTTCAGCCGGAGGCGGAAAATAATACCGAAGAACCGGTTAATACTGAACTGGTACAGCTTCAGGAGCAGTTGACACAAACGCAGGATCAGTATCAGCGGGTATTGGCAGAATATGCCAACTACAAGCGTCGCACGGACCAAGAAAAAGAGCAACTCGGCTCGTTTGTTAAAGCGGAGGTGCTCAAAGCACTGTTGCCCGTAATTGACAACTTAGAGCGTGCGGTGGAATCACCCGAGAGCGGCGAGTACAAAAAAGGCGTGGAAATGGTGGTTCGCCAGTTCGGCGAAACACTGGGAACGTTAGGGCTTGAAGAGATTCCTGCTTTGAATCAAGTATTCGATCCCGAACGTCACAATGCCGTGATGCGGGAAGATGCGGACGGCGTGGAGCCGGAAACCGTGACAGAGGTATACCAAAAAGGGTACGCGCTCGGAGCGCGTGTCTTGCGTCCTGCGATGGTCAAGGTAGCAAACTGATTTTGTATTATAATATAGTTTATATAGGAGGCAAATTCCATGGCAAAAATCATTGGTATTGACTTAGGTACCACCAACTCTTGCGTTTCGGTTATTGAGGGCGGCGAAGCCGTCGTTATTCCCAACGCGGAAGGTGCACGCACGACCCCGTCGGTCGTTGCGTTTAAGAAGGACGGCGAACGCATTGTCGGTCGTGTGGCGAAACAGCAGGCGGTGTCCAACCCCGACCGCACCATTTCGTCTATTAAGCGCGATATGGGTACTGCGAAGAAAGTGGCGATTGACGATAAAGAATACACCCCGCAGGAGATCTCCGCGATGATCCTGACCAAATTAAAACAGGATGCGGAAGCTTATCTCGGCGACAAGGTGACCGAGGCGGTTATCACGGTTCCCGCTTACTTTACCGATGCACAGCGTCAGGCAACGAAGGATGCGGGTAAGATCGCAGGGCTTGAGGTCAAGCGTATCATCAACGAGCCGACAGCGGCAGCACTTGCCTACGGTATTGATAAAGAAAACGATCAGAAGATCATGGTATATGACCTCGGCGGCGGTACGTTCGACGTTTCCATCATTGAAATGGGCGATGGCGTGCAGGAAGTGCTTGCTACTGCCGGTAACAACCGCTTGGGCGGTGACGACTTCGACCAGAAAATCGTTAACTGGCTGATCGACGGTTTCCGCAAGGAGACCGGTGTGGATCTGTCTGCCGATAAGATGGCGGTACAGCGTTTGCGTGAGGCAGCCGAGAAAACCAAGATCGAACTTTCGGGCGGTATGACCAGCAACATCAACCTGCCGTTTATTACGGCGGATGCTACCGGACCGAAACACTTGGATATGACGCTCAGCCGTGCGGACTTCAACCGCTTGACCGCCGATCTCGTCGATGCGACGATGCAGCCGGTCAGACAGGCGCTTTCCGACAGCGGTCTGGCTGCTTCCGAAATTGATAAGGTTCTGCTCGTCGGTGGTTCTACCCGTATCCCTGCCGTGCAGGAAGCGGTGCAGAAATTCATGGGCAAGGAGCCGTTCAAGGGTATCAACCCCGACGAATGTGTCGCCATGGGTGCGGCACTGCAGGCGGGTGTTCTCGGCGGCGAAGTCAAGGGCTTACTGCTGCTCGACGTTACCCCGCTGTCTCTCGGCGTGGAAACTATGGGCGGTGTGATGACCCGTGTGATTGAGCGCAACACCACCATTCCCACCAAGAAATCGCAGATCTTCTCCACGGCGCAGGATAATCAGCCGTCGGTTGAGGTGCATGTATTGCAGGGCGAGCGTGAATTTGCCCGCGATAATAAAACGCTCGGCATGTTCCATTTAGACGGTATTGCTCCGGCACGCCGCGGTGTGCCGCAGATCGAGGTTACCTTTGATATTGACGCGAACGGCATCGTA
>JAFSCE010000034.1 GCA_017436915.1 Clostridia bacterium
ATCTTTATTCATCAGGGACACATCCTGCTGCAAAAGACGGTGGATGAAATCCGTGAGGAAAACGGCAAGAGTGTCGACGCACTGTTCCGGGAGGTGTTCAAATGGTAAAGAAGTTGTTTAAGCACGAGCTGTTCGCACTCGGGCGTGTCTTGTTCCTCGTTCAGGGTATTTTGCTGGTCATCAGCGCTTTTGCGCGCATGCTGCAATTCTTTGAGAGCGATCACATTGCGTACGATATCATTTTCGGTTTTACCGTTTTTTTCTTGGTGATCGCGAACGTTGTGAATCTGGTCGTTCCGCTGATTATGGGTGTTGTTCGGTACTATAAGAATTTGTTTACCGCAGAAGGGTACTTATCGTTTACACTACCGATAACCCCGGCACAGCATTTGCTTGTGAAGCTGTTTGCTACACTGGTTTTTCAAATCTTTGCCGTATGCGTTTCGATACTGTCTGTGGTAATCGCAACAGCCGGTGAGGTGCTTCGGGAGATCTGCTTGGCAGCACAGTATTTGCTGAATCAACTGAACGCGGTGGCGGAGGGCCACGTGGTACTGTTCGCTATGGAATTGCTTGTGTTGTGTGTGGTGGTTTTCCTTTCGGAGCTGCTACTGTATTACGGCTGTATTTCCATCGGCCAGTTGTTCCGCAAAAACCGTGTACTGGCTGCAGTCGGTGTGTATTTTGCCTACTATGTGATCCTCCAGATCATCAGTACGGTGTTCACGGTCGTGATAGGCATCGTAGGCAGTAACATGGACGCAGCCGAATATATTCCGACTGTGCAGGAAGTTGTGGCAGCTATTCATGTTGGCTTGTGCGGTCTGATCGTGTGGACGTTGATCGTATCGACGGTGTATTTTTTGATTTCACACACCATCATGCGCAAAAAACTGAATTTGGAATAGGGGGGCAGACATGAAAAAGTCGTTACAAAAAGCGGCACTCGTGCTGATTGTTTGTTTATTATGCATCAGCCTTGGCGGCTGCGGCGCCCTGGAGGAGATGCGTGCCCGACATGCAAAATGGAGCGATGTCGGCAGTGTCTTGTGCGGCGATATCGAGTATTTTCCGATCGAGGGATCCGACCATCTGTATCCCGCAATCAACTATCTCGGCAACGCCTTTCGCGTGACCGAATCGGACGTGCCGGTATTGTTATCTCTTTTCGTGTCCGATCTGCTGTACAGCAGTGATGACGGTATCTTTTTGGAGAGCTTTGAGACCGGAGCACTGTATTGTCGGTCGGATTATTACGATGAGGTATCACAAAAATTGCAGGATGGCTTTGATACCGTCGGGTATTGCTACGACTATTATACGTACGACGAAGAGAACTACGATTACGTTGAACATACCTATCGATTGACCGACGAGGAAGTTGCCGCCGTGGATGCCGTTCTGAAAGAAGGAAAGGCAACCGTGATCCCAGCGGTTGCGGACGTTGATTATGATTACGGAGTCGAGCTGATGAGTTGCGACGAGAGCATGCTGTTCCGTACTTATGAGGTAGACGTGTGCAGCATTGACGGCGCGTACTATATACTTGGTTCGGACGGAGAAGAACGATGGTCAATACCGGTTTCCATGCCGTATACTACGGTGTTTGATTCCATTATGAAAGCACCGCGAGAGCAATACGAAGAAGAAACGTCGTGGTACGAGGAAGACGACGAATACGACACATAAAAAAAGGCGTTCCCACACAGTGGGAACGCCTTTTTTACCGTTGGCGAAGTCGAAGATGTTTGGGGTAACGGTTTTTGAGTTTGGTACCGGATACTTTGCCAAAACCTGTCAATATCCCGTTTAGGGCGACCCCCGTAAATCCCGCAGGGGTATCGGTGCTGATCTCCTCGCCGCGTAAAAACGCAGTCAAGCGCGGATCGGGGAGTTCAAGATTGAGCACGCGGCGGCAGGTATCTGCCGTTGCCGCTTGAAACGCTGCGTGGCACGGCTCGGCGCGCAGGGCTCGTTCACCGCACAGCTCCGCGACTGAAACGCCGGCACTTAGAACGGTGACACCCTGCACGGCAGGAAACAAGGGCGGTAACAGATGCACGGTGTTACCGAAAGTGGCAAAGATCCCGTTTGGGGTATCGGTGAAGCAATCGGCGTATAACGCCTGTCCGAGCAGGGCGGTCGTATCCTTACGCGGTGGGACGAATGGTGCTATGGGTGTGGTACTGTCCTCCTTGCGATGCAAGAGCGCGATGAAATGTCCTTCGCCGCCGTCGCACGGAAAAATGCGGCGGCAAGCGGTGGTGTCTACTGTTTTGGCAAACGCATGTAAATCGGATTCCAGGAACGACAGGATGCGGTCTGTGTCAAATGCCGGTCTGCCGAACGAGACATCGATCCTTTGCAATGTAAAATCGGGATGATCGTGTAAAAAGCGGATTACCGCACATTCATTTTCCTCCGGTGCAAAGGTGCAAGTGGAAATCACGAGCCGACCGCCGGGACGGACACAGCGTGCTGCGTTATCCAAAATACCGCGACTGCGTTCGGCGCACAGACGGACGGTGTCCTCGCTCCAATCGGGAATGGCATCGGGTTCCTTGCGGAACATGCCCTCGCCTGAACAAGGAACGTCGGCAAGCACGGCGTCAAACCACTCGGGTAACGCATCGGCAACCCGTGCGGTATCGCCGCAGGAAACTACGCTGTTGCGAACACCGCAGCGCTCGATGTTTTGCACTAAAATACGAGCGCGGGCAGGGACGTATTCGTTTGCCCAGAGCAGACCGTCACCTTGCAAAGCGGCGGCAATCTGGGTGGACTTACCGCCGGGCGCGGCGCATAAGTCCAATACTCGTTCGCCGGGGGTGGGGGCTAATACCGTCACCGCCGACATTGCAGAGGGCTCTTGCATATAGTAAGCGCCCGCATGGTGCAACGGATCAGCACCTGCACGAAATTCAGCCGCGGTGGCACCGCCGTTCGGTGAGAAGGGAACGGGTGTCACCTCAAACGGTAACAGTTGCCACAACGCGGCGCCGGGAATTTTCAATGTATTCGCGCGGATGCCACGCGTTGTAAGCGGCTGATTCCATGCGTCAAAGAACGCCGCATACTCGGACCCGAGCAGGCGGCGCATCCGTGATTCAAAACTTGAGGGGAGTGTCATGCGTTCTCCTCCGATTGTTTACTCATACGCGCACGAACCGAGCGTTTCGGTTTGTGCTCGACTGCGTCTGTAGGTTGTTCATCCTCAAAATACGTGGGGGTGAGCTGATCCGCCTCGGCGAGTTTCGCCGCCCGACGATCGGTGTGATAGTCCCAAAAAATGGGGAACATAAGCATCGGGATCAAAATAGGAGACATGTGACGGTACATGGCGGTCCACAAAGAAATGCCGGCGGGGCCGCGCTCTGTCACGACGACCGCGAGCGTATCCTTGAGTTCAAGTGCAGCTATAATGAACAAAAGAGCCGCTACCGCAGCGGTTAACAGCGGGAAGAGTTTTCCGCGCCGCAGAGCAAAAAAGACAATCACGGACACGGCCATTAATGCCGTCGCAATAGTGAGAAGCGTTGGATTGACCAATCTTTCACCCAGCGAAATACTGAGGATTGCTCCGATTTGGATAAGTGTGGTGAGCACCAGCACGATCCACACCAGCACACGGCAAACGGACACGAACGTACGCATAAACGGTCGACTCCTTTACGTAAAAACTGTTATCAGTGTATCATATATACGCGCGTTTGTAAACACCGATAAAAAGGGCTTGATTTTTTATAAAGAACGTGTTATACTACATAACGATGATAGAAGTTTAGTAAAGGAGTGGGGCGACCCGCTCCTTTGCGTTTGTTTGGAGGGTTGCGAATGGCCGGGCAAAAACGCAGTGGTTCCGGTGGCAATGTCGTCGCCGTGTGCCGTGCATTGGCAGAGCCCCTTGCCGAGCAGGCGGGCGTGTCGATTTGGGACGTTCGGTTTGTCAAGGAGGGTGCGGATTGGTTCTTGCGGATCATCATTGACAAAGAAGAAGGTGTCACCATTAACGATTGTGTGGAGATGACGCATCTGCTTAATCCGGTATTGGATAAGGCCGATCCCATTGCGCAGTCGTATTGCCTGGAGGTCATGTCTCCCGGCATTGAACGGGAGTTGACACGGCCGGAGCATTTTGAAGCGTATCAAGGGTTGCCGGTCACGGTCAAGCTGTATCGGCCGGACGAGAACGGCAGGCGCGAATTTGTGGGATTGCTGCTCAGTAGCACCGACGACCAACTCGTTATAGAGGACGAAAACGAACAAGAATGGGCATTCTCCCGCAAGGACGTTGCGGCGGTACATGCCGTGGATCTGTGGGATGACGATATTACCGATCAAATGGAGGAATAAGGAAAAATGGCTAACAACAACGCGGAATTTTTTGAGGCCTTGCAGTTACTGCAAAAGGAAAAAGGAATCGACGGCGACTATCTGCTGGAGAAGATTCGTGCCGCCATCGTGCTGGCTGTGAAAAAGGATTACGGTGGAAAAGAAAACATCGCCGTGATCATGGAACCGTCCACGGGCGAGTTTTCCGTTTCGCTGCGCAAGACGGTGGTAGAAGAAGTGCTGGATCCCGATGAGGAGATGTTGCCGGAAGAAGCCGTTCGCTATTCTAAAAAGGCAAAGGTCGGCGACGTTGTCGAGATCAAACTTGAAACCAAGCAGTTTGGCCGTATTGCGGCACAAACCGCGAAACATGTGATCCGTCAGGGTATTCGCGAGGCGGAACGCGGACAGAAATTCTTAGAGTTCCAGCGTCATAATCAGGAATTGGTGACGGCGCTTGTTACCCGTGTGGATCCGAAAACCGGTGCCGCTACGGTGGAGATCGGCAAATCCGAAGCCGTGCTTCCCAAAACGGAGCAGGTCGGTGAAGAAGTGCTCCGCGAGGGTATGCGTGTAAAAGTATACGTCGTGGACGTCAAGGATGGCGAGAAAGGTCCCCGCGTGCTGATTTCCCGCACGCATCCGGGCTTGGTCAAGCGGTTGTTTGAAATGCAGGTGCCGGAGATCTTTGACGGTACGGTCGAGATCAAGGCGGTATCCCGCGAAGCGGGTTCCCGCACGAAACTCGCGGTGCTGGCTCACGACGAGAACGTGGACGCTGTCGGCGCTTGTATCGGTGCAAAGGGCGTCCGTGTGGCCGAGATCGTGGAAGAACTCGGCGGCGAAAAGGTTGATATTATCGAATACAGCGAAGAGCCGGAGAAATTTATCGCCGCAGCGTTGGCACCTGCAAAGGTTGTCAGCGTAGAGGTGGATCCGGACGGCGCCAAAGCGTGCCGCGCAACGGTGCCGGATGCACAGTTGTCGCTGGCTATCGGTAACAAGGGTCAAAACGCTCGCCTTGCTGCGAAGCTGACCGGTTGGAAGATCGATATCCGCCCCGAAAGCGGATTCTACGGCGAAGACGAGGAGTAATATACGAGGAAAGGAAGGACACAGTATGCAGCAAAAGCGGATACCGCTTCGCAAATGCACCGGATGCGGTGAAATGAAACCGAAAAAAGAATTGGTGCGGATCGTTAAGGATCCCGAAGGCGCGATCTCGCTGGATCGCACCGGCAAAAAGGCAGGCCGTGGCGCATACATTTGTCCCGAGGAAGCGTGTCTTGCCGCAGCAAAAAAAGCGCGGCGGTTGGAAAAAGCGTTTTCTTGTCAGATCCCCGATGCCGTGTATACACAGTTGGAGGAGGCATTACAGACGGATGACGCCTGATAAACTGATCGGGTTGCTCGGGATGTGCCGCCGCGCCGGTCGTTTGGTGACCGGGTTTGATGCGGTTGTTGGACTGTGCAGTACCGAAAAAGCGCTTATGATGATCGTCGGTGATGCAGCTGACCGCACCTTAAAGGAGTTGCGGTTCCGATTGCCGACGCAGACCGTGTATCGGTTGCCTCTTACCAAAGAAGAAACGGCACGCGCCGTCGGCTCACACAAGCCGATCGCCGTGCTTGCCACGGCAGATGAGGGCTTCTCGAAAGCCATTTTACAGTACGTAGAGGAGGAATCCCATTATGATGATTAAATATCGCGTCAGCGACGTCGCTAAAGATTTTGGAGTAGCCGGCAAGGAAATTATTGAGTTGCTTGCTAAGTTTTCGGATACCCCCAAAAAAAGTGCAACGGCGCTGGTGGAGGACGAGCTGGATATCGTCTTTGAGTATTATACGCAGAAGCACAATTTAGAGAGTTTGGATGCCTATTTTGCCGAGGCGGAGGAGCGCCGTGTGGCAAAAGTGGAAGAAAAAGCTGCTGCAGCAAAGCAAGCTGAAGAAGAAGCCAAAAAAGCGGAGGCCGCCAAACGGGCGGAAGAAAAAGCGGCGGCGGTGCCGGACGAGAACAGTCCGGTTGCGGCGGCGCTGGCGGCAAAAGCCAATGCGCCGAAAAAGGAAAAGGCAAAGCAGCCGGCTCCCGCCCGTGCGCCCATTGAACGCCGCACGGTGGATACTCGTTCGGTGCAGACGAATATCGGCGATAAGTACGATGAAAAGTTTGATGTGATGGCACAAACCTCCAACCGCGTGCGCGGTGACGGCGGTGCTATCAAAAAACAAAAGATCAATCAGAAATCTCAGCAGTATAAGAAACCGCAACGTCGTCGTGAGACCGAGGCCGAGCGACTCAACCGTATTCAGATGGAGCGTAAGCAGAAGCAAATGACCATCACGGTGGGTGAGACCATCACGGTGTCCGAGTTAGCAACCCGTTTGAAGGCAACGGTTGCCGAGGTAATCAAGAAGTTGATGGTGCTCGGCATGATGGTGACGGCAAACGAGGAGATCGATTTCGATACCGCGTTCTTGGTAGCAGAGGAATTCCATGCCAAGGTCGAGCGCGAGGTCGTGGTGACCATTGAAGAGCGTATTATCGATGATCACGAGGACGAAGATACCGATCTTTCGCCCCGCGATCCCATCGTGGTGGTAATGGGTCACGTTGACCACGGTAAGACTTCCGTTTTGGACGCGATCCGCAAGACTAAGGTAACCGACGGCGAGGCCGGCGGTATCACCCAGCATATTGGTGCGTACCGCACAAAGGTTCAGGGTCAGTCGATCACGTTCTTGGATACCCCCGGTCACGCAGCGTTTACCGCCATGCGTGCCCGCGGTGCGCAGGTGACGGACATTGCGATTTTGGTCGTAGCTGCCGACGACGGCATTATGCCGCAGACCATTGAGGCAATCAACCACGCGAAAGCCGCCGGTGTTTCTATCATCGTGGCAATCAATAAAATGGATAAACCCACCGCCAACCCCGACAAGGTTATGCAACAGCTCACTGAGTATGAACTGGTACCCGAGGAGTGGGGCGGCGATGTGATCTGTGTGCCGGTGTCGGCACTGACCGGCAACGGTATCGACAAGCTGTTGGAATCGGTACTGCTCGTTGCGGAAATCAAGGAACTCAAAGCCAATCCCGACCGCGCGGCAAAGGGTACAGTTATTGAAGCGCGTTTGGATAAAGGCCGCGGTCCTATTGCGACACTTTTGGTACAGAACGGTACGTTGCATTCCGGTGATATTGTTGTTGCGGGTACGGCTGTCGGTCGTGTGCGTGCGATGGTGGACGATTGCGGACGCAAGGTAACGGTTGCCGGTCCGTCTGTGCCGGTTGAGATCATGGGTCTTGCCGAAGTGCCGACCGCCGGTGACGTATTCAACGCGGTATCGGATGAGCGTCTGGCGCGTGAACTTGTGGAGCAACGCAAGCAATCCGCCAAGGAAGAACAGTTTAAGATGTATCAAAAGGTTACGCTGGATAACCTGTTCGATCAGATGCACGCTAACGACATGAAGGAACTGAACGTCATCGTTAAGGCCGACGTTCAGGGCTCGGTCGAGGCATTGCGCCAATCCATTGAGAAACTCTCCAACGAAGAAGTGCGCGTGCGTGTTATCCACGGTGCGGTGGGTGCTATCAGCGAAAGCGATATTATGCTCGCGCAGGCGTCTAAGGCGATCGTCGTCGGCTTTAACGTTCGTCCCGAACCGCTTGCACAGGTTGCGGCGGAGCAAGCAGAGGTGGATATGCGTATGTATCGCATTATCTACGATTGCTTGGACGAGATCGAGGCCGCGATGAAAGGTATGCTCGCGCCCAAGACGCGTGAAGTGCTGCACGGTCGTGCCGAGGTGCGTCAGGTCTACCGCATTACCGGTGTCGGCTTAGTTGCCGGTTGTTACGTGCTCGACGGCAAGGTATACCGCAACGATCTGTTGCGTATTGTGCGTGACGGCATCATCATCGGTGATGATAAGATGATCTCGCTCAAACGCTTTAAGGATGACCAACGCGAAGTCGCTCAAGGGTACGAATGCGGTATCGGTTTGGAGAAATTCACCGATATTCAAGAGGGCGATATTTACGAAACCTATATCATCGAGGAGTATCGGGACTAAAACGATAACTCGAAGATAACAAAGGAGGGACAGTATGGGAAGCTATCGTATGGACCGCACCGGTGAGGATATCATGCGGGAATTGACCGCTATTTTACGCACCGTGAAAGATCCGCGCGTAACGGGACTTATCAGTATCGTGCGTGCAGAGGTCACGCGGGACATGTCCTACGCGACGGTATATATCAGTTCCATGGACGGTATCGAAGCCGCAAAAACAGCGGTTAAGGGGTTAACTTCTGCTGCCGGCTACATGCGGCGTGAGTTAGGGCTGGCGCTAAAATTGCGTCATGTGCCGGAACTGCGCTTTGTAGCGGACGATTCCATCGCGTACAGCTCGCATATTGCCGAACAACTCGGACGGCTGAAGAAGGAAAACAAGGAAACGGAGAAAACGGATGAGTAAGGTGACCGTAAACGGAGCGGCGGATATGCTCGCCGCGGCTGACCGTATTCTGATCTTAATTCATCAATTCCCCGATGGCGACACCATCGGCTCGGGATTCGCATTGTGCCACGCGTTACAGTCGCTCGGTAAGACCGCGCGCGTTGTGTGTCACGATGCGATTCCGGAAAAGTACAACTATATGGTGAGTGCCGTGCCGCAGCCGGATTTTGAGCCGGATTTTATCTGTGCGGTAGACGTTGCAGATGCTAAGCTGCTCGGCGAATCGTTGCAGGTATATGCGGATCGAGTGGATCTGTGTATTGATCACCACGGCTCACACCGCGAATTTGAAAAGCATTTGCTCCTCGACGCTTCGATGGGTGCGAACGCGATGATCATTCTGCAGGTGATCGAGGCCATGGGCGTTACCGTTGACCAGACGATGGCAGATTGCTTGTATACCGGTATTGCCACCGATACGGGGTGCTTTAAGTATAGCAATACCACGCCGCTTGCGCACCGTATGGCGGCGCAGTTAATGGAGGCGGGTGCGCAGGCAGAGCCGATCAATCGTGCGATGTTTGACATTAAATCCCGCGCGCGCATGCATTTGGAAAAGCTCGCACTGCAGTCGATTTCATTCTACGATCACGATCGCACGGCGGTGATGTGTGTGACCACCGATATGATCCGCGAGAGCGGTGCCGAGGAAAACGATATGGAGGGCTTGTCCCCGCTGACACGGCAGATCGAAGGTGTCTGGGTCGGCGTCATGCTACGTGAAAAAGCGGATGGGGATTACAAAGTCAGTATCCGTACCGGTACACACGCCGATGCTGCGGCAATCTGTGGATTGCTCGGCGGCGGCGGCCATCCGCGTGCGGCGGGCTGTACGCTGTCGGGTACGACGGATGAGGTGATCGCGCAGGTGCGCGATGCCATTCAACGTGCCGTGCCGCGGATCACCGAGGTGAAATAATGGACGGCATTTTATGTGTGGACAAGCCGCAGGAAATGACTTCGTTTTCCTGTTGTGCGTTACTCAGGCGGTTGACCGGCGAGAAAAAGGTCGGTCACGCGGGCACGTTAGACCCGATGGCGACGGGTGTATTGCCGCTGATGTTCGGCAAGGCAACGCGCGCCATCCCGCTGTTGCCCACACACGACAAACGGTATCACGCAACGTTGCAATTCGGCAAGCGCAGTGATACCTTGGATATTTGGGGCAACGTGACCGAAACCGGGCACGCGCTCCCCACAGTAGAGGCAATCGAGGCGGCACTGCCCGCCTTTCGCGGCGAAATCTTGCAGGTGCCGCCGATGATGTCGGCACTTAAAAAAGACGGCGTACGATTGTACGATCTGGCAAGACAAGGCATTGAGATCAAGCGGGAAGCGCGCCCAATCACGATCTACTCATTGGAGATGGTAGCGTACGACGCCGACAACGGGCTGTTGCAACTTCGTTGTGATTGTTCGGCGGGCACATATATTCGCACGTTGTGCGACGATTTAGGAAATCTGCTTGGCTGCGGTGCGGTGATGACCGCACTTCGGCGTGAAGCGGCGGCAGGGTACGCGTTATCCGCGTGCTTGACGCCCGACGAGTGCCGAAAAGCGGCCGAGGACGGCAGTTTGTCCGGCAAAATTTTACCGGTGGATACGGCGTTTACCGTGTATCCGGCCGTGACGGTAACGGCAGCGCAGGCAGTGCGCTTTCGCAACGGTGGCGAGTTGTCGGTGGATCGTGTAAGCGGTCTGCCGCAGGATGCCGAGACGGTGCGCATCTATGATCCGGAGCAAACTTTTTTAGGACTCGGCCGTGCGGACGCGGAAGCGGTGCGCGTGTTGCGTATATTCGTATAAAGGAGGTATTCCTGTATGAGCGAAGAAGAGATCCGTTTGGAACAAGAGGAGAACCGTGAACCGATCGCGGAAGAGGTACCGGTTTCGGTGCGTGTCAAACGCCATCGTCGGATTCGGTATGCGGCGCCGCTCGGCTTTTTGGTGCTGTTGTTTGCGTTGATCGGGGTGATCTCGGTCGTTGTCACGGCGATCGGCTGGATCGTGCAGGCAAACGACGATACGGCACTGCGCGAAGAATTGTACACGTTTCTTGATCCGGTGATGCAGTTCTGCCCGTCGGAATTTGACAGTGTGGATGACACGGAGGATGCCGATCCGTTGCTGCTTGCGGCGGTGTACCGCGTATCCGAGGCGGAGCGCATCCGTCAGTTACGAGAGCGGGATGAGGAGTGCGCGTATCCGGTGGAGGAAACGCAGTATCGCATGATCGTGCCGCAGACGACCATTGAGGAATCGTATCGGTATCTGTTTGGTGAAGCAACTCTCACACACCGCACCATTGGCGACGTGGAGTACAAGACCGAAAACAACTGTTATTACGTGCCGATGACGATCAACACCTCGGGCTATAAACCGGTGCTGGGTAAGATCACGCATAAAAGGGACGTCTATACCGTGCAGGTGGCGTACGTATCCGTTGCGGATATTCAGTACGATGAGCGCGGCAACGCCATTGAGCCGACGATTGACATGGCAAAATACAGCCAACGCTATACCGTGCGACAAAACGACGACGGCGGTTGGACGCTGCTTTCGGTTTCGGCAAATAAATAAAACACAAAGCGGGCTCGCGATTTTCGCGAGCCCGCTTTTTTCTTATTTTAAGAATCCGTTGATGATCTGTTCTTCCGCCTCTTGTTCGGTGAGGCCGAGGGTCATTAGTTTGGTCAGTTGTTCGCCTGCGATCTTGCCGATCGCCGCCTCGTGAATGAGACTGGCTTCCAGGTGATTGGCGGTGATCTCGGGGATCGCGCAAACGCTGGCGTCGTCCATCAAGATGGCATCACATTCCGTGTGACCGGCACAACGGTTGTTGCCGTTGATGCGGGATAAAAACCGCTGTTTGGAACGGTCTTTTGCGACTGAGCGGGAGATCACGTTGGCGGAACAATCTTCGCCGTTTAGGTCAACGGTAAAATCCGTTTCGGCAAACTGATCGCCGTGTGTCATTAACTTTTCACGGATAACCAGCGAAGCGCTGTCTGCGAGGGTGGCGTTGGTAACGCGTTTGGTGGAATCGACACCCTTGATCTGGGTGGTTTCGAGTTCCATGGACGCGCCTTCCTCGAGCACGATAACGGTGTGCGGATTCATCACGCGCTTGCCGTTTCCGTCGCCGTCACCGTAGTGCTTTTCGACATACCGTACTTTGGCATTTTTCCCAACAAAGAAAGAATGAACGCCGTCGTGACGGGATTCGTCGTCGCCGCTGTTGTGAATGCCGCAGCCGGCGACAATGGTGACGTCGGCATCATCGCCGATGAAGAAGTCGTTATATACCAGTTCGGTGAGTCCGCTTTGGCTGATGATGACCGGAATATGCACGCTCTCGCCCTTGGTGCCGGGCTTGATGCGAATGTCGATGCCTGGCTTGTCCGTTTTGGTCACAATATCAATGTTGGCGGTGGTGCTGCGGCCTGATAGTTCGCCGTTTGCGCGGATGTTATAGGCGCCTTCCGGAACGCTGTGAAGGTCGGCAACCGCCTCCAGTAGAGTTTTTTCGATTGTATCCATAAGGTTTCTCCTTATTTTAACTTGTCTGTCAAAGCGGAGCAAGGACCGCTTTGGTTTAACATCTTGGGTAGAATGACATCGGGTGTGCCGATATCCGAAACGGTGCCGTTTGCTACGACTACGATTTTATCGGCAATTTTCAGGATGCGTTCCTGATGCGAGATGATGAGGATGGAGCCGCCCTTTTTCTCGTGCATGTTTTCAAACACCTGAATGAGGTTTTGGAAGCTCCACAGGTCAATACCGGCCTCGGGTTCGTCAAAGATAGACAGCTTGGTGCCGCGGATCATCACGGTGGCGATCTCAATACGCTTCAGCTCACCGCCCGACAAACTGGCGTTGACTTCGCGGTGGATATAATCCTTTGCGCACAAGCCCACTTCCGAGAGATAGGAGCACGCCTCCGACACCGACATAGGTTTCCCGGCTGCCAAGGACAGCAGATCGTGTACCGTGATGCCCTTAAAACGCACCGGCTGTTGAAAGGCAAAACTGACGCCTTTTTTGGCGCGTTCGGTGATCGAAAGGTGCGTGATATCCTCGCCATCCAGCAAGATCTGCCCTGAGGTGGGGGGGAGGATACCTGCAACGATCTTGGCGAGCGTGGATTTACCGCCGCCGTTCGGGCCGGTGATCGCCACGAACCGTTCGTCGACCGTTAGGTTAATGTCGTTTAAAATGTCAATGGGCTTGTCTCCGTCGGTGACGGTATACCCAATATGTTTCAGTTCGAGCATGGTCGTCCTCCCAAAAGATTGCATATCTTCTATAGTTTATCATGCTTTTACGTGAAATAAAAGAGGAAATGACAAGTTTTTTACGGTTACGGAATTTTTATTCTTGTGACTTCGGCCCCCTTGTGCTATACTGTCGGTGTATGTTGTATATAGAAAGGGTTGCCGAGAATGAAAAAGCATATCTCCATCCTGCTTACAAGTATTCTTCTTTTTTCGTTGTTTTTTGCGAACACTTTTACCGTGTCGGCAGGTTTTGAAAACCAGACGTTCGAAAAGTACACCTATACCGTCCCCTCCGAAAATGAGGCGACGATTATCGACGTGCAAACCGATATCAGCGGCGAGGTCGTTATTCCCTCCTCCATTGAAGGTAACAAGGTGACGGCTATTGATACGCGTGCGTTTGATAACTGCGATAAAATCACCACGCTAAAAATCCCCGCCGGCGTTAATTTCATCGGCGAGGCGGCGTTTGAGGAATGTACGTCGTTAACGAAGTTTATTGTTGCGTTCGGAAATAAGGATTACTGTACGCGTGACGGGGTGTTGTTTAACAAGGACACTACCACGTTGATCTGCTATCCGCCTGCCAAAGCGAATACGGCGTATGCTATTCCCGACAGCGTGAAAAAGGTGGATACGGCGGCGATCGCATACGCTTCCCGCCTGGAGCAAATAACGGTTGCCGACAGTGTGCAGAGCTTGGGCGATCAAGCGTTTTACCGGTGCGCCGGGCTCAAGCAGATCACGTTTGGTACCGGTTTAACGAAAATTGGGGCGGAGGCGTTTGCCCATTGCTATGCGCTTGCCTCTATCACGATTCCGAACAGCGTTACGAGTGTAGGTATATCGGTTTTTGAAGAGTGCGGCAACCTGTCGGTCGTGACCATCGGTCGCGGTCTGACAGCTTTAAGCGGTACGATGTTTTTGAACTGTACCGCATTAAAGACGATCGCACTTCCGGATAACGTGACCACCATCAATGCCAGCGCTTTTTCGGGGTGCAGCGCGTTGGAAAGCATCACGATTCCTAAGACTGTAACGGGCATTGGCGGCTATGTTTTCCGCGGTTGTGACGCGCTTAAAACGATTGCGTATACGGGATTCGAAGCACAGCGCGACCTCCTTGTGATCGGTTCAAAGAACGAGACGTTGGCGGCTGCGCAGTGGCAGTATGGTGCGCCGTCGGCGGAGCCGTCCCCTGAGGATACGTCCGTTGGCCCGCAACCAATCAGCGGTCCAGACAGCAACGTTATCTGGGCGTATGTGATAATCGGCGGTATTGCGGTCGTGTTGACTGCTGTAGTGGCAGTGGTGATCATCGCGCTGGTAAAAGGCATTAAGCAAAGAACATAAGCGGAAAATACAGATGCAAACATATCTGCTTTTTCGAAAAATTGTCGGATTCGATAGGAAAGCGGAGAAACATGTGAATCTATTACAAAACCTACATGTTCACACAACCTATGCTGACGGAAAAGATTCGCCCGAAGAACTTGTGTTAAAAGCGATCGAAAAGGGGTTTCATTCGATTGGCTTTTCCGAGCATACCTATATGGACTTTTCCGACTATCCGTATCAAATGACAGTGGAAGAAATGGGTCGCTACAAAGCCGAAATACACGATCTTCGGCGAAAATATACTGACCAAATCGACATTTTTTGCGGTTTGGAGTACGACTTGTTTTCCGAAGTGCCGATTGACGATTTTGACTATATCATCGGATCGGTTCATTATCTCGATTTTGATGGCAAGAAAGTGGGCTTTGACAGAGGCGTCAAGGAAGTAGAAGCGCTTATCAACACGCATTTTTCTGGTAACAGCTTGAAGTTTGCCGAACGGTATTTTGAAATGCTTTTGTTATTACCTCAAAAACTGAACGTTAATATTTTGGGGCATTTTGATATTTTAACAAAAACAAACGAGTTGCGAAATTTTATTGATGTCAATTCACAAGACTATCTGAATTTCGGATATGAAGCTATTCGGAATTTGAAAGGGAAAATTCCTTTGTTTGAAGTGAATACGGGGGCCATCGCACGCGGATATCGAACGACTCCTTATCCGCAATCGGAGTTTTTAAAAGAATTTAAAAATTGCGGCTTTGGTGCGGTGATCACGTCCGATTGTCACAATAAAAACTTTCTGGATTGCCATTACAAGGAAGCGAAAGAACTGCTGTTACAGGTAGGTTTTCGTTCACAATGGATATTAACCGATGCCGGGTTTAAAGAGGTTGCACTATGAACGTACTGACGATCATCATTTTAATCTTTGCCATGCTTGGTCTTGTTGATAAACTGTTAGGCAACAAGTTCGGCTTGGGAAAAGAATTTGAAAAAGGGTTTGCGCTGTTTGCACCCATGGTTTTTTCCATGCTCGGCATGCTGGTGATCGCCCCCGCCATTGGGGTGTGGCTGACGCCGTTCTTTGATTGGTTCTATTCGGTTTTTAAAATTGATCCCTCTGTTATACCTGCATCCCTTTTCGCTAACGATATGGGCGGTATGACGCTTGCACAATCGATCTGCAAATCCGAAACCATCGGCAACTTTAATGCGTTTGTGGTATCCTCTATGTTGGGATGTGTTGTTTCTTTTACTATCCCGTTTGCCATTGGTATCGTTAAAAAAGAGCAACATAAGGAATTGTTTTTCGGTTTGCTTTGCGGCATTACCACCGTTCCGATCGGTTGTCTTGTCGGTGGTTTACTGTGCGGGATCGGTATTGTGGACCTTGTCATCAGCTTGTTACCGCTCATCGTTTTTGCGGTTGTGTTAGGTGCGGCGCTGATCCTGTTACCGAATTTCTGTATTAAGGCCTTCGTGGTGTTTGGGCACATCATTCGTTGGGTTGCCATGATCGGTCTTGCCTGTTCTATCTTTACCTTCCTTACCAAAATCCCGGTATATGAGCATTTCGACAGCTTCGAGAATGCCGCCTTTATTTGTGCAAACGCATGCGTGACCTTATCCGGTGCTTTGCCGCTGATGTTTGTGGTATCGAAATTGCTCAACAAGCCCCTCAGTAAAGTGGGGAGCAAGATCGGCATTGATTCTTTTTCCGCTTTTTCGTTTCTTTCCACGCTTGTTACCAACGCCACCACGTTCAGTTGCATGGAAAAAATGAATAAAAAGGGCGTTGTGTTAAATTCCGCATTTGCGGTATCGGCAGCCTTTGTGTTTGGCAGCCACATGGCGTTTACCTTGGCGTTTAATGCGGATTACATCATGCCCGTAATAGTGGGGAAACTTGTTTCCGGTGTGGCAGCGGTAGTCTTGGCGATGCTGATCTATAAAGAGGATAAAACGACTGCTTAGTGATTTCTGACAGAAGGCAGAAAATACATATGAAAAAATGCTTGACCGTACGGTCAAGCATTTTTTGTTTTATTCTTTATGTTCATCAATCACGTTGACATCTTTGGTGGCGCAAACATTAAAAGCAAATTTTTGATTCTTCTTACTGCTGTCACAAAGGTAGAAGCTCTCTTCGGCATTTTGCAGCATTGCTTTTTTCATAACGACTTCGCGCTCGGAAGAATCCGTGATCATACCGTCTTCGGTGTAACCGCGGCTTGAAAAGAAAAACAGATCCGCATTAATATTCGAAACGAATTTTTCCGCCTCGCTTCCGACATACGCGATGGAGTGCCTTAACAAGAGCCCACCCGTGCAATAGTTTTTGATATTCCTCTCACCTAACAGCATGGAGGTTTTTGGGCTGTTGGTAACAACGATAATGTCGCTGAATTTTTCTAAATAAGGCACCAGATACGCGGCGGTGGTAGACGCATCAAGGAAAATGACATCACCGTTTGAAATATATTGTGATGCCTTTTCGGCAATTGTTTTCTTGGCAGCGTTGTGTTGATCTTCGCGAAACAAAAGGGGGATTTCCGTATCCGAAGTTTTTCGCAATACCACACCGCCATGGGTGCGTTGCACTTTCCCTTGTTCTTCCAGAATGGTCAAATCTCGGCGTACGGTAGGAGCGCTCACGTAAAGCAAATCGGCTAATTTTGCCACACTGACGCTTCTTTTACTTTCGAGAATTTGCATAATTTTTTCTTGACGTTCCAGGTTGTACATATTTTAAAATCCTTTCGTTTATATTCGTTTATTTTCGAAATTGATTATAAAACGTGATTGTTGATCAATAAAATCGCCGATTCTTGACAGTTTGTTTTCATTTTTTGCATTATAGCATAAAAGAGAACGGAAAGAAAGAGGGTTTTTCAAAAATGAAATGTGCGAATTTACACGCGATCAATGATCTGAGATTTGAAGAAACGGATCGCCCTGTTTGTGCGAGCGATGAGGTGCTTGTTCGTGTGAAAAGTTGCGGTATTTGCGGCAGCGACGTTCCCAGAGTGTTTACGAAAGGGACGTATCATTTTCCCACGATCATCGGTCACGAATTTTCAGGAATAGTCGCAGAAGACAGTGAGGGTAAACTCGTTGGAAAGCGTGTCGCAGTATTTCCTTTGCTTCCTTGTTTTTCGTGTGAGTCCTGCAAAACGGAAAATTATGCGGCTTGTGTCAATTATGACTATTACGGTTCTCGTCGTGATGGGGGGATGGCAGAGTATATCGCCGTAAAGCGTTGGAATCTCGTCGAGTTGCCCGATAACATCAGTTATGATGAAGGCGCCATGTGCGAGCCGATTTCGGTTGGCCGTCATGCTGTTATGAAACTGAACATACAGAAAGGCGAAAATCTGCTTATTTCGGGTGCAGGTCCTATCGGGATTATTGCGGGTCAATGGGCAAAATCCATGGGTGCCGGAGATGTGTATTATTTTGACATTGACAGCCGAAAAATTGAGTTTGCCAAAACGCTTGATTTCAAGGAATATGAAGAAGGCGTAAAGATTGATTGCGTTATAGAGGGGACAGGACACAGCGGTGCGATTGAGAGATGTCTTGCGGCGATAAAGCCGTTCGGAAAAATTGTGCTTATGGGTAACCCAGCAGGTGACGTTACCTTCTCTCAAAAAACATATTGGTATATTTTGAGAAAAGAACTTACGGTGCTCGGCACGTGGAATTCTTCCTATGCAGAGCGTAATAACGACTGGAAGGAAAGCGTTGCAGCATTATCGGGCGGTAAGCTTGCCGTTAAAGCGTTGATTACCCATAAATACCCCATAGAACGTTGCAACGAAGCGTTTTCTCTTATGGCTGAGCGAAAAGAGTTTTTTAATAAGGTAATGCTTTCCGTTAGTGAAGAATAATTTGACAGGAGATCGAGTTATGAAAAAACAAATTTCACCATCCGTTATGTGTGTTGATTTCTTTAAACTTAAAGAAACTATCGAGGAATTTGAAAAGCTTAATATTGACTACCTTCATGTCGATATTATGGACGGCCATTTTGTAGGAAACTATACACTTGGCACCGATTTTGTAAAAGCTTTAAAAAAAGAGACAACGATTCCGCTTGATATTCATTTAATGGTCGAAAAGCCCGAAAGTGTTTTAGAATGGTTTGAATTCGGCGAAAATGATTATGTTTCTGTTCATTTAGAGTCTACCTGTCATTTACAAAAGGTGTTATCTGCAATCAGAGCAAAAGGAGCGAAATCGATGGTTGCGATAAACCCGGCAACACCCATTTGTATGCTTGAGACTATTTTGGAAGACATAGACGCTGTTTTGGTGATGACGGTTAATCCCGGTTTTGCGGGACAAAAACTGGTGAAATCCACCTTGAAAAAGATTGCCGATTTACGGGCGTATCTCGATGAAAACGGATTCGAAAACGTTGAGATCGAAGTGGATGGAAACGTCAGTTTCGAAAATGCGACGTTAATGAGCAAGGCGGGCGGTAACATCTTTGTTGCGGGAACGTCCAGCATGTTCAGCAAAGATTTTTCGCTTGAATATGGGGCAACGAAACTGCGCGAATCAGTCAACGTGTAATGGGTGCAGCATTTAACAGATAAAAGAAAGAGTCGATACGAAAATGTATCGGCTCTTTCTTTACTTATTCGGAGTTTTGTGGTATACTATATTGATATTATTTTTAAAAGGGCGGTGGGCAGATGGATAAATTTATTTTACACTCCAACTATAAGCCCACCGGCGACCAGCCGCAGGCGATCGAAGCACTTGCCAAGGGCGTGCTCGACGGCAAAAAAGAGCAGACCTTGCTTGGCGTTACCGGTTCGGGTAAAACGTTTACGATGGCGAACGTGATCGCGAAAGTGAATAAGCCGACACTTGTTCTCGCTCACAACAAAACCCTTGCGGCGCAGCTTTGTTCCGAATTTAAAGAGTTTTTCCCCGACAATGCGGTGGAATATTTTGTTTCCTACTACGATTACTATCAGCCGGAAGCGTATATTCCGTCGACGGATACCTATATTGAAAAGGATTCCGCTATTAACGACGAGATCGACAAACTGCGCCATTCCGCGACCTGCGCGTTGTCGGAGCGGCGGGATGTGATCATCGTTGCCAGCGTGTCCTGTATTTACAGCTTGGGAAGTCCCATTGATTATCGCAACATGATCATTTCGCTGCGCCCCGGTATGACAAAATCGCGTGACGAGTTGCTTGCCAAATTGGTGGATCTGCAATACGAGCGCAACGATATCAATTTCGTGCGCAACAAATTCCGCGTGCGCGGTGACGTGGTGGAGATCTTCCCCGCGTATTCCAACGATTCGGTGATCCGCGTGGAGTTTTTCGGGGACGAGATCGACCGCATCAGTGAAGTAAACCCGCTTACCGGTGAACTCAAAGGATTGCTCGGTCATATCGGGATCTATCCCGCGTCGCATTACATCGTGCCGCCGGATAAGATGGAGGTCGCGATCGCGGAGATCGAGCGGGAACTCGAACAGCGTTTAGAGGAATTTAAGGCCGAAAACAAGTTGCTGGAGGCGCAACGGCTGTTACAGCGCACGCGCTACGATATTGAGATGCTGCGCGAGATCGGCATCTGTAAGGGGATCGAAAACTATTCACGTATTTTATCGGGGCGTGCACCCGGCTCACAGCCGTTCACGCTGCTCGATTATTTTCCCGATGATTTTCTGCTGTTTGTGGATGAATCGCACGTGACGCTGCCGCAGGTGCGCGGTATGTTCGGCGGTGATCACGCCCGCAAAACGAGCTTGATCGATTATGGCTTTCGTTTGCCGAGTGCATACGATAACCGTCCGCTCAATTTTGATGAGTTTTACAGCCATTTAAATCAAGTGGTGTTTGTGAGTGCGACGCCGGGTGACCTTGAACGCGAACGCGGCGGGAAACCGGTGGAGCAGGTGATTCGCCCGACGGGGCTTGTGGATCCCGAGGTCACGGTCAAGCCGGTGGAAGGGCAGATCGACGATCTGCTTTCTGAGATTCGTCTGCGTGCCGAGCGCTCGGAGCGCGTGCTGGTGACAACGTTGACCAAGAAGATGGCGGAAGATTTAACTGCTTATTTGGAAAACGTCGGTGTCAAGGTGCGGTATATGCACCACGACATTGATACCATGGAACGCATGGAGATCATCCGCGATCTGCGGCTCGGTGAATTCGACGTGCTCGTGGGTATCAACCTGCTTCGCGAGGGGTTGGATATTCCTGAGGTATCGCTGGTGGCGATCTTGGATGCGGATAAGGAAGGGTTCTTGCGATCCGAAACCTCGCTCATTCAAACCATCGGTCGTGCGGCGCGTAACGCGAACGGGCAGGTCATCATGTATGCCGATTCGGTCACGCCGTCGATGGAGCGCGCCATCACCGAAACCAATCGCCGCCGCGAGATACAAATGCGGTATAACGAGGAACATGGTATTGTGCCGCGCACCATTACGAAGCAAGTTTCGGATATTCTGCAAATCACGCCTTCCACCGAGAACGTGCGTAATGAAAAAGGACGCAAGCTGACACGGGCGGAGCGCGAGCAGCGTATTGAACAGCTCACACGCGAGATGCGTCATGCTGCAAAGCTGCTCGAATTTGAACACGCCGCGTGGTTGCGTGATGAAATTGAGAAACTGAGAAAAGGATAGTTCGATATGTTGGACAAACTGGTTGTTAAAGGCGCCAAAGAACACAACTTAAAAGACGTCGACGTGACGATCCCCAGAGACAAGCTGGTCGTGTTTACCGGCTTATCCGGGTCGGGTAAATCGTCGCTTGCCTTTGACACCATTTATGCCGAGGGACAGCGGCGGTATATGGAAAGTTTGTCGTCGTATGCGCGGATGTTTTTGGGCCAGATGGAAAAACCGGACGTGGAATCCATTGACGGTTTGTCGCCTGCCATTTCTATTGATCAAAAGACTACCTCGCATAACCCGCGTTCCACCGTGGGAACGGTAACCGAGATTTACGATTATCTACGGCTTTTGTATGCGCGCATCGGTGTGCCGCATTGCCCTGTGTGCGGGCGGGAGATCCGTCAGCAGACGGTTGACGAGATCGTGGACCGTTTATTGGAACTGGGAGAGGGAACGCGTATTCAATTACTCGCCCCGATCGCCCGCGGCAAAAAGGGCGAGTATCAAAAAGAATTTGAGAGTGCGCGCAAGGCGGGATACGTTCGCGTGCGCGTTGACGGTGAGATCCGCGATCTTTCCGAGGAGATTAAGCCCGAGAAAAACAAAAAACACACGATCGAGATCGTGGTAGACCGTTTGGTGATTCGCGACGACGTACGCGGACGATTGGCGGATTCCATTGAGACGGCAACGGGGTTGTCGGGCGGTTTGCTTGGCGTGAGTATTCCCGACGGAGAAGAATTTTTGTTTTCACTCAATTACGCGTGCCCGGAGCATGGGTTTAGCATGGATGAGCTCAAGCCGCGGATGTTTTCGTTTAATAACCCGTTCGGCGCGTGCCCGAAATGCACGGGTATCGGCATTTTTATGTCGGTGGATCCCGATTTGGTGGTGAGTGATCCCAAACTGTCTATCCGTGAAAATGCCATTACCGCCAGCGGTTGGGGATATAACGATTACGGTACCATCGCCCAGATGTACTATGAGGGGCTGGCGGCGCATTACGGGTTTTCGCTGGATACTCCGTTCGGCGAATTGCCCGAAGAGATTAAAAGAATCATTTTGTACGGCAATGACGGCGAAAAGATTCGCATGTGGCGCAAAATGGAGTACGGATCGGGTGAGTATTTTACCGCGTTCGAGGGTGTCGTTAATAATTTAGAACGGCGGTACCGTGAAACGTCCAGCGACTGGGCGCGTAGCGAGATCGAGCAGTATATGAGCAAGGTGCCGTGCCCGGACTGTCACGGCAGACGCTTAAAACCCGAAAGTTTGGCGGTCACGGTAGGGGATTTGAACATTTCCGACCTGTGCGATAAATCCGTGACCGAAATGCTTATCTTTATGGACGAACTGTATGCGTCTCTGTCACAACGCGAGCACCGCATTGCGGATCGCATTTTAAAAGAGATTCGCGAGCGGTTGGGATTCTTAAACAGCGTCGGTCTGGAATACTTGACGCTGTCGCGCGCGGCGGGAACGCTGTCGGGCGGTGAAAGTCAACGAATCCGGTTAGCAACGCAGATCGGCTCGTCGCTGATGGGCGTTCTGTATATTCTGGACGAGCCGAGTATCGGTCTGCATCAGCGGGATAATCAAAAGCTGCTCGAAACGTTGTGCCGTTTACGCGATCTCGGCAACACGCTGATCGTGGTCGAGCACGACGAGGATACCATGCGTGCCGCCGACTGGATCGTGGACATTGGCCCCGGTGCGGGCGTGCACGGCGGTGAGGTCGTGTGTTCCGGAACGCTTGAGGACGTATGTGCGAGCGAGCGGTCGATCACCGGGCAGTACCTCAGCGGCAAGCGGAAGATTCCCGTGCCCGCGGTTTGGCGCAAAGGGGACGGTCGTGAACTGCGCGTGATCGGTGCTCGGGAAAACAATTTGAAAGACATTGATGTCTTCTTTAAATTGGGCGTGTTTAACTGCGTGACGGGTGTGTCCGGATCGGGGAAATCGTCGCTTATCAACGAGATTCTTTACAAAAAGTTGGCGGCGGTGCTTAACCGCGCACATACCCGAGCGGGTGCGCACAAGGCGATAGAAGGTATCGAGCATTTGGACAAGGTCATCAATATTGATCAGGCACCGATCGGACGCACCCCGCGTTCCAATCCCGCTACGTATACGGGAGTCTTCAACGATATTCGCGAGTTGTTTGCATCCACTACTGATGCCAAAATGCACGGTTATTCAGCGGGACGGTTTTCCTTCAACGTCAAGGGTGGCCGCTGCGAGGCGTGCCAGGGTGACGGTATTTTAAAGATCGAAATGCACTTCTTACCGGATATTTACGTGCCGTGTGAGGTGTGCCACGGAAAGCGGTATAATCGCGAGACGTTGGAGGTCCGTTACAAGGGCAAGAATATTTACGACGTACTGGAAATGACGGTGGAGGAAGCAACCACGTTTTTTGCCAGTGTTCCCAAAATTGCGCGAAAGCTGCAAACGCTTATGGACGTGGGATTGGGATATATCAAGCTCGGTCAGCCCGCCACCACTTTGTCGGGTGGTGAGGCGCAGCGTGTCAAATTAGCCACCGAACTTGCCAAGCGTGCCACCGGGCGAACGGTGTATATTTTGGACGAGCCCACGACCGGCTTGCACACGGCGGACGTGGCACAACTTATTGAGGTATTGCAAAAATTAGTGGATGGCGGCAATACGGTGATCGTCATTGAGCATAATTTGGACGTCATCAAAAATGCCGACCACATTGTGGATTTGGGGCCGGAGGGCGGTAACCGCGGTGGCACCTTGGTCGCCTGCGGGACACCTGCGGAGGTCGCGGCTGTGCCGGAATCGTATACGGGGCAGTTTTTGAAGAATGTGTTATAAACACGACCCACTCGAACCTGCCGCAAAGCGGCGGATTTCGGGTCTTTTCACCCCGTTCAGTCTTGAAAGGATATAACAGAAAGGAGGGACCGTCTATGCAAACGGTGTATCGGGTATCGTACTATGCGGGTGTGCAGACCTTGCGTTTGCTTCACCGTTTGGGACGGTTTCTGACCCTTTTGTTTTTACCGATTCGTCTGCTTGTCAGACGGTTATTCGAGGTCTTACGACAGCATCGCGGTCGTACGCTGCGCGCAAAGTTTGCTACGTTTTGGGGGCATTGTATCAGTGCGGGCAGACGAGTGCGCGAGGCATGGCGCAAAAATCCCATCCTCGGTATACTGCAGATAATTCTCTTGCCGCTTGAGGCGATCAGACGGTACCGGCACCTTGTTAAAGGGGCGGTGACGGTGGCGGCGATCGTGGTGACGGCCTTCTTGTTGCGGGAAACGCTCCGTTACTGGGACAGCATCACGTTTGCGTTGGCGTTGACCGATTCAGCGGGGGATACCATTGGTTACGTGTCCGATGAATCGGAATTGCAAGCCGGTATTGCGATGGCAGAAGAACGCCTCCAAACGACCGACATCATGCTGGAAACGGCCATTAAGCCGGACGTGTCGTTGCATATGATTCCGCAGGCGAGTGTCTTAGAACGGGCGGAGATCTGTGATTACTTGTTATTTCGTACGGATGCGGTGCTGCTCTATGCGAGCGGCGTGTACATTGACGGCGTGTTCTGCGGTGCCGTGGAGGATCGCGACGCTCTCGAACAGTTGCTGACGGAAATTTTAGAGGAACACCGCGACGGGCAAGAGGGCGTAACGGCCTCGTTCCTTGAAACGGTGGAACTGATTGATGGTCAGTACCCACAACCGCGCATTTTGCAACCGGAGGACATGAAGGAACTGCTGATGTCCGAATCCCGCCTACAGGTGTTGGTGACCGGTACGGTTCAGTATGAGGTCGAGGTGCCGTTCAACGTACAGCGCGTGGCAGACGCCTCGTCCTACGAGGGTAGTGAACGGGTGCGCACCAACGGTGAAAAGGGATTAAATCGAGTGACGGCAACGGTTACGTATCTTAACGGTGAGCAGTTATCCAGTGTGATCACTTCGTCCGTGGTGATGAGGGAGCCGGTCACTCAGGTAGTGGCGTACGGCACCAAGAAGATCGACAAGAACTATCAGGGCGGTGCCAATGCAACGGGACGGTTTGTGTGGCCGACTCCTGAAACACGGTACGTATCGCAATATTTTAAGAGCGGCGTACACAACGCTCTTGATATATGGAGCCGTGATATGACCGGCGAGGATATTGTTGCGGCTGACGGCGGTACGGTTATCGTTGCCCGTGATCCGAAGGGTACGTCGTACTGGTCGTACGGAAAATATATTATCATCGACCACGGCGGCGGCTATCAGACGTTGTATGCGCACTGCAGCGAATTGTTTGTGAAACCGGGTGACAAGGTCATCCAGGGGCAACGCATTGCTGCGGTGGGGAATACCGGCCGCAGTACGTCGCCGCACCTGCATTTTGAGGTGCGTGTAGGTGGTCGTGCGGTCGATCCGATGAAATTCTTTTGATAGGTAGCTACATAAAAGGGGAAACAATTATGGCAAAGCAAGAACAATTACGCAATATCGCGATCATCGCACACGTTGATCACGGTAAAACAACATTGGTAGATCAGTTGCTTCGACAAAGCGGCGTGTTTCGCGAGAATGAGCAAGTGTCTGAACGCGTGATGGATTCCAACGATCTGGAGCGTGAGCGCGGCATCACCATTTTATCTAAAAACACGGCTGTGATGTATAACGGCACCAAGATCAACATTGTGGATACCCCCGGTCACGCGGATTTCGGCGGCGAGGTGGAACGCATCTTAATGATGGTGGACGGCGTGCTGCTATTGGTGGATGCGTTCGAGGGTTGCATGCCGCAGACGCGTTTTGTGCTGAAAAAAGCACTCGGTCTCGGCAAATCGCCGGTGGTAGTCATTAACAAAATTGATCGTGACGGCGCCAGACCGGCAGAGGTAATTGATGAGTTGCTGGATCTGTTCATTGAATTGGGCGCAGACGAAGATCAGTTGGATTTTCCGGTGGTATACGCCTCGGGACGCGACGGGTATTCTTCGCTGGATCCCAACGTGCGCGAAGGCAATATGAAGCCGTTGTTTGAAGCCATTCTAAAGCACGTTCCCGCGCCCGAGGGAGACGTGGACGGACCGCTTCAGATTTTGTTTTCCAACATTGATTATGACGATTACGTTGGCCGTATTGGCGTTGGTCGCGTGGAGCGCGGTCGCGTGAAAAACGGGCAGACTATTACGCTGTGTAAAAATGACGGTACCACCGCCAACGCGCGAATCGGTAAGCTGTACCAATTTGAGGGTTTGCGCCGTGTCGAACACGATACGGCACAGCTGGGTGATCTGATCGCCGTAACCGGTATTACTGATCTCAATATTGGCGAGACAGCTTGCGATCCCGAGTGCGTGGAGGCACGGCCATTCGTACATATTGACGAGCCGACCATTTCGATGCTGTTTATGGTGAACAACAGTCCGTTTGCCGGCAAAGAAGGCAAATTTGTGACCTCGCGCAACCTGAGAGAGCGTTTGTTCAAAGAGGTCGAGACCAATGTTAGTATGCGGGTACGTGAGACCGATTCCACCGATGCTTTTGAGGTGTCCGGTCGCGGTGAACTGCATCTTTCCATTTTGATTGAAACCATGCGGCGGCAGGGGTATGAATTCGCGGTCAGCCGTCCGCAGGTCATTTATAAACACGATGAAAACGGTGGATTGCTCGAGCCGATGGAGTTGCTCATGATTGAGGTGCCCGAGCAGTACGTCGGCGCGGTGATGGAGAAACTTGGTTCGCGCAAGGCAGAGCTTCTCAACATGGGCACCCGTGACACGGGTGCGACCCATTTGGAATTCCGTATTCCGTCGCGCGGGTTGATGGGATACCGTCAGCAATTTTTGACCGATACCAACGGCAACGGCATCATGAATAGTATATTTGACGGCTATGAGCCGTATAAAGGCGATATTCCGCAACGCGTGCAGGGTTCGCTGGTGGTGTTTGAGACCGGTGAGACCAGTAGTTACGGTCTGTTTAACGCGCAGGACCGCGGCATGTTATTTGTGGGTCCGTCGGTGCCGGTATACGAGGGCATGATCATCGGTCAATCGCCCAAGAGTGACGATATTACCGTGAATGTGTGTAAGAAAAAGCACGTCACCAATATGCGTGCGGCGGGCTCGGACGAGGCGCTTCGCTTGACTCCGCCGACGGTGCTCTCGCTTGAACAATCACTGGAATTTATTAACGATGACGAATTGGTGGAGGTAACCCCCGAGAACATTCGTCTGCGTAAGCGTATTTTGTCCAAAGAACAGCGCATGAAGGAGTATGCTAAAAAGAAATCATGACGCGGTATGTTCTTCGACCACTGTGGGTCATTGGACTGGCTTGGTTTTTGACGGTATTGATTTGTCCGTGGCTGCCGATAGGGTGGTTCAAGTTCGCGATACTCCTTTGTGCGGCGGTGTTCGTACTATCACTGTCTATTCCTGTTTGTCGGCATATTCACGCCATTCCGCTGACGGCGGTGGTGTGTTTACTTGCGACCGGTGCGTATTACGTGACCTATTTACATCACGTGCAACCCACCGAGGTGACAGCTGAACAGTCGTTGTCGCTCGACGTTCAAGTGATTGAGAATGATCCGGACGTCTTGTTGCAGGTACAGGGAGGGGATCTGCCGCGCGGAACGCGCCTTATTTGGTATTCGCCGGATGCAGAGTTGGCGGTGGAACCGTATGATCAGTTTTCCTCCGTGTTCACAGTGGAGCCGGTAGCAAGCGATTCCATGTTGTCGCAACTGATGCGCCGTGCAAACGGCACATGGTTGCGAGTACACACCGTACAGACAAAAAGAGTACAAGAAACGATCATGGCGGGGCACGTTCCGTGGACGGCGTGCTTTTCGTGGCTGCGGGGGCAACTGATACTTGCGATCGAACAATATTTGGACGGTGACATCGGTGCTGCCGTAGCCGGCATTTGTTACGGTGCAGACGAGCACTTATCCGATGAAGCAGCATTGGATTTTCGTCGTTGCGGCGTATCCCATCTGTTTGCGGTATCCGGATTACATATGACGGTGTTGCTGCAGGGCTTGGTATATTTACTGCGTCGGTTGCGTGTGAGGCGCGTTTGGCGCTCGGTACTGGGAATGGTACTGATACTGGGCTTTATGGCCATCGTCGGGTTTTCCGCTTCGGTGGTTCGCGCCGGTGTGGTGAGTTTGGTTACGTTGTTTGGTCGTTGTCTGCGGTACCGTGCTGATGAGCGAAACTCATTGGGATTCGCGCTTCTGATTTTGCTGATCCCGAATCCGTTTGCGGTATACGATGCGGGATTGTTGTTATCGTTTTCGGCCACCTTCGGCTTGCTCTGCTGGACCAAACCGATTGAGCAATTTTTGTTACGCGGCCGTGAACCGAAGCACTGTGCGCGACTGATCAAGACGGTGGTTGCCACTGTTTCGGTTAGTTTAGCGGCGCTCTTCGCAACGTTGCCGGTACTCGCCATCTATTTCGGACGGGTATCGCTGTTATCGGTGCCGGCTAATCTGCTCACGACCTTAACGGCAGAGGTGGTACTGATCACCGGTTGCCTGGGCTCCCTCTTCTCTGTCTGCGGAATCGTGGTATTCGCACAGCCCGTACTTTTTGTTGCAGGACTGATGAGTCGCTATTTGTTGTGGGTTTGTGAAAAAATTTCCGATTTTTCGTTGGCAACGGTTGCTATTGGGGCTCCTTTTCTGTTATTATGGTTAATAGGAGTTTATTTTCTCTTTTTGTTGGGGCGCCGCGTGCTGGGTCGTCAAGGGTTGTCGGTGCTTGCCGGAGTTTGTATTTGTATCTTATGTGTGGGATTGCTTCTCCATCGAGGTGCTGTATACAATACCTTGCGCACGAAGAGTGTGGATGGTACAAACGGTTTGGCGGTGGTGGCATCCTATCGTGGCAACACGGTGTTGGTGACGGCGCCTGACAGCATCTCACCGCTTTACGGTGCCAAAGATGCACTGGATTCACTGGGCTTGACGCGCCTTGATGCGGTATTTGTGATTGGCGGAGAGGAATCGGCGACACTATATGTCCCTGTGGTACTAAAGGAGTATTTGACCGATAATTCCCCGATACTTTACAGTGATCCGCAAAGAGCGGGTATCCCGCTTTCACAGTGTCGAGTGAAACTCGGAAAGTCATTGGAAGCGCATTGGCAACAAGAAGAGTTGTTGCTTACCTGGCATGAGAAAACTTTATTGTTTACGGCGCGATCGGAAGCAGCAACTAAGGCGGATGCCGTGTTTTGCGGCAGATAAAGGAGTTGACGGTATGGCATTCTCGGAACAAGACCTAAAAATGCATCTGAAAACCGAAGAAGTCAAACGGGTGTATCTGTTGTATGGTGAGGAAAGCTATTTAACCATGCATTATATGGAGCAGCTCGTACGCAAATCCGGCGTGCGCCAGGACGATGAGCTGAGCGTCTTTAATTTTCAACGTTTTGACGGCCAGGAATGTTCGTTTGATGCTATTGAGGCGGCGGCAGAGGCGCTACCGCTGATGGCAGATAAGAAATGCGTGACTGTCAGCAACTGTGACGTAACGGCGGCTGCCTTGTTTGACAGAGCGTTGGCGCTTGTGTCCGATCCGCCGGAGGATACGGTGTTGATCTTTTGGATGACGACCGTACTGGCAGACGGAAAATTAAATGCCAAATGGAAACAATTTGCCGATGCAATCGATCAAAACGGCGGTATGTGCGTGGCATTTCCGCGCAAGACCAACGAGGAGATCGCACGGATTTTATGTGCGGGTGCCGGGCGGCGAGGCGCCCTGATGAAAACGGAGATTGCCAAGAAATTGGTGGAGCAGAGCGGCAACGATATGAATTTGTTGCTCAATGAACTGGACAAGCTGTGTGCGCTTGCCGGAAACGGTGAGATCACCACGGAAATTTTAGAGCAGGTAGCCACTAAAAACCTCAACGCGCAGGCGTATGAGCTATCAAATGCGATCCTACAAAATCATTATGAAAAAGCATACATTATCCTGCATCGGTTGTTTGCCTGTAAGGCGGAGCCGGTGGCGATACTGGCGGCTTTATCGAATGCATATGCGGATATGTACCGCGCTAAGGTTGCGGCCATCGGCGGCAGACAAGCGGAGACGTTGGTGGAGGAATTCGATTATAAAGGCAAGGCATTCCGCCTTCGTTATGCGGCGCGTGATTGCAGTAAGCTGTCGCTTGAATCGCTCAGAGAAAGTCTTGATATGTTAGCGCAGGCGGATCGCCGCCTGAAATCCTCCTCTGCGGACAAACGCACCGTTTTGGAAGAGGTTGCCGCCAAACTGATCGTTACCGCTAAATTGGGGAAAGTAGAATGACGATCGCAATCAAGGAAGCGGTTGTTGTAGAAGGGAAATACGATGCCATCCGTTTGCGCAGTGTGGTGGATGCCACCATTGTTGAAACGGATGGTTTTGGCATTTTCAGGCAACCCGACAAGTTATTATTGCTACGCAAACTCGCCGAGGCACAAGGATTGCTTGTGCTGACGGACAGTGATTCTGCAGGATTTGTGATCCGTGACCGCATTAGTGGTGCACTGCCGAAAGAATGGGTCAAGCATGCCTATATTCCCGAGATCACGGGAAAAGAACGGCGAAAAAAAGAGCCCTCCAAGGAGGGCTTGCTCGGTGTAGAGGGTGTGGACGGTGAAACCGTCCTTGCTGCATTGTGGCGCGCGGGAGCGACAGCGCTTGACGGAGAGGCGGAGCAACCGACTGCGTATTTGACGAAAGCGCGGTTGTATGAGGACGGTCTGTCGGGCAAGGAAGATAGTGCACGGTTACGGGTGGCACTCCTCAAGAAACTATCCTTGCCGACAAAACTCTCTGCCAATCGGTTGATAGAGGTGCTCAACGTGTTGTTGACCGAAGAACAGTACCGTGCGGTGCTGTGTGAGATAAAAGGAGAAAGCGTATGATTTTGGCATCGGCATCTCCCCGCCGTCGGGAAATACTGGATCTGATGGGTTTTACCTATACTGTCGAGCCCGCTAAAACAGAATTACCGCCCGATCCCGCGTTATCACCCGAAGAGGCAGTACTGCGCGTGGCGCGTGGAAAAGCGGAGGAGATCGCAAAACATCACCCGAACGAAATGGTGCTTGGTGCGGATACGGTTGTGGTGATCGATGGGGTTATTCTCGGAAAACCGAAAGACACGGAAGATGCGAAAGCCATGCTCAGGCGGTTGTCCGGCAGGGAACATCGTGTGATTACCGCTGTGTGGCTGTGCGACGGTGAGCACAGTGAGGGGTTTGCCGACAGTGCGGCAGTCACCTTTTTGCCGATGAGCGAGGAGGAGATCGACGCGTACGTGGCAAGCGGAGAGCCGATGGGAAAGGCAGGCGGTTACGCGATCCAAGGGCGCGGCATGCGGCATATCCGCGGCATCTGCGGTGATTTTTACACCGTGATGGGGCTTCCATCCGGACGGTTGTACGAGGTTTTGAAAAAACATATATAAAACGAGCGCCTGCAAGGATTTCCTTGCAGGCGCTTTTATTAGTCTTCGTCGGGGCGATCCCAGTTGTGCCACACGTTTTGCACGTCGTCATTATCTTCGAGAGCATCGAGCAGTTTTTCCATCTTAACGAGAGCTTCCTCGTCGGTGATCTCGCTGTATACGTCGGGAATCATTTGCACTTCGGCGGACACGAAGGTGTAACCTTTGGCTTCCAGATCGTCACGCACGGCGGAGAAATCCTCCGGCTCGGTGGTGATTTCAAACACATCCTCGTCGGCGGCGAAATCCGAAGCACCGGCTTCCAGGGCATCTTCCATGACCTTATCTTCATCCAGGCCCTCGGCTTCGATGGCAAGGATGCCTTTTTGATTGAACATAAAGCCGACACAGCCGGTCTGGCCGAGGTTACCGCCGAATTTATCGAAATAATGGCGGATATCTGCAGCGGTACGGTTGCGGTTGTCGGTCAGCGTTTCCACGATAACGGCGATGCCACAGGGACCGTAGCCCTCGTACTGCAGGGCTTCATAGTTATCAGAGTTACCGTCGCCGGCGGCTTTTTTGATGATGCGCTCAATGTTATCGTTGGGCACGTTATTGGCTTTTGCCTTGGCGATGGCATCCTTTAATTTGGAGTTGGAAGCGGGATCGGCACTGCCACCCTCTTTAACGGCAACCGCGATCTCACGACCCATTTTGGTGAAAATCTTGGCTTTTTGGCCGTCTGTCTTTTCTTTTTTGCGTTTGATATTATTCCACTTGGAGTGTCCGGACATACTAAAATCTCCTTATCTTTACATATCGATTATAACTATAGCACAAACCGTTCGGCGGTGCAAGGTGTTTTCGCAAAAATAAGGGGGACAGTGTCGCTGTCCCCCTTAAAAACCGTTATTTTCCTTTGGCTTCGGCAAGTTTTACGCTGACAGAGAATTCCCGCACCTGACGATTCTCGGAGCGCAACAGCTTGAGCGTTACCGTATCGCCGACCTTGTGCTTGGCAAGCTCCGAACGCAGTTCAGCGTAGCTTTCGACGACGACCCCGTCCACGGCGGTTATCAGATCGCCGCGTTTGGCTTCGGTGTTGTTCATCGGCGAGTCGTTCTCGATCGTGTAGATCAGAAAACCGCGATAATGGGAATCGCTGTAGGTCTGACCGGTGATGCCAAGCGCCACTCTGCCGGTGACGTAGCCGTTCTTCAAAATGTCATCGATGATGACCTTTGCCTCGTTGATCGGAATGGAAAAACCGATACCCTCATATCCGCTCGCGACGATCTTGGCTGAATTGACCGCAATGACCTGGCCGGCGGCATTGAACAGCGGACCGCCGGAGTTGCCGGGGTTGATGGCAGCGTCGATCTGCAAGCATTTGATGGCATAACCGGTGTCCTCGTATACGTCGCGGGCAAGGCCCGATACGATTCCTTGTGTGACGGATAACTCTTCGCTCGGGTATCCGAGTGCTACGACTTTATTACCCATCTTCAAGTTGTCGGAGTTTCCGAATTCGGCGGGTTTTAGATCGGTGGCATCCACCTTGATAACGGCGAGGTCAGTGGAAGAATCATGCCCAATGACCTCAGCGTACTCGTATACCGTGCCGTCGTACATGGTGACATCAATGCGCGGAAAGACTTCGTTGGTGGATTCGTTGACGACACAGTGCCAGTTGGTGATGATATATCCGTCTGCTGACATAACGATGCCGCTTGCCGAGCCGGATTTTACTTCCTGCTCGGTGGTTTGTCCAAACGGGAACGCGTTGGAAGAGGCGGAACTGTAGATCGTCAGCAAGACGGTGCTATCCAAATTGCGGTCTACGATCTCGGTGGTGGTGAGACCTTCGGCGTCCTCATCCAATTCGGTGATCTGCAGAGTGGGTGCGTTGATCGTTCCCGAATCGGTATCCGTCGGAGCGGGGAAGAGCGTGCCGCCGTTTCGATACAGCAAGCCCACCAGTACCGATAAGGCGATGATGGTGACGGCACACAGTACCCCGATCACGGCAATCGCGATCTTCGCGCCGTTCGGTTTCTTTACCGGCGGTTGCGGGGAGGGAGTGGGTGCCGAATACGTCGGCGGGGTGTGCCATCCGTACGGATCGTACGGCGGTGTCGGTTGAGATTCGGGCGGGGTGACCGGTTGTTCGGTCTGCGGCTCGCTCGGTGCCGGTGTTACCGGTTGTTCGGGTTTGTTTTCTTGAGGATCGTTCGGAAACATATTCCATTCATCCATGATCGTTCACGCCTTTCGGTGAGTTTACAATACCAGTATAGGGGAGAATTGTGTTTTTTTGTTGAACAACTAATCATTTTTTTGTGAATCCGGTAACCAGAAAACAAATTCGCAATACTCATTCTCGCGAGAGGATACCGTGATCTCACCGCCGTGCAGGTCGATGAGTGTTTTAACAATGTAAAGTCCCAGCCCCGTGCCGCTTTTATCCAGACCGCGTGAACGGTCACTCTTGTAAAAACGGTCGAAGATGTGCGGCAATTCGGCTGCGGGAATTCCCGTACCGGTGTTACGGATCATGCAGTAGGTGCGGTCTTCTTTGCGGAAAATAAGCAGACGGATGCGCCCGCCTTGCTCTGTAAATTTTACGGCATTATCCACCAAATTATACACGACCTGTTGCATCAGATCATAGTCAGCGTTAATATACTGCGGACTGCAGGTGTCGATGCCCTCGATCTGTATTTCCTTGTCCTCAATGCGTTGTTCAAACAGCACCAAGGTGTTGCACGCGACAGCTGTCAGATCAAACGAAGCAGGGGTGAGTTTTAACTGCCCGCTGTCGATACGGGACAGATCTAACATGGAACGCACCAACCGTGAGAGCCGTTTGGTTTCGTCTGATACGATCTTTAGATATTCTTTCTGTCGTTCCGGTGGAATGGTTCCGTCCAAAATGCCGTCAATAAAACCGGAAATGGTGGTCATCGGCGTGCGCAGTTCATGGGATACGTTCCCAACAAAGCTGCGGCGCATCTCTTCTACTGAGGAAAGAGACACCGCCATGCCGTTGAGGGCCGATGCCAGCTCTGCAACCTCATCTTTTCCGTGTACCTTCACGCGGTAGGAAAAATCACCTTGGCTGAATTGACGGGTAGCGGTCGCCATCTGGCGGAGCGGGCGCACGAAGCGGTAGGTCATTAGATACAGTACCACAAAGGAAATGATCAGAATAGCCAGCGCTGAGATTAAAAAGATCTGAATGTTGTCCACAATATAGTCCAACAATTCCGCAGCGGAAGTGGTAACAAGCACGTAACCGATGACAGTGTTATCCTTGTACAATGTGGCGCCGGAGCAATATTTTGCTTCGTCGTAAAAATTGCCGACACGGCTGACGGTAAAAAGCGAATTGCTTTGCAGCGCCGCGTGTAGAGTGCTTGGCAGTTCTTCGCCGATATGTGCGCACGGAACGCCTCCGGAACACAATAACACTCGAAAAGAGGTGTCGGTGACGATCGCGTTGCCGTCAAACGATTCCGCCAACCTTTTTATCGTTGGAGTAAGGGTGGAGGGAATAACATACTCGCCTGGCAACAATTCAAAGGCGTTATCCGATACGAAGCCGGCAATGTTGGCGGCATGATCGCCAAGCAGCACTTCTTTATCGCGCAGCCAGTAACGGCGGGCAAACAGCGTTTGTGTTGCTGCAAGCAGCACGAACGCAGAGAAAATGACGGCGGCGGTAACGGTGAAGTATTTAATAAAAACACTTTTAAACATGATGTTGTTTAACCTCAAACTTATACCCGACGCCCCATACGGTCTTAAGTGTCCATTCCTCGGATATACCGTCTAATTTTTCACGCAAGCGCTTGACGTGCACGTCCACCGTGCGGCTGTCACCGTAATATTCAAAGCCCCATACCTCGTCCAACAACTGATCGCGAGTGTAGACACGATTGGGGTTGCTTGCCAAATGGTAGATAAGTTCCATCTCCTTTGGAGGAGTGTCGATTTGTTTGCCGTTTACGCGCAACTCGTAGTTTTCCATGTTAATATATAACTTGTCGTAGGATACTTCTTTGATCTTTTCCTTTTGCGATAATCCGGAACGGCGCAGTACCGCTTTGATGCGGGCGATGACCTCCTTTGCTTCAAAGGGCTTGACGATATAGTCATCCGCGCCGAGTTCTAAGCCGAGAACTTTATCAAAGAGCTCGCCTTTGGCAGTGAGCATGATGATGGGGCAATCCGATTTTTTGCGAATCTTGCGGCACACCTGCCAACCGTCCAGTTGCGGCATCATCACATCCAACAGAATGAGATCGGGCTTGTCCGTTTCAAAACGTGCAACCGCTTCCTCGCCGTTTCCGACGATGATCGTTTCAAAACCCTCTTTGTTGAGATACAGACGTAACAGCTCGCAAATATTGCTGTCATCGTCTACCACCATGATTTTAATCGGGTCCATGCAGAGCGCTCCTTCCTTTAAGGGTCGTAGGTTTGAGTCCTGTTACCCTCAGTTTAGCAAAAAAACCTAACGGTGTATGAACAGATTTTGAACGGTTTATCAAAAAACATTATAAAACAAAAAGACGGTATCGTCAATAATGGCGGAGTGAGCACATAAAATAAACTGGACTATCGCAATGACATGTGATATACTAAAATCGACTGTTTACGACAGAATATCACCTATATTAAGGAACGTGATACCAATGAAAGATCGTCGTCATGCGGCATCGGCCAAGCCGGCTCCGGCATGGGCTTTCTTGCTGTACTTACTGCTTTCATTTGTTTGGATGGAACTGATTTTCCGCATTTTTGCGGTAGATCGATTCTTTGGCGTCGGTTTGTTTTTGAGTTTTTTGTTTACTCTGCCTCTTGCTCTGGTGGGATATTTGCTGTGTACGTTTGCTAAAAAGAAGGTCAACCGCGGCATGGCTATCGGGGTGTTGGCGGCAGTGGCCCTCATCATCAGCTCACAGATCGTTTATTACGGTGTGTTTGACACTTTTTACATTCTCTACTCGGTAAAAAACGTTGGGCAGGTCATGCAGTTCTGGCGTGATGCGTTGTTATCAATCCTACGCAATTTGCCTGCTATTTTGCTCGTGTGGGTGCCGGTCGCGGTTTACGCGGTGTTTGGGAAACGATTGGCGCCGGCGTGCCGCGCACCGTGGAAACTTAAAGGTTTGTTAGTGGGTACGGCAGCGGCACTGCAGTTGATCGCGGTACTCATTACGCTGTGTTTTGGCCAAGGAGATACCAGCCCTGCGCGTCTGTACACCAAAACGTTTTCCGTAGAAGAGTCAATGGAAAACTTCGGTGTGCTTACCACCGCACAACTGGATGTCAAATATCTTATCTTCGGCGAAGAGGTTGAAGATCTGAATGGGAACGTCTCTCTGCCGACAGATGAGCAAAATACTCCCGATCCCGAACCGATTGTGTATAAGGAAAACGTGATCGACGCGCTGGATCTTGAAAATTTGGCGGAGAGAGAGACCAACAAAACGCTTAAGCAAATGCATGAGTATTTTGCTTCGGTCACCCCGACAATGCAAAACGAATATACCGGTAAATTTAAAGGAAAGAACTTGATTTTTATCGTTGCGGAGGGCTTTTCACCGTATGCCGTCAATGAGAAATTGACGCCGACGCTGTATAAGTTGTCGCACGAGGGGATTCAATGTACTAATTATTATACGCCGGGCTGGGGTGTTTCCACCTCGGACGGTGAATACACCAGCTTGTTGGGGCTTATGCCCGCGACCGGTGTGCATAGCATGGAATATTCCGCGGATCGCAATATGTATTTTTCGCTGGGCAATATGCTCAAAAAACAAGGATATGGTACTTATGCCTTCCACAATCACACTTATACCTATTACGGTCGGCACAAATCCCATCCGAATTTGGGGTATACTTACAAAGGTATCGGTAACGGGTTGACGCTTGATTATTCCGACTATTATCCGGGCAAAAACACCAAAACGCGTTGGCCGAACTCCGATTACCTGATGGCAAAAGCGACTGCTGCCGATTATATGGACAGCGATAAGCCGTTCCACACCTATTACCTGACGGTGAGCGGTCATATGTTGTATACCTTTATGGGCAACAGTATGTCTGCTTACCATCGGTCCGAAGTGGAAGATCTTCCGTATGAATCGGATTCGGTCAAGGCCTACCTTGCTTGCCAGATCGAATTGGATCTGATGGTAAAAGAATTGATCGACAATTTAGAGGCGCGCGGCATCGCGGAGGAGACGGTCATTGTCTTGACCGCCGATCACTATCCTTATGGATTGCAGCAGGCAAACGAGACCGATTATTACAGTGAGCTCGCGGGCCACGATACCAGTTCCACTTTTGAGAAATACCGTAACACGCTGATCATGTGGCACAAAGGGCTTGAAAGCATCGTTGTTGACGAGCCGACTTACAGCATCGATCTGTTGCCGACGATCTCCAATTTGTTCGGTTTGGAATACGATTCGCGCCTGCTGATGGGCCGCGATTTCTTGTCGGATTCACCGGCTTTGGTCTGCTTTGCCAACCGCAGTTGGATTACCGAGTATGGACGCTACGATGCTGCCGGCAAGACCTTTACTGCCAACGAGGGCATGGTTATTCCGGAAGATTACGTTAAGACGGTGTCCGGTGTAGTCAGCGGGAAACTGACCTATTCGAATTTGATTCTCAAAAATGACTATTATGACAAGTTGTTCGAGAACTAAAAAAACGCCCCGTGCCATTGGCACGGGGCGTTTTTTATCGTTAGGATATGCGGTGTTCGTCGAGGTATTGGCGCCACAGCAGATAATATTTTGCTTTGATGTGAACACCGTCGCCTGCGGCGGCTTCTGCCATCATGCAACCATATTCATCGTCAAACATTGGGTTCATGTCAAGATACCGTACGGTCGTGCCGTTGGCAAGTCCTGCTAAGTGAGTGTTGAGATCGTTGATACGGTTGTTATTGAAATATCCGCCTTTCGCGACCTCGTTCTCGTGACGTGTTTTGGTGACGTGTAACGTGGATTGTACAATGACGAGCGTATCCGGTTGCTTTTCACGAATAGTATCAATGATTCGTTGGTATTTCTGAGCAATACCGGAAAGAGTGCCGCCGATTTCGTTAATGCCGAGCATAATATAAGCGGTCTTAAATTGTTTTTTCGTGAGGAGATCTGCCAGCTTGATTTCACCGTAACCGCTGACTTCAATCGCTTTAGTTAACAGGTTGTTGGAACTTAAAGATACCGCACAGAAGAAGGTGGCATCCGAGATTTTCCCGTAATCACGCAATCCCACCGTGCGGGAATCACCAATGAACAGCGTATCCGCAAAGGACACCTTGTCGCCCGCATTCGGGAACGTAGTGGACGCGGTCGTTTTGGTGGTTGTCGAACCGGTCGGCAGGGGAGCGGTGGTCGTTGTGGTTCCTGTCACCGCGTTTGTGGTTGTGGTGGTATCGGTGCCCGGTGTTGTCGTAGTCGTAGTGACCTCGCTTGTTGTCGTGGTTGTGATAACCGTGGTAGTGGGATCTGCGGGCTCGTCGATCGGCTCATCGACGCCGCAGGACTGTAACAACAAAGTTGTCGGGACAATGATTACACACGTGAGAATCAGCAGGATCAGATACGAGTGCTGAAAAAACTTTTTCATGAAAAACTCCTCCTAGAAGCGGAAATACAAGAAAGGATCATTTAAGCCGAGATATAGGTAATAGACCGATCCCCAAAAAATGCCAAGCAGAATCAGTGTGCCCCAAATGGTGTCTTTGATACGCTCATACAGTTTTCGCGGCCAATTGGTGCTGAATAGTATGCCCACCACAAGCAGCAGACCGTACGTTTTTCCGTATTTTAACCAGTCACCTGCAAAGATGTTGATGGGCTCGCCCGGCAGGAAGGGGAACAAACGTTCAAAGTAAACGCCGAGTTCCGAAAGATCCGTGACGGCAAACACCAAGAAAGTGAGCGGGATCAGCACGATCATATAACCGTGCCCGAGCACGGGGTAGCGTTCCAGTACCGGCTTGATGGCGTATTTTTCAAGTACCAGCAGGACGAAGAAGATAAAGCCCCATAAGAGGAAATTCCAGTTCGCACCGTGCCAAAAACCGGTGAACAGCCACACCACCAGCATATTCACGATATGGCGCGGTATGCCGACGCGGTTGCCGCCGAGCGGGATATACAGATACTCGCGGAACCACGAACCGAGTGTGATGTGCCAACGCCGCCAGAAATCGGTCATGCTCCGTGCCATGTACGGATAGCGGAAGTTATCCGGAAAATTGAAGCCCAGCATTTTCCCAAGCCCGATCGCCATCAAGGAGTAACCGTAAAAATCGAAATAGATCTGCAATGCAAAGGCGAACACACCCATCCACGCAAGCGGCGTAGAAATGCTGTCAAAGCCAATGTCGCTGATGTCGGTCCATAAATTGCCGATGCGGTTGGCAAGAAGCACTTTCAGCCCTAAACCGATGGTGAATTCCTTTAAGCCCTCGTTGGTGCGTGATGGTGACAGTTCTGTGTGATACAGCTGCTCGCCCACCTGCGAATAGGTGACGATGGGGCCTGCGATCAGCTGCGGGAACATATACAGATAGGTCGCCAAACGAATAAGTGAGCGTTCAGCCGGAATGGTGTCGCGGTACACGTCGATCAGATACGAGACGATCTGGAAGGTGTAAAAGCTAATGCCGATAGGCAAAAGCAGGTTCACCATTGGCAGTTCAATGCCGGAAAGCGGCCACACACGGTTCAGTACACTTTGTGCCGTTCTAAGGAAAAAGCCCGCGTACTTAAAAATGAACAACCAGCTGAAATCATACAAAATACCCAAAGTCAACCATAGACGGCGGTACTTTTTACTTCGTGAGATGCGTAACCCTAAGAACCAGTTGACAACCGAGGATAGCAAAAACAGCGCGATATACAGCGGCTGTCCTATTGTGCCGTACACATAGAAAGCAATACTGCCGATCAGCAGGCAAACATTGCGGAATTTTGCGGGAACGAGGTAGTAAATTGTAAAAACAACGGGGATGAACACGAACAGGAATTCTAAACTGCTGAATACCATGTTACACGTCCCCCCGTCATACTTACAATATATACTAGCATACCATATTTCGTGTAGGGGTACAAGGGTAAATTCAAGAAAAAGCGAGGAAAATTTTAAACTCTTGCAGGTTTACGAGTCTTGTGGTAGAATGTGAGGAAAGGGGTGAAAACCGTATGCCAAAACGATCGATCGGAATCATCGGCGGTATGGGACCAATGGCAACATTAGATCTGTTCCATAAGGTGCTGAAATCCACCGATGCTCACAACGATGCGGAGCATATCCGCATCTATATCGATTGCCATACCGGTATTCCGGATCGAACAAAAGCTATCCTTACCGGTGGGGAATCCCCCGTGCCGCATATTCTGGAATCGGCAGAAAAGCTGGCCGCCATGGGTGCGGATTTTTTGCTGATTCCTTGCAACACCTCGCATTATTTTTACGAGGAGATTGCTAACGGTTCCTCTATTCCCGTCATGCACATGATTCGTGAAACCGCACAAGCACTAAAGAAAGACGGTGTTGCTTGTGTGGGATTGTTGGCAACCGACGGAACGGTACAGGCCGGCGTGTATCAAAAAGAATTAGAGCGGGCAGGCATTCAAACCGTCTGTCCCGATGCCGAGGGACAACGCGAAGTTATGCGCTTGATCTACGACGGCGTCAAAGCCGGTGCGAATAGTTTTGATACAACGCTGCTCAAACAAGAGTTACAGCGTATGCGCGAGATGGGTGCACAGCGGATCGTGCTCGGGTGTACGGAACTGCCGATTGCTTTTCAAAATTACGGGATTCCTTCAAACGATACGGTCGATCCGACCGACATTCTTGCCAAGGCGGCGGTCGCCGCCGCGGGGTATCCGGTGAAACGGTAAAAAACGCGTGAAGCGAATCGCTTCACGCGTTTTTTGTTATTGGGCGGTTGGTGTGAGCACAAGGTCGACAGGGAATGCGGCGTCCGTTGAAGCGGTTACTCGCATATTGCCATCATTTAGCAGTATCAGCTTCATAACGACGGCGCCGTTGTTGTTTTGGTCTTTTACCGTGATCTCAGTTTCCGTCAGTTCAAAGTGATACGGCGACATACCTTCGCCTTGACCGTAGTAGGGTTTGCCTTGATATTCAAACGGTTGTTGATCGTCGTCTTCTTTGACGGGGGAATACGTATAATGCATCACAACCGCATATTCGCCCTCAAACAAGATGCGGGGGCGGATTAAGCCATCACCGTTGGGTTGCAACGCACCGACGTAATAATAGTTGTCCTTGTAGTTCTTGGGATCAACGATATGTAAGGTGCCGGTTGGCTTTGCGGTAGTTGTAGTGGTGGTTGTCATTGCCGTGGTGGTTGTGGTCGTTACGGTCGCATCTGCTACGGTCGTCGTTACAGTATCATCCAATACCGTGGTAGTGGTGGCGCTTTCCATGGTAGTAGCGGTTTCGTTGGATTGTTTATCCTCACCGCATCCTGCCAACATGGTTAGTATAAGGAGCAACGCGAATAAGAGTACAATGCCTTTTTTCATATAACCCCTCCTAAAAAACAAAAGATATGCTACCGTTATGATAGCATATCTTTTGGGGATTTACAACTTACTTAAAATATCTGTTAAGAAGACCCTCAAACGCACGGCCGTGTCGTGCTTCGTCCTTCGCCATTTCATGCACGGTGTCGTGGATCGCGTCATAGCCGAGTTCCTTCGCTTTGCGGGCGAGAATCATCTTGCCGTCGGTTGCGCCGTATTCGGCCTCAACACGCATAGCCAAGTTTTTCTTGGTGCTGTCGGTGACGACTTCGCCTAACAACTCGGCGAATTTTGCTGCGTGCTCGGCTTCCTCATAAGCCGCTTTTTCCCAGTACAGACCGATCTCCGGATAGCCCTCACGATGTGCCACACGAGACATCGCCAAATACATGCCAACCTCGGAGCATTCACCGCTGAAGTTTGCGCGCAGCATTTCAATGATTTCCGGTTCAACGCCCTGTGCCACGCCAACGCGATGCTCATCCGCCCATTTGTAAGCGGTGACAGCCGTCGAAGCGTCGTCTTTTACTGCCGGAGCGGGGGCCGCTTCCTTAAACTTCTCTGCCGGTGCTTGGCAGATGGGGCAGGAGGCGGGTGCCTCGTCACCGTTGTGAACGTAACCACATACTAAGCAAACATACTTTTTCATAACCATTTTCCTCCAAAAATTAATTTTTTATTGATTGGACTGACAGTTGGGGCAGATCCCGGTCATGTACACGTCCCACATCCCGACCGAAAAACCGTCGGGGAGCAAGGGGCGTACCGTGTCGGCCGCGAGCGAGAAATCATATAATTTTCCACACTCGGAACATCGAAAATGTCCGTGATCTTCAATGCCGGCATCAAAATGCTGTTCGTCGGCATCAATGGTGACCACACGGATGAGCCCCGCTTTTGCTAAGGCGCGAACGGTGTTGTACACCGTCGTGCGCGACAGCGACGGATATTTTTCAGCTAACGCACGATATACGGCGTCGGCGGTGGGGTGCGTGCGGTGTTGTATGAGATACTCATACACCGCGATCCGTTGCTGCGTAGGACAAAGACCGTTCTGCCGGAGTTCAGCGCTTAATTTTTCACGATTCATAACGCCCTCCGTTCTGTAATCATTCCAAATTTGTAATGATTACAATCACAGTATATCATACCATTTCAAAATGTCAACACTTTTTTGGAAAATTTTAAAAAATATTTTTTCGAGACAAAAATAAGGGTTGACAAGAAAATTGAAATATGGTAAAGTAAGTGACGTCGTTACGACACATATGGGGGTATAGCTCAGCTGGGAGAGCGCTTGAATGGCATTCAAGAGGTCAGCGGTTCGATCCCGCTTATCTCCACCAAAAAAGCACAGACTACTTTTGTGGTCTGTGCTTTTTCTTTGAAATGATAAGCGGGACCGAGGGATTGCACCGCCCGTATTCGCTGTACCGAAACTCATAGACGAGATCAAACCACCGCACTGTACAAAACGGCTTATCTCCACCACTGTTCGTCAAGTTTTATTTTTTCGCCTGCTCAAATCGAGTGGGTGTTTTTTGTTTTTAGAATCTTCTCTTCCGCCTGCGGACGTATTTGTTGTCGAAGAAAATGCCACGAACTAGACCTACATTACTCCGCCAATAAATAGTCCAAGTCGCCTGCCTTTAGTTGATCTTCTTAGCAGATCGGTGAAGGGTGATTCTTCGGATACAAAGGTGTCGTAAGTGAAGTTGGCACCGAGGCGGAATCCCATAATGAAACTGTCGAGATTAGATTCGCCGTTGACTACGCCCCACGCGTTGCAAAAGTCGAGGAATTTCTTTTTAGCGTCTCCCGAGAGGTGCTCGGTCAGAAAGTCCTCGTTTAGCATCAACACCTCCATTTGTTTTTGCACCGTTTTGTTCTGCTTGGTACTGCGCGCCTGCGGATCGAGATTGCCGTAATAAAACTCTTCAATAAATTTAGCCATAGTTGTTTACCTCCTTTGCCTATATTGTAGCAAGGGAGGTTTCTTTTTGCGAATGTGCGGAATCAAAATCGGCACGTTTGATTGATCTTTTTGTAACCCATTTAAAAACCCCAAGTAGAACGCTTTCTTTCTACTTGGGGAAGCTTTGTCAAAACAACATTTTAAGCTTGTCTATCCAACGCTTTTTCTTGCGTTTCCTCTGCTTTTTCTGCTTCCTATCTGAAGCAAAGTCATCAACCCAAATCACCTTGTTATCCCTGATCCAGTAGTGCGCTTTGCATGGGTACTGATAGTTTCCAATTGATGGAGACATCGTCACTGTTTCCCCGTCGTATCGAACAGACCAAAATTGAGGATCAATAGGCAGAACTACTTTTTCGCCACAGCCACATGCGCATAAATGTGCAACTACTTTACAGTCGAAGCATACATATAAGATACCCGATTGCAGGTTTTCGGGCACCCTATGAACAATTTGCAGTTCAAACTCTCTCAACGCCATTGCATTTCACCATCATTTGTACTGTAAACACAATTGGCTAAATGGATGTTGTCCAAATAGAATCCAAGTGTTTGCTTCCACTTCATGATTGCAGTTAACGCACAAAATGCATTTAGCTCTGCGGTTTGGATGTTGCTGGCATACAGATCTTTGTTTGCCTCCTCAAAGGAAATATGCTGTTCAGCAGCTTGTAGGCAACCCTGCATACCGAGTGTTGCTCGCGTCATGCCTATCAAGGATGTTCCAACACGCATAATATCAATTCCAGTGTCGATAAAGCTAATTCTATGCTCGTGTAGGAAGTTTACTATTAACCGCTTGCTATTGCCAGAGTCCATAGCGATAAACACAAAGTCTAATGATCCCAGCTCGTCAAGATTATCCTCCTCCAAATTATAGGGGTGAGAGAATATGTGACGATGCATCGCGCTATAGATATTCCTAAAGTGATCAGTCTTATTGGGCTGTTGTTCAAAAACTTCTTTCTCAGGTGCACCCGGTGCACGGAAAGCGTTATGCTGACAGAATATATCACCGTCGAAAAGGTGGATCTCAGCCACGGGGGTTTTTGCAATTTGGTCCAGCAGATAAGAACCTGTTCCTCCAAGGCCAATAATGCCGATCTTGTGGTTTTTCAACTTGTCAGCAATATCGGAAATTGCCGCACGGGATGCATTAGTGTCTACGTAATTGAACACACTGCTATCGCTCGAAACTATCTTTTTGAAAGTCGCTGCTGTGATTGTTGGGTTGACAGCCTGAGCCTCGGAAGATAGTATCTGGATATATCGCGTAAATTTTTCATAATAATCGTTGTAGTCTCCGTCGGGTTTGTTAGAAAAGGACATATCCGTCGGGACATCAGCCAATGTGCATTTATTATGGTTGAGGAGAACCCCATTAAGGGGTTCTCCGTTCTTCCTGTGCGGCATGGTGCCCTGGAAGTACATAATATGCTTACAGGCATTCTTGGTGTACCTTACCAAATCACTGTTCAGTTCAAGCGGTGATACCAAGGTACCAAGCTGAACATTTCCGTGCTCATCGAGATAAGGAACACTATGGACAATAGCGCAACCAGCTCGCACCTCAAGTTCATAGCCTTCATCCTGGAGACGTTTTAAGTCTGGATTAAGATTTATTACTCTTTCCGACATTAAAGATCATCTCCTCTCGAACACGAACGGTGTCACCCTTCACCAGCGTACCTTTCTTGTTTTCAATAGGGCCGTTGGAGAATACAACAGTGTACAGGATGTTGGGTGTATCGCTATAGTTCGGATAAGCCAACTTGACAACCTCGTCATACGAAAGCTGTATAGTTCCCGCTGGAAGAACCTTGTCCACACCATTAACAATGATGGTAATAGGCTCCTTGGGTTTTTCCGGAGGACTCGGATGATCCGGTCCTACAGGAGGAGTTGGCTTTTCGGGATGACCGGGTCCTACGGGAGGAGTCGGCTTTTCAGGATGGTCACGGCGATGAGCTTCATCGCCAGTTGGGTTGGGCATAGGATGCCTGTTGTTGTCAACGTGAGAAAACATATCTGTTTCCTCCTTTCACATAATAGTTTTTATATAAAAGGAGAAAAAGCCCGTTTTTACTTTCTGTCAACAAATCTCATTTTGGGTAATTAACTTTGTGTAAATTACCTCTTGCACACAGCCACTTAATCTGCTACAATAGAAGTGCTACCTTGACTAAAGTGCCGATTATGTGTGCTTTTGTCAACCGGGAGGACACCGTGACTTCATGGTGTCCTTCTCTTTTTCTCTTTTTATTTTTTAACGGATAATCTCTAAGACACCATAATAGTAATAAGTGCGGTTCTTGGGGCGCTTGTCAGAGTATAGTATTTTACACTCCTCAAGCGCATTTAGATATCTCGTTGCTGTTACCGAAGGTATGCCGGCTTCATTGGATACAGTACTAGTATTTATTGCTGGGTATTTATACAGCAAATTAATAACATCAACGACCTTGTTGCTTTTAATAACCTGCTTAGCCTTTTCCAAGTCCGCCTCATATAAGGTATTGATTCTGTCTACCAATTCAATATATTTACCGCACTGCTGATCTACTGCACTCAGGAAAAAATCAACCCATGAATTCCAATCGTTTTCCTCACGTATACCGTTGAGCAGTGCATAATACTTAAACTTGTCACGCTCCAGGGTTTCACTGATGAAGAAGCAGGGCAGTGAAATCTGCTTATGCTTGTATAGAAACAAAGGAATAAGTATTCGACCAACACGTCCGTTTCCATCCATAAACGGGTGGATAGTCTCGAACTGGGCATGCATTATAGCTGCACGTACCAAAGGGCGTAACTGCTCATCTGTAGAATTAAAATATTCAACGAAGTTTTCCATGAGCTTGTCAACGTTTTCAGCAATAGGCGGGATATAGGAAACCATCTTATTGCTTCCCAGATAGTTTTGCCCATGACGAAACTCTCCGGGAACAGTAGCCTTGTTACGACGCACATTACCACTCATCAAAATTTTGTGGAGGTGTTTAATAAAATCAACAGACATTGGATTGGTCTTTAGATAGTGATAGCCCTCAAGCGCGGCATTTACATAATTGCGCACTTCAGACATATCCTTATCCTTTTCACTCGGATTAACCTGGTCAATTAAAACGCCATCTAGTGTCGCCTGGGTACCTTCTATCTGAGAGGATGCTAAAGCCTCCTTTTTCTGAAGTGTTGGCAAAAACCAACTGCGGTCCAATTTGCTACCATCCAGTTTTGTTTTATATACTTCCAAACGTGTTGTGGCATCAATCAAGGCCTCCATGTAAACGCTTTGGTTTAAGTCGCTATCCTTTAACGGCAAGGATTTTGCATCAAATGCTTTCATGTTCAGCCCTCCTATATCGACATTATACGCAAAATAGAATCATTTGTCAATAGTTTTGATTCTATTTATTTGTTTTTTGCTTTTTGCGCACAGTCAGAGACTTGTTTAATTGATTTGTGCGCGCTATCCATCTAGATAAGATCATATATGTTTCTATGATCTGCATAATCATGTTTGAAGAATATAGCGGTAAATAGTTAGCAAAACTTTATCTTCCAAGAACGTCTTCGGCCCTATAAACACGCTCCCGTAGGAGCTTCCTACGGGAGCGTTACTCTTTTTTCGGGGGGGTATAACTTTGCGTATCTTGGGAGGGCACTTAAATGGCATTCAAGCGGTTCGTTAAGAAATTTCTTCGTTTGTGTGCGTTGCAAAGTGCGCCTTGGCGTGGTATAATCGTATCGAAATCCCGAAAGGAGCGACGGCTAATGGATCAATGCGAGCATTGTGCGTATTTTACATATGATGATGCGACCGAAGAATATATCTGCGATGCAGTTGGTGGATTTGACGAGGACGATGTGGCGCGCTTTTCCGCCAACCGAGCAAGCTCTTGTCCGTTGTTTCGATTCTATGATGAATATAAGCTGGTACAGAAGCAAAATTAAAGGTCACCCTAGTGAGGGTGATAAAAAGCGGGCACCTTTATGGTGCCCGCTTTTTTAGCTTAACATATGTTCTAACAAGATTTTAACGCCGATAAGGATTAAGACGATGCCGCCGCCGATCTCGGCGCGGTTTCCCCAGCAACTACCGGTTTTGCAACCGAGCTGTACGCCTGCTGAACAACATACAAACGTGATGACAGCAATAACGGCAGCACAAAGTAAAAATCCGTACCATGGGGCCAACAATCCGGTGCGCGTCATCGCCATCGTCACGCCAACAGCCATCGCGTCAATACTGGTTGCGATCGCCATGAGGGTGAGTGTTTTCCAGTTGGTGGGGTCTTCTGTTGGGACTTCGCACGCATCTTCGTGGATGGCTTCCCACAACATCTTTCCGCCAATAAACAAGAGCAGTCCGAAAGCAATCCAATGATCGATTGCCACAATTTGTTTGGCAAAAAGGCGAGCGACCAGATACCCGATGATCGGCATCATGCCTTGAAACAGACCAAACATACCGGCAATTTTTACCGTTTGTAAAGGGGACGCTTTCTTTAAAAATGTGCCGTTACTGAGCGACACGGCGAACGCGTCCATGGATAATCCTAGCGAAATGGAAAGCAGCGTGATAATATCCAAATCTGACAACTCCTTTGAAATATCAGTATATCTTGAGTAAAAAGGAAAGTCAATATATTACGTGAAAACGACACTTTACAACAGTAGGTGTTTGGCTGTATACTGGTAAGGTAAGGAGAAACACTATGAACGCTTATTTTTATACGCTTGGTTGTAAAGTGAATCAATACGAAACGCAAGCGATGCGTCGGCAACTTGAAGAAAAGGGGTTTGTGACGGCTGAGTTCACCCCCGGTCAACCGGACGTCGGGGACGCGGTGTTGGTGATTAATTCTTGTACTGTTACGGGGGAGAGTGACCGCAAGCTACGGCAACTGTTGCGTCGTTGCCGCCGTGAGCACCCGCAGGCGGTGTTGGTGTTGACCGGTTGTATGCCGCAGGCGTTTCCCGAGATCGCGGAGAGCTTTCCCGAGCCGGATGTTATTCTCGGCAATGCCAAACGGAGTGAGCTGGCTGCTAAACTGCAACAGTTTTTAGTGCACCGCACACGGGTGGTGGATATTGCATCGCACGGTACCGAATTTGAGAAGCTGTCGATCCGCGAATTCCAAGGGCGCACCCGCGCGTTTTTAAAGATTGAGGACGGTTGTAATCGGTTTTGCTCGTACTGCATCATTCCGTATGCCAGAGGACGCGTGCGTTCCAAGCCGCTTGACGAATTGGAACAAGAGGTCCGCGAGTTGGCAGAGCAGGGATATGTTGAAGTGGTGCTGGTCGGTATCAATCTTACTGCCTACGGGCAGGATCTGGGCTTGTCCATTTGCGACGCCGTCGAGCGCGTTTGCGCGGTGGAGGGGATTCGCCGCGTGCGCCTGGGCTCCATTGAACCGGATCATCTGACCGATGACGTGATTGATCGTTTGGCGGCGTGTGACAAGTTGTGCCCACAGTTCCATTTGGCACTGCAAAGCGGTTGTGATGCCACGCTGAGGCGCATGAATCGCCACTATACAACAGCGGAATACCGCGCTTTGTGTGATAAACTGCGTTCGCGTTTTCCGAATGCGGCACTGACGACAGATATTATGGTGGGCTTCCCCGGGGAGACCGAGACAGAATTCGAGGAGTCGCTGAACTTTGCGAAAGAGATCGCGTTTTCCCGTATTCATTGCTTTGCGTATTCCAAGCGCGCAGGCACACCGGCAGCAAGGGCGGCGGGGCAGGTGCCTAACGCAGAAAAAGCCCGCCGTAACCGCCTGATGATTGCCATGGGTGAGGAGTGCGCGGATGCCTATGCACAGGGACTTGTCGGCAAAATGGTTGAGGTGTTGCCAGAAACCGTGCGCAAGGACGGGCGCATGGAGGGGTATACTGATACCTATGTGCCGGTTGTGATCAGCGGCGGCGAAGAAGGGGTCATGTGCCGCGTGCGCATCAATAGTCAGCAAAACGGCATTTGCTACGGAACTGTTGTATAAAAAAACACCGTGGGAACGCTTAGCGTTCCCACGGTGTTTTTTACTCTTCATTTAATGCTTCTTGCAAGGCCTTTGCAAGCTGGTCGGGGCAGGAGGTGGATTTGAAACCACAGCGGATTCCGGATAAGCGACGGATTGCTTCCTTAGCTTCCATACCTTCTACCAATGCGCCGATACCTTTGGTGTTGCCGTTGCATCCACCCTCGAACTGCACGTTGTGCACGTGACCGTCCGTTAAATCAAAGGTGACCGAGCGGGAGCAAACGCCCCGCGTCTGATAACGGTAAGACAAATGGATCAACCTTTCTTTGCCAGTTGTTGTTTGTAACGAAGCAGGGCAGCCACACAGTCATCCGAAACGGTGGTGGAGCCGATCGGGCGCGCAGTACGGGAATACATACCGTGAAAATCCGAGCCGCCGGTAGTAAGCAACGTGTGTTGTACGGCGAACTCCAGCAGGGCTTGCTGTTGTTCGTCGGAGTGACTGGGATGCCACACCTCCACACCGTCCAAGCCGAGCGAAACGAGTTCCGTGAGCAGATCCTCACTTTGATACACGTGTGGGTGCGCCAAAATGGCAATGCCGCCCGCTTCATGAATGGCGGTGAGAACGTCGCGTGTGTCGGGATATTCAATCGGTACGACGGCGGAGCCCTCCTTACCGAATAGCTTGTGATACAGATCGCCGTATAACGAATCGGCATAGCCGGCATCCAGCAAGGCGTGCATAATGTGTTGCTTGAAAATGTTGGTGCTGCCGGTGGCACATTTGACGACCAGCTCCGGTGTGATGGGATAATAGCGCATCACCTTGCGCACCATTTCCATGCCAGCGGCACGACGGCCTTCGCCAATGCGGCGGCACAGCCCTTCCAAACGGTCGGGGGAATCGCACAGATAACACAGCAAGTGCGCTTTGCGATCACGCTCGTGATCCATTGTGGATAGTTCCACTCCGTGAAGCACCTGAACACCCATCCGCTTGCCGAGAATGACGGCACGCGTTGCGCCGGCAGTGGCATCGTGATCGGTCACCGAAACGGTGGAAAGCCCTTTCCGTTTTGCGATGCTGATCAGATCCTCAATGCCGAGTGAACCATCCGAAATTTTTGTGTGACAATGCAAGTCGCCAGCCAATGTTCTGCCCTCCAGTTTATGCCGAAAACCCCTCTTACATAGGGATAGTATACAACTTTTTCCATTCGAACGCAAGGCGTTTTCCAAAAATCGAAAATTTTTCTTGCAAATTTGACAACGTTTTGCTAAAATGAAAACGATTTGTGAGCAATATGATAATGATAAAAATGAAAGGAAAGTGAATGCTATGGATACGGGCGACCCTCGACAGCGTAACAATAAGATGCCGGCGTCGGCGGTTCATAGTGTTTGCAGACAGGGATAAGGCATCCCTGATTTTTTGCGTATGCTCGAAGCCTCCCGTCGGAAACGGACGGGAGGTTTTTTATATGATTGAAAACTGGGAAAACGATCAAGAAAAGTTGGTGCAGTGGCTAGACGAACGGCAATTTTCTGCGATACGTGCATGGCTGAGCGAGCAAAATGCTGTAGACGTTGCCGAGTTGTTTGAAGAATTGCCGAGCACGCAGCAACCAACGCTATATCGTTTATTGCCGAAAGCGCTTGCGGCGGAGGCGTTCGCGTACATGGATCCGGACACGCAAGAAGTGCTCATTCACGCGTTCACCGATCGCGAACTGGCGGCAATGTTGGATGAACTGTATCTGGACGATACGGCAGATCTGCTCGAAGAAATGCCGGCAAGCGTGGTCAAACGATTACTGAAAGTATCCTCGCCGGAAGATCGGAGAGCTCTTAATCAAATTTTGCGGTATCCCGAGAATAGTGCCGGTAGCGTCCTGACGACCGAGTTTGTGGGCCTCAAGGCCGACATGACGGTTGCAGCGGCATTGCGCTATATTCGGGTGCATGGGCCGAACAAAGAGACTATTTATACCTGCTATGTGACGGATAACGACCGCCGTCTGCAGGGGGTACTCACCGCGCGCGAATTGTTGTTGGCACGCGAAGACGATCGCGTGGGTGATCTGATGGATACTCATGTGATTGCGGCGACAACGACCGAAGATCAAGAACAGGTCGCGGCATTGTTTGCTCGTTACGACTTGATTGCCCTTCCCGTTGTGGATAGTGAAAACCGTCTGGTCGGTATTATCACGGTGGACGACGTTGTGGATATCATGCAACAAGAAACCACCGAGGATATCGAGAAAATGGCGGCTATTATCCCCACAGACAAACCGTATCTGCGCACGGGTGTGTGGGAATTGTTCCGCAATCGTATTCCGTGGTTGCTGTTATTGATGGTTTCGGCGACGTTCACGGGAATGATCATCACTGCTTTTGAATCCGCGCTTGCGGTATCCGTTGCTTTGACGGCGTTCATTCCGATGCTGATGGGTACGGGCGGTAACAGCGGCAGTCAGTCATCTGTCACGGTGATCCGCTCGCTGGCTCTCGACGATATTCGTCTTGATGATATTTTCCGCGTGCTGTGGAAAGAAAGTCGCGTGGCGTTGTTGTGCGGTGCGGTTTTAGCAGTGGCAACGTTTCTCAAAATTTTGGCGGTGGATCGGTGGTTACTCGGCATGGCGGTGACGTTGCCCGAAGCAATCGTCGTATGCGTTGCACTGTTTATTACGGTATTGATCGCGAAACTGGTTGGTTGTTCGTTGCCATTGCTTGCAAAGCGCATTGGCTTTGATCCTGCAGTCATGGCGAGTCCGTTTATCACCACCATTGTGGATGCTATTTCGTTGCTGGTCTATTTTGGCGTTGCCTCTTTTATACTTTCCACTTGACGGGAACGGCAGATCGGCATATAATAAAGAAAATTTAAGATTCTTCGGGGCGGGGTGAAATTCCCCACCGGCGGTGACAGCCCGCGAGCGCCTGTGCGCTGATTTGGTGAAATTCCAAAGCCGACGGTACAGTCCGGATGAAAGAAGAAATATACTGAATGAAAAAGCCCCGCAGATACTATCTGCGGGGCTTTTCTAATTTGTGAGGGAGTACAAATGGAAAGAGCAAAAGTATTTGACACAAAACGGATGGTGGTTCTAGCACTGATGGCAGCAGTGGCATACGCTTGCGTAGCGTTGTTTCGCATACCGGTCGTGATGTTTTTAAAATACGAGCCAAAAGATTGCATCTTAGCGATTTGCGGTATGCTGTACGGACCGTTGCCCGCGTTGCTGACGTCGTTTGTTGTCGCGTTATTGGAAATGGTTACAGTCAGTGACACCGGTCCTATTGGGCTTCTTATGAACGTGCTGTCAACGGCTTTGTTTGTTTGTCCTGCGGCTTTGTTGTATCAACGCAAGCGAAATTTAAAAAGCGCAGTACTGGGATTGCTTTGTGGTGCGGTGTTGATGACCGTCGGCATGCTGTTTTGGAACTGGTTGGTGACCCCTTGGTATATGGGGATGCCGCGGCAGGCAATCGTCGAATTGCTGTTGCCCGCATTCTTACCTTTTAACTTGCTCAAAGCGGGACTTAACGGCGTACTCACGGTTTTGTTATATAAAACCGTTGTTACCACGCTGCGTAAAGCGCGTTTGGTTCCGCAAACGGCGAGTGTCGGTAATCGCAAGCTCGGTATCAGCGTATGGGTGATTGGTCTGATCTTTCTGGCAATATTGATTTTGATTCTGTTGGCTTGGCAGGGAGTTCTGTAATACGGTTTGTCTCTTGTTGTGTACGGATACGACTATCCGGGTAAATACGTGTCGGTCGTTTATCTTTTTTCGGCATGCGGATTCCTCCTTCCACGGTAGTATCTTGCATCCGACATAGAAATATACCAAAAATATATTGACAAGACACTGCTCTAAATGACATAATACATAGTAAGAAAGAAGGGTTATCATATGAGTAAGTATACAGCTGCGGATATCGTGCGTATCGTTGAAGAAGAAAACGTACGCTTTATCCGCCTGCAATTCACCGATATTTTCGGCGCGTTTAAAAATGTGGCGATCACGGCAAGCCAGTTGCAAAAGGCGCTGAACAATCAGTGTATGTTTGACGGCTCTTCCATTGAGGGATTCGTGCGTATTGAGGAATCGGATATGTACTTGTATCCCGACTATGACAGCTTCTTGATTTTTCCGTGGTATGAGGAGAATGAGGGAAAAGTTGCTCGTTTGATCTGCGACGTGTATAAGCCGGACGGCACGCCGTTTGAGGGAGATCCCCGTGGCTTGCTCAAACGTGTGCTTAAGCAAGCAGAGGAGATGGGCTTCTCGGCATTTAACGTGGGCCCGGAGTGCGAGTTCTTCCTGTTCGATAACGACGAGAACGGATATCCCACGACCCGCAGCAAGGATCGCGGTGCTTATTTTGAATTGGGCCCCACCGATCTCGGCGAAGCAGCGCGTCGCGATATGTGCCTAACGCTTGAGGATATGGGGTATGAGATTGAGGCCTCTCATCACGAGTGCGCTAATGGTCAGCACGAGATTGATTTTAAGTATACCGATGCGCTTCGCGCGGCAGATAACATTGTGACCTTCAAACTGGCGGTGAAAACCATTGCCCACCGTCACAACATGTATGCCACCTTCATGCCCAAACCGGTTTTCGGCAAGGCAGGTAACGGTATGCACGTTAATATGTCGTTGATAAAAGACGGTAAAAATGCTTTTTACGATCCTGATGGCGTGATGGGCCTCAGCAAAACTGCTCATCATTTTATCGCGGGTATCTTGGAGCATGTGCGCGGTATGAGTGCCGTTACCAATCCGCTTGTAAACTCTTATAAACGGTTGGTGTCCGGCTATGAAGCGCCGGTATACGTTGCGTGGTCGGCAAGCAATCGCAGCCCGCTTGTGCGTGTTCCCGCATCGCGCGGCATGTCCACGCGTCTGGAACTTCGCAACCCTGACCCGTCGGCAAACCCGTATCTCACGTTGGCGCTGTGCTTGGCGGCAGGCCTCGACGGTATTCGCCGCGAGTTAACACCTCCGCCGGCTGTCGAGGAAAACCTGTTTGAGATTGATGAGGACGAGCGCGAGCGTTTGGGAATTGCCCACCTGCCTTCGAACTTAAAAGAAGCAGTTCGTGCGATGAAAGCAGATTCGCTGATCCGTGATACTTTGGGCGAGCATATCTTCACTCGTTACGTGCAACACAAATCGGAGGAATGGGACGAGTACAAGGTGCGCGTCACTCCGTGGGAACTTGATCGCTATTTAGCCAGATATTAAGTGGAGGAGAACACGGTATGAGTTCAAATATCGTCATAACCATTGCCCGTCAATTCGGAAGCGGCGGACATGAGATCGGCCGTCGGTTGTCGAAACGGCTGAATATCCCGATGTATGACAAGGAACTGATCACTCATGCCGCGGAAGAAAGCGGCTTGTCGGAGGAAGTTCTGCATTATTTTGACGAGAAACCGACCAACAGTTTGTTGTACTCGTTGTCTACAGGTGCCTATTCCATGGGTGCGGGCGGTGCCGTCAATTATTCCATGCCGGTCAATCAGCAGGTGTTTCAAGCGCAGTTTGATGCGATTCGCTCAGTTGCGCAAAAAAGTTCTTGCGTGATAGTGGGTCGTTGTGCCGATTACGTGTTGGAAAAGCACGAAGGCCTTGTGAGTATTTTTGTGCATGCCGATCTGGGTGACCGCATGGAGCGCGTTGCGGAATATGATCACATTACGTTGCCGGAAGCTAAAAACCGTATTGCGAAAAGCGATAAACGGCGCGCGAGTTATTACAACTTCTATTCCGGCAAAAAATGGGGTGTCGCCGGCACTTATGACCTGTGCATCAATACCAGTACCGTCGGCTACGATAATGCGGTGGAATTGATCGCTAAGTTCGTTGAAATGAAACAGGCCCAAAGTAAATAATCGATTCAAAAGGTCCTGCAAATCATGCAGGACCTTTTTTGCTAAATACTTCCTTGTAAGTTTCACGCACAACGGCACACTCTAATGACAGAAAAGGAGTGGTAACTGTGTCAAAAGGTCTTATGAAATTCATGAGAGGCATGGGCATCGGCTTGGCGGTCGGTTGTGTGGCCGGTGCAGTGGGTAACCAGTATATGCACAGCGGCAAAAAAGGCCTCAAGAAAAACCTCGGCAAGGCACTCAAAAACATGAGTGACCTGGTCGAAGAAGTCGGCGAAATGTTTTAAAAGGACCGACAAGCATCGGCACCGCCTGCGGGCGGTGCTTTTTTCTTGACGAAAAGGTAAGGGGTTTGTATAATATAGTCGTTATAAAGAAAGTAGGGAGAGATATGAAATCAGATAATCAGCAAGAACGCAGTCAGCATATTCTGGGCGCCGAGGATGTTGAACTGCAGCCCCAATTGCCGGATGAGTCCAAACTGCAAGTAACCACAGAGGATCACAAGCAGATCAAATCGACTATTTTAGTGGCAGGGATCTCGCTACTTGTTGTTGCGGCTATACTTGTGGTGGGAGTCATTTTTGCAAATGTTCCCAAGAAGGAGGACCCGCGGGAATCAACCCCCACCTTTTACGGCTCGCTTGACGAGGAAGACTTAAAGGAAAAGAAGATTGTTTCCATGATTACGGAAGCTTACTACACGGTAGAAAACGGCATGATGGTTACTATCGGTTTTAGCAACAACTTAGATACCGATGAACACATTTCCAAGGTGGTTGTTGCCATCTATACCGAAAAAGATGCCGAGCTCGCGAAGGCACAAAGCGAGAGCATGCGTGAGGATTTTGTGGTGGTGGCAGGCGGCACTAACGAAATCACCATGTACATCAAACCGGAGTACGTATCGATCGCGGACGATCCGCTTGAAACGTTGCGTTACGAGATTACCATTGATCACGAAACGGTTGGGTAAACACCCTATATAAGGCGGCAAATGCGTGGCGTTTGCCGCCTTTTTTTATCTTCGCAAAAAAATCTTAAAAAATTTCTCAAAAACCCTAAAAAAACTGTTGACAAAGTGGGATGGTAGTGGTATTATAGCAAAGCTGTCGCAAAAAAGGGCAGCACAAGGACCTTGAAAATTAAACAATGCAAACAAGAAAGAAACACACTACCCGTTAATTAAGATTCATTGAATCCGGTCAATTGAGAGATTGACGTAACGAGAGACGCTAGAGCGTCTGAGAGAGCTAACGAACAGCTCTGAAGAATGGTGTTGACGGATCGAAAGATCCGTTAATA
>JAFSCE010000035.1 GCA_017436915.1 Clostridia bacterium
CTGACCATGGTGTGGCGCAGGCGTTCCCCGATGCGATGAAAGCGGTAGGAAAAGCGCGCGAAGCCGGGCACGACATCAAAGTGCTGTACGGCATGGAAGCGTATTACGTTAATGAAGAGCGCTCGGTCGATGAGGACGGCACAGTCTTACCGAGCGGGAAAGATTCCAAACGCTATCATCAGCTGATCCTTGCTAAAAACCAAATTGGTTTGAAAAACCTCTATAAATTGATTTCTTTCTCGCATTTGGATAACTATTACAAACGTCCTCGCATCAGCAAGGACAAGCTTATGGAACTGCGTGAAGGGTTGCTTATCGGCAGTGCGTGTGAGCAGGGCGAATTGTTCCAAGCCATTCTTGAAAACCGTCCGTGGGACGAGCTGTGTGAAATGGCACGGTTTTATGATTTCCTGGAGATTCAGCCGATCGGTAACAACAAATTTATGTTGCGCAATGGTATGGTGCAAAACGAGGAACAACTGCGCGAGTTTAACCGCACGGTGATTCGTTTAGGTGAGGAATTGAGTATCCCTGTCTGTGCAACGTGCGACGTGCATTTCCTGGATCCCGAAGACGAGGTCTACCGCCGTATTTTGCAGGCGGGGCAGGGCTACGCGGATGCTGATATGCAAGCGCCTTTGTATTTCCGTACCACACAGGAAATGCTGGATGAATTTACCTATTTACCGCCCGAAAAGGCATACGAGATCGTGGTGGAAAATCCGCGCCGTATTGCGGAAAGCATCGACGATCTGTTGCCGATCCCGAAAGGCAATTACCCGCCGCACATTGACGGGGCGGAGGAGCAACTGCGTGAGATCACCTGGAATCGTGCTAAGGAGCTGTACGGTGATCCTGTACCCCAATTGGTTGCGGATCGCTTGGAGAAAGAACTGAATTCCATCATTAACAACGGGTTCGCGGTCATGTATATGATCGCGCAAAAATTGGTGCAGGATTCGGTAGACCACGGTTATTTGGTCGGTTCGCGTGGTTCGGTCGGTTCGTCGTTTGCGGCGAGTATGGCAGGGATTTCAGAAGTAAACCCGTTGCCGCCTCATTATCGTTGTCCCAACTGTAAACATTCCGAATTTATTACAGACGGCTCGTATGGTTCCGGCTTTGACTTGCCCGACAAAAATTGCCCGAAATGCGGCACGCCGTATGCCCGTGACGGCCATGAAATCCCGTTCGAGACCTTCCTCGGTTTTGACGGCGATAAACAGCCGGATATTGACTTAAACTTTGCCAGTGAATATCAGTCCAACGCACACAAATATACCGTTGAACTGTTCGGCAGCAGCCACGTGTTCAAAGCCGGTACCATCTCGACCGTGGCAGATAAGACTGCTTACGGTTATGTTAAGAAATATGCGGAGGAGCGCGGGCTCGCCCTTAGCGAAGCGGAGGTTGCACGTCTGGCGACCGGTTGTACCGGTATCAAGCGTACGACCGGTCAGCATCCCGGCGGCATGGTGGTCGTGCCGAGCGAATATGTTATTGAAGATTTCTGTCCCGCACAGCATCCGGCTGACGATGCCGGTTCGGATATCATCACCACGCATTTCGATTTCCATTCTATTCACGATACGATCTTAAAGCTGGATAACCTCGGTCACGTTATTCCGACGATCTATAAGTATTTGGAAGAATACAGCGGTATTAACGTCATGGACGTTCCCATGTCGGATCCCGAGGTGTACAAGCTGTTTACTTCGCCCGAGCCGCTTGGCGTAACGGCAGAAGACATTGATTGCGAAACGGGTACGCTCTCGATCCCTGAAATGGGAACGGGCTTTGTTCGTCAGATGCTTTTGGATTGCCGTCCCACCAAATTTGCCGATCTGCTGCAGATTTCGGGTCTGTCCCACGGTACGGACGTGTGGCTCGGCAACGCACAAGAACTCATCAAAGCAGGCACTTGTACGATTTCTGAGGTTATCGGTACGCGTGACAACATCATGACTTACTTGATGCATAAGGGGCTTGAACCCAAAATGGCATTTAAGATCATGGAGATCGTGCGTAAAGGTAATGCGACAAAACTGCTGACAGAAGAACATTTTGCTGCGATGAAAGAGCACGGTGTTCCGCAGTGGTACATCGATTCCTGCCTCAAGATCAAGTATATGTTCCCGAAAGCGCATGCGGCGGCATACTGTATTGCGGCACTGCGCGTGGCGTGGTACAAGGTGCATCGTCCGGCAGCATACTATGCGGCGTATTTCACGGGTCGCGGAGAAGATTTTGATGCCGAGCCGGTGCAGGCAGGCAAAGAAGCCGTTAAGCATTTGATGGATACGTTGCGCATGAAGGATAAAAAAGAGGCAACCGCCAAGGATCAGGCACAGGCAGAAACCTTGCACGTGATTTACGAAGCGATGCAACGCGGCGTGGAGTTTTTACCGGTTGACCTGTATAAATCCCATTCGTATAAATTCTTAATGGAAGACGGTAAGATCCGTATGCCGTTTACGGCGGTCAAGGGTCTTGGTAACGCCGCCGCCGAATCGCTGATGAAGGCAAAAGAAGATGGCGAATATATTTCTTGCGAAGAAATCCAAGACCGTGCAGGCATCAGTAGTGCGGTGATGGAATCTTTGCGCCAACTCGGTGCATTGGGTGATTTGCCGGCATCCAGTCAAATGACATTGTTTGATTTCTAAATAAGGGGTGAGACCGATGCTTTCAAAAAATCAGATCATTGACCTGACTATCACCGCCATGAGTGCGGAGGGGAACGGCATCGGTCGCGCCGAAGACGGTATGACGGTGTTTGTGCCGTTTACCGCCGTTGGCGACGTGATCCGCTGCCGTATCGTCAAGGTGCAAAAGACGATGGCATTCGGTATTGTGGACGAACTGGTTACCCCCTCAAACGACCGCGCGGAAACCGTTTCATGTGCCGCATTCGGCAAATGCGGTGGGTGTACCTACTGCCACGTGACGTACGAGGCAGAATTACAATATAAGTGGCAGCGAGTAGCCGATGCTCTTACCCGTATCGGCGGATTGACGCTTGTTCCCGAGCCGATTATGGGGTGTGAGTCACCCGAACGTTACCGCAACAAAGCGCAATACCCCGTCGGCGTGGGGGAGAACGGGGCGAAGATCGGGTTTTACGCCGCCCGCAGTCATCGTATCATCGATCAGCGCGATTGTTTGTTACAGCCGAGCTGCTTTGAAACCGTTTTGCAGGTTGTAGAGGCATGGATCAAAGAAGCAAACGTCTCTTTATACGATGAAAAGACCAACACGGGACTTTTGCGCCATGTTTACATACGACAAGGTACGGCGAGCGGGGAACTTATGGTGTGCCTTGTGTGCACTTCGGGGAAATTGCCGCAAACTGATTGGTTGGTAAATGCCCTGAAAGATGCCTTGCCGACGCTCAAGTCGGTCATGGTAAATCTCAACCGCCGCGATACGAACGTGGTGCTCGGCGATACGTCGTTTGCTTTATACGGCAAGCCGTATATTACCGATATTTTGTGCGGTATGACCTTTCGTTTGTCGCCGTTATCCTTTTACCAAGTGAACCGTGATCAGGCGGAGCGGTTGTATCAAAAAGCAGCCGAGGAAGCCGCCTTGACCGGCGAGGAAACCGTGCTCGATCTGTATTGCGGTACCGGCACCATCGGTTTGTCGATGGCCGACAAAGCAAAAGCATTGATCGGTGTTGAGGTTGTTGAGCCGGCGGTGGAGGATGCTCGCTTGAACGCGCAGGTAAACGCCGTGACAAATGCGCGCTTTATTGCCGCAGACGCCTCAAAAGCTGCTGCACAACTCGAATGCGAGGGTGTTCGTCCCGACGTGGTGATCGTGGATCCGCCGCGCAAGGGTTGCGACGAAAGCTTGATCGATACAGTCAGCCGCATGGCACCCGATAGGATCGTATACGTCTCTTGCGATCCCGCTACACTTGCCCGCGATTTAAAACGGTTTTCGGAGCGCGGGTATCGGACGGTACGTGTCACACCCGTCGATATGTTCCCACGAACGGCGCACGTCGAAACGGTAGCCGCATTAAAGCGGACGATAAATTGATAAACAAAAAATGCTATGAGCAACGTTGCTCATAGCATTTTTTCACTTTATTCAAGATTTATTTCTTTATAACTTTTTTGCACCACGTACGCTTGTTGCATTTGGGACATTTTAAGTAACGGGTAGTTCCCGCATGCATCGCATTAAGTGCCTGCGTATAGGTAGGCACAATCTCGTGACCGCAATTTTTGCACTTGTAAGCACCTACGCTGACTTCAAGTTTCAATGCATAGAAACACGGTAGTAAAAACACAACGCAAACACCAAGAATTGTGACAAGCTGCCACACTCCTTCGGGAATTAAAAATGCAGCAATAAAGAGACCTGCAAGTAGGGCTATTATACTTACAATCATAATTGCCCACATAGAAGACCAAATCGTTTTGTTTTTCCTCTCTAATTCCTTCGCCATATCAAGCAAAAGCTGTTCGTTTTTCTGATTGTTATTTTCCATATTGATTTTCTCCCCACTTAATAATTCGTTTACACTGATGCCAAGAACATCACAGAGTTCAAGCATGATCGAAGTATCAGGCATTGCTTTACCGGTTTCCCATTTCGATACGGCGCGATCGGTGATTCCCAGTTTCTCTGCCAACTGCATTTGTGTTAAGTTGACGCTTTTTCGACATTCGGAAATCAACTTTCCGATTTTCACTTGATCCATGGAGTGCCTCCTTTCGTATTCAGTATAGAGGAAGATGAGTTAAAAATACACATACTATTGGTTGAGTCTACATACTTTTTAAAATATCGAACGCTTGTTGTTGTAAAGCGTTCAGTTTTTTGTTTTTGTGAATTACTATATAGTCGGTACGGATCGCATCCAGATCTTGCACGGCGATTTGCTTGAGTTCTTGCTGTTCCAAATAGTCGCAAACCACGCTGTCAGGCAAAAAGGCAATACCGAGTTTTGAGAGGGCGGCAGTGATCAGCACTTGATTGTTTACTGAATCGATGGTTGGATGCACGCTCAAATTGTGATCGTGGACCAGTTTTTCCAAGTAGTCACGCGCAAGGTTGCCTTGCTCACGCAACAAAAGCGGATATTTGACGAACTGTTTTAAGTTGAGGGAGTGGGGAACATCAAAATCGCGATGAGCTACCGCCACCAATTTTTCGTCTTTAAACGGTTGTGCCTTCAAATACGGAGAGGTGATCTCGCCGTCCAAAATGGCAAAATCCAGATTGCCGCGTTCCAGTTCCCGTTGAATGGCAACCGACGGTTTAATGACGATGTTAGGGCGAATATTCAGTCCACTGTCACGTAACGACTGCATAAACTGCGGAATAACTGTTTGTCCCAGCGTGAGTGCGGATCCAATACGTACGCGCGGGCTTTTCCCGCGGGATTCCGCCAAGTTCTCAAACTCTTCAAATTCGGCAAGAATTTCCTTGCCTTTCATGAACAATTCTTTTCCAATATCGGTGAGTACCAATCGTTGGTTAATTCGCTCAAATAATTCCACATTGTACTGTTTTTCCATTTCCGCAATACAATGTGACACGGTCGGTTGTGCCATATATAACGCTTCCGCTGCACGTGTCACGCTGTTATGTTCGCATACGCTCACAAAGATTCGTAAATGCCGTATCGTCATGTTACCCCTCGAATCATAATAAAATTCTTATAAACTTTATCAGATTATACTATTTTACTTATGATTTGTCAACTGCTATACTGTATCATGGAATAAGTTGGAGATTATCTTAAGAAAGGGAGAGACGTATGGGTTCAGCATTGGAGTTTTGGAATCAGATGACAGCAAATCCGTTGTTGTTTATTGCGGTTTTGTTAACGCTCGGTGTTATTTTGGTCAACGGTTGGACAGATGCACCGAATGCTATCGCCACTTGTGTGGTAACGCGCTGTATGTCTCCCCGCGCCGCAATACTGATGGCGGCGGTGTTCAATTTCCTTGGTGTGTTTGTGATGACGATGATCAATGCCACCGTAGCCGAAACCATTACAAAAATGGTGGATTTTGGCGGTGATCCCGATCTTGCAATCATCGCGCTTAGTGCGGCGTTGTTCGCGATTGTGCTGTGGGCGACGTTGGCATGGGTCTTCGGTATTCCGACGAGTGAAAGCCACGCATTGATTGCAGGGCTTACCGGTAGTGCGATTGCCTTGCACGGCAGTTTTGCGGGTGTGAACGGCAACGAATGGATCAAGGTTGTATACGGTATCTTTATTTCGGTTATCCTTGGATTCGGTATGGGCTTTTTGGTTTGTAAGGGTGTTACTGCCTTGTTTTACCGGGCAAATCGGCCCAAGACCGAACCATTTTTCAAAGGTGCTCAGATTGCGGGTGCCGCCTCCATGGCGTTCATGCACGGTGCGCAGGACGGCCAAAAGTTTATGGGTGTTATTCTCTTGTGTGTGTATATGTCACAGGGGCTGGCGTTGCCGAAGGATCTGGATATTGCGGGTGATTACCTTTGGCTGATGCTACTTTGCTCGGTGATTATGGCGGCAGGTACGGCAATGGGCGGCAAAAAGATCATCAAATCCGTCGGCATGGACATGGTGAAACTGGAAAAATACCAGGGCTTTTCGGCGGATATTGCCGCGGCTCTGTCACTGCTGTTTTGCTCGGTGTTCAGCTTGCCGGTGTCCACCACTCATGCGAAAACGACATCCATCATGGGCGTCGGGGCGGTCAAGCGCGTGTCAGCCATTAATTTTGGCGTTGTGAAAGAAATGGTGTTAACGTGGGTACTTACCTTCCCGGGTTGTGGTTTGGTAGGATTCTTAATGACGAAGTTGTTTATGGTTATATTTAGATAATAGAAAGGATGTTAACGTATGGCAAAGGGCGATAAGTTTTATTTTGATAACTTTGTTGCAAGTACGGAGTTTTCTAAAAAAGCTGCGTCGTATTTGGTTCAGTGTTTGGAACAATACGATCATGAGCAATTAGAGGACAAGCTTTCGGTCATGCATGAATATGAGCATGGGGCAGACGGTGTCAAACACGAAATGTCCGAGGCACTTGCCAAAGCGTTTGTGACGCCTGTGGATCGCGAAGATCTGGATATGCTCAGCCGTGAGTTGGACGATGTGACCGATCTGCTTGAGGAGATCCTACAGCGGTTTTATATTTACGATATCAAAACGGTACTCCCCGATGCCATCGTTTTTGCTAAAGAACTCGTTAAAGCGTGTGACTACTTATCCGATATCATGCAGGAGTTTGAGAATTTCAAACGTTCAAAAAAGGTTCGCACGTTGGTTATTGATCTTAACAGCGTTGAAGAGGCGTGTGATAAATTGTTTATTACCGCCATGCGTGATCTGACCCTCAACGCAACGGATGTGTTGGAAACTGTTTCGTGGCGTAAAATTTATGAGAGTTTTGAAGCGTGCGCGGATGCCTGCGAGCACGCCGCCGAGTGCGTTGGCTCGGTCATTATTAAAAATACGTAAAAGCGGAGCATCATCCCATGCCATTTATTGGTTTGGGCTGATGCTCTTTTTGGAAATACAAACGAAAAGGAGTAACAAAACATGACGGTTTTCTCAATTTTTACACTGCTGGGTGGTCTGGCGTTTTTTCTGTATGGTATGAACGTCATGTCGGGCGGCTTGGAAAAATTAGCCGGTGGTCGTTTAGAAACGGCTCTTAAACGGATGACCTCTAATGCGTTTTCCAGTTTAGCACTCGGCGCGGGTATCACGATTGCTATTCAATCCTCGTCGGCACTGACGGTTATGCTTGTCGGATTGGTCAACTCGGGAATCATGGATATTTCGCAAACCGTCGGCGTTATCATGGGGTCCAATATCGGGACAACACTAACCGCTTGGATTTTGAGTCTTTCGGGTATTGATTCCGGTAATGTTTTTATTAATCTGTTAAAGCCGGAGAATTTTTCCCCGCTGATTGCACTTGCGGGTATTTTACTAACGATGCTATCGAAAAAGGACTCGAAAAAGAGCATCGGCAACATTTGCCTTGGTTTTGCCGTTTTAATGTTTGGCATGGAGCTGATGAAGGATTCCATGGCACCGTTGGCGGATAGTCCCGAGTTCGCAAGTATTTTGACTGCCTTTAACAACCCTGTTCTCGGTGTATTGGTCGGTGCGCTGTTTACGGGTATTATTCAAAGCTCGGCAGCTTCCGTTGGCATTTTGCAGGCCTTATCGCTGACGGGCGGTATCAGCTACGGCATGGCGATCCCGATCATCATGGGTCAAAATATCGGTACCTGTGTGACGGCACTTATCTCGAGTATCGGCGTTAGTAAGAATGCGAAAAAAGTTGCAGCGATTCACTTGTCATTTAATATCATTGGTACGACACTTTGCTTGGTGTTATTCTATGGCATTCACGCCATTTCCCCGTTTGGGTTTATGAATGATAATATTGAGCCGTGGAGCATCGCGTTGGTGCACACGATCTTTAACGTGTTCGTTACCATCGTGTTAATGCCCTTCTCTAAACAACTTGTCAAACTGGCGAATATGCTTGTTCGCGGTCGCGGTAAAGATAAGACATCACAGCCCCGTTTCTTGGACGAACGCTTGCTATCGACACCTTCCTTTGCAGCTTCGGAGTGTAACAACCTGACCGTTAAAATGGCGGAGTTGGCACAGACGACCTTGCTTTCATCTATTGACATGATTGAGAACTATGTTGGCAAAGATGCAGATGCGATCCGCGAATCGGAGGATTACCTAGATCGCTATGAGGATGAGCTGGGCACCTATTTAGTCAAACTTTCCGGTAAAGAATTGTCCGACAGCGATAGCCGTAAAGTATCGAAACTCTTACACACCATCGGTGATTTTGAGCGTTTGGGTGACCATGCCCTCAATCTGTTAGACGGTGCTGAAGAGATCCACAACAAACAGATTCATTTCTCGGAAGATGCTCAGCGCGAGCTCGGTGTGCTGTCAAAAGCAATCCACGATATCATGCAGTTGACCGTCGAAGCGTTTGTGAACGACGATGTGGAGAAAGCCAAACGAGTGGAGCCGCTTGAGCAGATCATTGACCTGCTCAGTGCCGAAATCAAGGTGCGACATATTGAACGTTTGCGTGCCGGTGAATGTACGATTGAACTTGGCTTTATTCTGTCGGATATGCTGAATAACTACGAGCGTATTTCTGATCACTGCTCTAATATCGCGGTAGCGATCATCGAGCTTGGTCACGACAGTTTCCAAACGCACGAATATCTGAATGCGGTGAAGACCGACGACAACGAATTCCGCACACTTTTCGCAGAATATCAAACACAATATCAATTATAAGAAAAAGCGAGTCGCACATCGTGCGACTCGCTTTTTTATCGATTGAGCAAATAGTACCCGAGATTCAAATACGCCGCAAACAAAAGCCATACAAGATAGGGGATGAGCAAGCGAAATGCAGTGCGGTTGATCTTTCGAAACGCTACCATGGTCAACACCACGACGGCGATGAGCAGCAACAGCCAAAAGAAAGCAAACAAACGCCATTCCAATCGGAAGAAGACAAATGACCATAACGCGTTGATCGCCACTTGCAAAAGATACAGTCGTAACGCGGGACCGCGGTCGAGATCGTTGCTGACAAACACCAAGTATGCCGCGATCGCCATCAGTGTGTACAAAATTGTCCATGCCACGGGGAAGAGCCAAGCAGGCGGTGCTAAGGGAGGAGCGTTGAGCGTTTTAATATCAAAACTTCCGCCGAGTAAAGCACCGATTCCTGCCAGAGCATAGGTGTATACCAAAAAGAACAATAACACTTTCCAATCGATTTTTCGTCGAGTCATACGATCATCTCCTTGTGGGATAGTGTATGCTCCCAACTTAAAAATTATGAGCCCCGCACGGCTGTGCGGGGCTCAACGTTTTACACTTTATAAAGACTTGACAAGTTCTTTGAGGTATGCCGCAAAGTCGGTGCCGACTTCGGGATGTTTCAAAGCTACCTCGCAGGTGGCTTGTAGGATACCAAGCTTGTTGCCCATGTCATAGCGAACACCGGTGAAATCCACACCGGTCATACCGGTGGTACGTGCCAGTGTTACCATGGCATCGGTGAGCTGGATCTCACCGCCGGCTCCGGGAGGCGTTTTGTCCAAGATGTCGAAAATCTCCGGCGGAAGCACGCAACGACCTAAAATGGAATACAAGGATAAAATCTCGTCTGGTTTTGGTTTTTCGATCATATCCGATACCGCGTAGATGTTATCACGCAACGGAGCTACTGCCAAACTGGAATATTTCTGAATCTGCTCGGCGGTTACTTCCTTCATGCCGACAACGCCCTTGCCGTATTCCTCGTATGCACGGCACAATTGGCCACAGGCAGGATCGTCACCGATGATGACGTCATCACCGTACAATACCGCAAACGGCTCATCCCCGACGAAAGAACGGGCACAGTTTACCGCATGGCCCAATCCCTTGGTTTCCTTCTGGCGGATAAAGGTGATGTTAGCAAGATCGGTGATACGATTAAGCTCAGCGAGCGTTTCATCCCGTCCGCTTGCCGCTAAGCGTTGCTCGAGCTCAATGCTGTGATCAAAATGATCCTCAATGATGCCTTTGCCGCGGTTAGTGATGATCAGAATATCCGTGATGCCGGCGGCGACGGCCTCCTCCACAATATATTGGATCGCCGGCTTGTCCACGATGGGTAACATCTCTTTGGGCATTGCTTTGGATGCCGGCAACACACGCGTGCCGAGACCGGCTGCAGGGATGACCGCTTTACGAACGCGATTTGACATAACAAACACTCCTCACAAAATAGATAGAACAAAAAAGGCAATATAGGATAACACCAAGACCAAAAGTTCCGGTGCCATTGCGAGCGCGAAAGAGACACCGCCTGATTTTCGGAACCCTTCGTCATATGGTGTCAGAATTTCATCCTCAAGTTTTTTGGCTTTTTTAAGGATCGTACGCAGGTACAGATAATTGCCAAACACCCCAACGAGAATGCGCACCGCCAATGTAATTAAAGAAAGCAACGAGAGGATGCTCCACAACAGTTTTCCTTGCTCGGAAGCCATTATTTTTTCAGCCGCTTGCATCATGGCCTCCATACCGGAGCCGCCCAGCATACCATCTAACTGGTTTGTAACGGTTTGGCTGAAAAAGCTTGCTACCGTAGTCACGATAAAAGTAAGGATGCCCCACAAAATGTTTTTGCGGTATAAAAGCCAGTTGAACGAAAAGAAAAACGCTGACCAGTTCCAGGAGACCTTTGAGCCGCCGTGCGTCATGCGGTAAAAGCGGGGGAGATAATAAGCGGAGTTCGGACCAATCAGTTTTACCACGGTGTCTACCGGTACACCGTCAATGGTTTCGTTGCGCGGAACGCCGCCGTACGGGTCTCCGAATGGCTGCTGACCAAATGGCGGATAAGCACCGGCGTGCGGCGGGGTATATTGCCCGACCGGCGGCCGTTCGGGCGTCGGCGGTACGGCGCTTTGTGTTTGCCAATCCGGTGCATCCAGTTCCTTACCGCATCGTGCACAAAATTCCGAGAATTCCGGATTATCGTAGCCGCACCGCGAGCAACGCTTTTTAGGTGTCGCTTGTGCATTGGCCTGCACCTGTTGTTCTTCGTGCCATTCTTTTCCGGTACCGTGAAGATCGGCAAAATGACAGCGACCTTCTTTTTTCCAGCAATCGCGGTGGTGCGGTGCACCGCATTCTGGGCAGGTTACAATATCGTCCTGATCACCGAAAAAGTTGCCGCACACCGGGCATTTTTGACCTTCGTAAAAGAACATAACCGTGTTCACACTTTCCTACGTGATAAGATCATTGTACCGCAAACAAGACAAACTTGCAACCGATTTTAATAAGGTTAATAAAATTTTAACAGGATAGCAAAAAGACCGTCTTACAAAGAAGACGGTCTTCGCTTTGGAGCTGGTGGACGGATTCGAACCCCCGACCTGCTGATTACAAATCAGCTGCTCTACCGGCTGAGCTACACCAGCAATTTGGAATGCTCAACCACTATATCATATTGGATCGGGCGTTGTCAAGAAAAAGGTTATTTTTATTTCAGTTATTGTCCGTGTTGAGAGAGCAGCTTGTGCTTTTCATCCCACAATGCTTGCGACAAGTCCACGTAATAGCGGTGGGGATTTTCAAAACGCAGAACCTCATCCCAAATGGTATTCATTTGGTGGCGGCAGTGCTCGCGAATATTCTGAACCGACGGGGAGGTGTATACACATTCGCCTGCACGGAAGATTTCGGCTTGCAGCGGTTTTGCGATGAAGTTTTCAATCGTTTTGCGTTTCCAGACGTGCTCGGGATCAAAGATCTCGTACGGCTTAGTGTCATCAATGACCTCGTCGTGCATCGTGATAACGTCGGCGATCGCTTTTCCGGAATCGCGGTCAAACAGTCGCCATACCTTTTTAAAGCCGGGGTTGGTGATCTTCGCGACGTTCTCGCTGACCTTGATGCGTGGTGTGATAACGCCGTCTTTTTCAACAGCGGCGAGTTTATATACCCCGCCGAAGACGGGGTCGCTGGAGGCGGTGATTAACCGCTCGCCCACACCGAAGGTATCCACACATGCGCCCTGCAAGATCATGTCTCGAATGATGTATTCGTCCAACGAGTTAGAGGCGCAGATCTGGCAATCGGGGAAACCGGCATCATCCAACATTTTGCGCGCCTTTTTGCTAAGGTAGGTAATGTCACCGGAATCCAAGCGGATACCTTTGGGACGATAGCCGTTCGGTACCAGTACCTCGTTAAAAACGCGAATAGCGTTCGGGATACCGGATTTCAGCACGTTGTAGGTGTCAACCAATAACGTGCAGGATTGCGGATAGACTTGTGCATAGGCCTTGAATGCTTCGTATTCATTATCAAACAATTGCACCCAGCTGTGCGCCATGGTACCGAGTGCGGGGATGCCGAATTCTCGATCGGCGATCGCGCAGGCGGTACCGACACAACCGCCGATATAGGCGGCTCTGGCACCGTATACCGCGCCGTTAAAGCCCTGCGCACGGCGAGAGCCGAATTCCATCACGGCACGACCGCTTGCCGCGCGTACGATGCGGTTGGTTTTAGTGGCAATCAGGGATTGATGGTTGACGGCGAGCAGGATCATCGTTTCCACAAACTGCGCTTGAATTGCCGGGCCGCGTACGGTTATCAAGGGTTCGTGGGGGAAAATAGGCGTGCCCTCGGGAATCGCCCACACGTCGCAACAGAATTTGAAATTCGCGAGATATTCCAGAAATTTCTCGCTGAACAGTTTTTTACTGCGCAGATAGGCAATGTCCTCGGCAGAAAAGGATAAGTTTTTCAAATACTGAATGACTTGATCCAGTCCTGCCATGATGGCTACACCGCCGCCGTCCGGCACCTTGCGGAAGAACATATCAAAGTAGGTGATTTGGTTACCATGTCCGTTCTCGAAGAACCCGTTGGCCATGGTCAACTCATAAAAGTCGGTGAGCATTGTCAGATTTTCTTTGCCGTACATGTTTGTTAACATTCCTTAGTACCCCTTTAGCGTTCGCCACAGTAGCAACGACGGTATTCTTCAATACAATGCTGGATGATGGCGATGGCTCCTTCTCTGCCCAAAACTTCTTTGACGACCGTGCTTTTTCCTTCCAAAGATTTATACACCGTAAAGAAATGTTGGATTTCGTCAAAGGTGTGCTTGGGCAATTCGCTGATATCGTTGTAACAAGAGAGAGACGGGTCGCGGAAGGGCACGGCGATGATCTTTTCATCGATATCATCACCGTCCACCATCTTGACTACGCCGATGGGGTAGCATTGTACCAACGTCATTGGTACAATGGATTCTTGGCACATGACCAGCACGTCCAGCGGGTCGCCGTCGTCCGCAAACGTGCGGGGGATGAACCCGTAATTAGCCGGATAATGCGTGGCGGTATACAAGACGCGATCCAGACGCAGTAAACCGGTTTCTTTATCCATTTCATATTTGTTTTTGCCGCCTTTCGGAATCTCAATAACGGCGGTGAAATTCTCGGGGCGGATGCATTCGCCGGAAATGTCATGCCAAATATTCATATTGATGCCTCTCCTTTGAAAAGTTCTTGTCTACATTATATACGGAAATGCGCATGAAAACAAGATTGTAAAAAAAATCTCCCGCTGAATATTTCAGCAGGAGTTTTTCTTACGTGTTTTGTGTTCTCGGATTAGACAGCGCGGGTAACCTTACCCGAACGCAAGCAACGGGTGCAGGCGTAAACCCTTTTGGGCGAGCCGTCTACAACAGCTTTGACGCGTTTGATGTTGGGTTTCCATGTGCGGTTCGAGCGACGATGCGAGTGGGAAACCTGAATACCGAAAGTAACACTTTTGCCGCAGAAATCACATTTAGCCATGTTCTGCACCTCCTTTTGATAAAGCAACAGCAGTATATTAGCAGATTTCTTTTGAAAATGCAAGTCTTTTTTTCCAACTTGTAAAAAAATTCTAAAATCTGTGGCAAGGGCGTTTTTTATTCTTGTATTTTATAGGGTTATACGCTATACTATATTTTGTATAAGTTTGTGAACGAGGAGGAACACCTTGTGCTTTTAGACATCATAAAAGGTGGTTACGGTTTTTTAGAACTGTTATTGGCAATTGTCAGTTATCTTCTGCTGGTCCTCGTTATGCTGCCCGTTCACGAATTGGCACACGCGTGGGTGGCTACCAAACTGGGGGATGATACCCCGCGTTGGCACGGGCGCTTAACGTTTAATCCCTTTGCACATCTGGATCTGTGGGGAACGCTGATGCTTGTGCTGTTCGGTTTCGGATACGCCAAGCCCGTGCCGGTTAATCCGCGTAACTTCCGCAACCCGCGTCGTGACATGGCATTAGTGGCCTTGGCGGGCCCTCTTTCTAATCTGTTAATGGCAGTCTTTGTGCTCTTATTGTTCCGGTTGTTGGTGTTTTTGGCTCCGGCATCGGGCGCAGTGCTGATGGTCGGTGCGACACTTGTCAACATTGTCGCTCCGATCAACATTGGTTTGGCTGTATTTAACTTGCTACCGATTCCGCCGCTTGACGGTTCACGCATTTTCAGCGCGATCTTACCGTCACGGTGGGCGTTTTGGATGGCACAGCACGAACATCAGATTCGTATTCTGCTTATTATTTTGTTGGCAACCGGTGCTTTAAGTACGCCGATCAATTTTTTGGCAAGCCGCGTGTACCAAATACTCTTGAAAGTTTGTGTTTTTTAAATGGAAATTTCGTACAAGCTGCCGGATTTTGAAGGGCCTCTCGACCTGCTTCTTTATCTGGTGCAAAAGAACAAACTGAATATTTACGATATTCCGATCCATGAGCTGCTTGAACAATATCTTGGTACCATCCAGACGATGCAGGAACTTGACATGGAGGTCGCCACGGAATTTTTGGATATGGCGGCGCGTCTGGTACAGATCAAATCTGCCATGCTATTGCCGAAGCACGAGGAAGGGGACGATCTTCGCCAGCAGTTGTCGGGCGAATTGATCGAATACCAGTTGTGTCAAGAAGCGGCACGCCGCATGCAACCCCTGTATATCGGTGGTGATTTGTTTGTGCGTGAACCGGCCGAGGTAGAGCCGGACTATACGTATCGCCGCACACATCCCGCTTCGGTGCTGCTTGATGCCTATTTTGCCGCTGCCGGCCGAGGACAGCGCAAGCTGCCGCCATCGCCGCAGGCGTTTCATTCGATCGTTGCGAAAAAGATCGTATCGGTCTCCTCTAAAATCATTTTTGTGTTGCGCCGCTTGCGTGTCGGCAAGTCGGTATCTTACCAGTCGCTATATGGTGGGGCACGAAACAAATCGGAATTGGTCGCCACCTTTTTGGCGGTACTGGAACTTATTAAGGGAAAACGTATTCTGGTCGACGGCGAAGGCGAACACCAAAAAGTGACGTTGCTCGGCAAGGGAGAGTCAAACGATGGAAATTAAAGAATACAAAGCCGCCATTGAGGCGATACTGTTTGCAAACGGCGAGCCGATCGGTGCCGATCGCTTGGCGGAACTGTTGGAATTGGACGAGGAAACCGTCCACCGCTTAGCAGGTGATCTGATGAGTGAGATCAACACCCGCGGCGGCGGTATTATGATGGTGCGGTTGGACGAGCAGTATCAGTTGTGTACCCGCAAGGAATACGGTGATCTGATTCGTCGCGCACTGGACATTCGCCGCAACACGCCGTTGTCACAAGCGGCGATGGAGGTGCTCGCGATCGTTGCCTACAATCAACCGGTCACCAAAGCGTTCGTCGAGCAGGTGCGCGGTGTGGATTGCAGCGCCGTTATGCAAGGGTTGGTGCAAAAAAACCTCATTGAGGAATGCGGCAGACTGGAACTGCCGGGAAAACCGCTTTTGTACGGCACGACTCCCGTGTTTTTGCGCAGTTTTGGAGTGTCCAAACTGGACGAACTGCCGCCGCTTCCGCAAAAGGAAGAACAGGCGCGTATGGTGGAAACGACACTTGAAGAAGTGATTGATCGGGCTGAACCGACCGAAAACGAGGAGTGATCGTTGTGTGGGAGATTATCGGGTACTGCTTGCTCGGTATCCTGCTTCTACTGCTTGCGTTGCTGATCGTACCGTTGTATGTACGGCTCACCTTTAATGACGAATTGCGCGTGTGTGTGCGTGTATGGGGGATACCGATCTTTCGCTACTCCTCCGAGGGGGAAGTGCCGCAATCAACCGATGAAAAAGCAAAGCCATCGAAGCTTCGTTCAACGGCCGAGCAGCTTAAAACCGATGGCGTCGGTGCAACGCTACATCTCGTCAAGGAAATGACACGGCTCGCCGCGGGTGCGGCGCGTCGTTTACTTGCCGCGATTACGGTGGACAAGCTTTGTTTGCAGTTATATATCGCCGGTTCGGATGCGGCAAAAACCGCTGAAACCACCGGTAAGGTGTGCGCGGTGCTGTATCCCGCCGTCACGGCGTTGCAACAAACCGTACTGCGCATCCGAAAGCGTGCGATCACGGTGACACCGGATTTTCTCGCTGAAGAGGGGCGAGTAGTGGCGGATGTTACCGTCCACGTGATTCCGATTCGTATTATTATGATCGCCATTTGGTTGGCTTTTCGTTATCGTGTGATCATCAAACGTCAAAAGGAGGTTTTTCAATATGGAAAACAAAGTGCAGAATCTCATGGGCCTGTCGATTGACAAGATTAAAGAAATGGTGGACGTCAACACTGTCATTGGCGAGCCGATGACCTTGGCGGACGGCATGACTTTGATTCCCGTTTCGAGAGTTTCGTATGGGTTTGCCTCCGGCGGATCCGATCTGCCCACCAAAGGCACGCAGGAGTTATTCGGTGGTGGCGGCGGTGCCGGTATTACCATTGTTCCGATCGCCTTTTTGTGTGTTACGGGCGGCAACGTTCGCGTGGTGCCGATGGTTTCTACACCGGATACACTCAATCAAGCCGTCAACATGATTCCTGATGTAGTGGATCGTATCGGCGGATTTTTTAACAAAGAGAAGAAGCAGGGCTAATCGGCAGTTGCCTCGCATACCATTGATAGCGAGGTAGGTGTCGCATTATGCTCAAACGAGGACTCGCCGTTGCTTGCATACTTTTGTTGCTGTTGCCGTGTTCGGTAATGGCGGAATCCATACCGTTGTCGTCGCTGTCGGCGGTTGTGTATGAGCCGGACAGCGGCCGCGTATTATATGCAAAAGATCCGGATACCAAGCGCCCGATGGCAAGCACGACAAAACTGATGACAGCCCTGGTTGCCGCTGACTGTTTACCGATGGGGGCGACCGTAACGATTCCGGAAACCGCGGTGTTGGTGGAGGGCTCGTCGATGGGCTTGCGCGGCGGAGATACCCTTACGGTGCGCGATCTGCTTACCGGTATGCTGTTGTCTTCGGGCAATGATGCGGCGAACGCTGTTGCCTTATTGAGCGCGGGCTCATTGCCCTCGTTTGCCAAACGGATGAACGCTAAGGCAAAGGCACTTGGCATGACACGCTCTTTGTTCGTCACTCCATCGGGGTTGGACGAAGGGGAACATGGTTCCACTGCACGGGACATGGCGTTGCTCGGCGCGGCGGTTTTGAAATCACCGGATCTGGCGGCGATATGTGCTGACAAGCAAGCAACCGTTACGGTTTCGGGCAATCCGGTGACGCTCTCGAATCACAATCGGCTGTTGTCGTTGTATGAACCTGCCGTCGGTCTCAAAACCGGTTTCACCAAACGATCGGGGCGATGCTTAGTTTCGGCGGCACAGCGTGACGGCGTGACACTGGTGGTTGCTACTTTGAACGGCGGCGATTATTGGAACGATCATATCGCATTATACGAATACGGCTTTTCCAAGACCGAATCCGTATCACTTGCGTTGCCCGAACTACCGCCGTTGTCGGTGTGTGGCGGTACGGTGCCGTCGGTTTCCTTGCGGGCTGAAACTCCCGAAGCCATCACTTTCCTCAAGGGTGAGTCGACAGCGGTTACCTGTCGCGTGGAATTGCCGCGTTTTACATGGGCACCGCTTGAAGCGGGAGAACCGCTTGGAACAATTGTTTACGAATTAAACGGATCGGTGTTGCGTGAAATACCGATTACAGCCGAACATGCGGTAGCCGAGAGAGCACCGCTGGGATTTTTCAAAAAATGGAAGCGTCAGCTGCATGCTTTGCTGACCGCAATACTGGAGTAATACTATGGCTTTAACACGATTGCAAAAGATACTCGCCGACCGCGGCGTGGCTTCACGCCGTAAGGCGGAAGAACTGATTGAACAGGGGCACGTTCGCGTTAACGGGCACCCTGCTAAAATCGGGGACAAGGCGGACGATCGCCGTGACGTTATCACCGTGCGCGGCAAACGCATTGATGCGCCGCCGGAACTTGTGTATTTAATGTTGCACAAGCCGCGCGGGTATATCACCACCTTGAGTGACGAAAATGGTCGCAAATGCGTTGCCGATCTGGTGCGCGACGTAGGGGTGCGGGTGTATCCTATCGGTCGGTTGGACAAGGACTCCGAGGGGTTACTGCTTTTTACCAACGACGGCGCATTTTCCAATGCGATGATGCATCCGACCACGCACGTACCGAAACGTTACCGCGTGACGGTGAGGGCAGAAGTCACGGAAGAGCAGTTGTCGCAGTTTGAGCAGGGAATATTGATCGATGGTAAAAAGACCCTGCCTGCGGAGGCGGCAATCGTGACTGAGGAAAAAGCAACACCCGATTCTCCGGCGCGCACCGTGCTGGAAATCGTCTTATACGAAGGCAGAAACCGTCAGATTCGCAAAATGTGCGAAGCTTTGGGGCTCGAGGTTGTTCGCCTGAAACGAACGGCAATCGGCACGGTTAAACTGGGAATGTTGCCGCTCGGCAAATGGCGACCGCTGGATCCAAAGGAAGTGCGCGCGTTGCTGATGGCGGCGCAAGTCAACGAGAAGATCGCCGCCAAGTATATCAAAAACGGAAAGGGACAAGGAAATTATGGTCGAAGTGCATCCCGCCGATAAGGCGAAAACCGAAGAATTAGCAAAGCGCGCCGGCATTACCGCCGAGGTGTGTGCGATGAATATGTCCCGCGCGGGAGAGGAACTCGGCTACGTGCTGTATACCATTGACCGCGATACGATTGAGCTCGTTTCTTTGTATTCCAAGGAAGAACCGTTGGAGGAGTTGTTGGTGCGTGCAGCGCTTAATGCCGGTGTTAACGCTCTTGCGATCACGGCGGTGTGCCGCAACACGGCGCATTTCGGGCTGCTGGAACGACTTGGTTTTGTTAAGGAGAATGAAGCGTATACTATTTTTATCCCCGACTTTTTTATGCGTCCTTGCAGCGGTTGCCACGGTGCTTGACGAAAACTGAACATAAAAAGACAAATTCTTTCCTTTTTTATAAGGAAAAACCTTGTTATTTTTGGCAAAATACGGTATACTGTACTCAATAATTATCATGGCGCAGGATTGGCTTTTTTAGCAGAATCTGCCGTATGGAGGTTAAACGATATGAGCAAGCAAGCGTCCGCGGCGCTTATGCGTCTGGAACAGTTTTTCGACTCGGGAACGTTTGTTGAGATCGATCGCTTGATGAAGGATGGGGGAGAACCCGTTCCGGTTGTCGGCGGTTATGGTTTGGTGAACGAGTCTCCGGTATATGCCTTTGCACAAGACCGCACGGTTTGCAGCGGTGCTGTCGGCAAAGCACACGCCGCCAAAATTAAAACTATATACCGTCTGGCTGCACAGAACGGCGCACCCGTTGTCGGCTTGTTTGACAGTGACGGCGCGCGTTTAGGCGAGGGTATTGATGCGATGGATGCAATCGCGGAAATTCTGAGCGCGGCAAACGATCTGTCCGGCGTTGTACCGCAGGTTGCTGTCGTGCTTGGCGCTTGTGTGGGTTCGTCCGCTTTAATTGCGGCGGCTGCCGACGTAGTGATCGCTGTCAAGGATGCAGATTATTACTTAAACGTTGGTGATGAGAGCAGTAACGCCGACGTCAGTGCAGACACCGCAGACGAAGCTATTGCCAAAGCGCGCGAACTCTTATCTTATTTGCCTTCTAACAATTTAGCGGTTGCTCCGCTATTTGAAACGGTGGCTCCTGCGGCTGTTGACGGCGCTGATGCTACGGCAATCGTAGCAGATGCCGGTTCGCTCTTTAAACTGTATGAGGATGACGTTGCGGCATTTGCCCGTATCAACGGTGCTGCCTGCGGTATCATCACGCTGACCGGTGACCCGATCGCTTGCTGTGCCGCATCACGTGCCGCGCGCTTTATGCGGCTGTGCGATAGTTTCTCGTTGCCGGTGCTTACCGTTGTGGATGCGGCCGGTTTTAAGGGGCTCAAATGTGCTTCCAAAATCACGCAAGCGTATGCAGAAGCAACAACCGCCAAGGTGACGTTGATCACCGGTAAAGCTTATGGCGCTGTGTACGTTGCCGTTGCCGGTAAATTTGCCGGTGCGGATGCGGTGCTTGCGTGGCCGGATGCCTCCGTTTCACCGCTTGCTCCCGAAACCGCTATCCACATTGTGTGGAAAGATCGCTTGAGTGAAATGAACGATCCCGCGAAAGACCGTGAGGCGCTTGCTGAGGAATATCGCAAGACCTGTTGCAACGCTGAAACGGCGGCTGCGCAGGGCGCTGTTACAGATCTCGTGACACCCGAAGCCACGCGTGAGTGCGTTGCCGCAATGTTCGAGATGCTGTCAGGGAAGCGTGTCAGCAAATTACCGAAGAAACATGCGAATATCCGCTTATAATGGGCTCTTGCCTGAATGTGAAAGGAAGGATTAATACTATGAAACGTTTTAACATCACCGTCAACGGCAAGGCCTATGACGTACAAGTTGAAGAAGTTGGCGGCGCGGCACCTGTTGTCGCTTCTGTTGCCGCTCCGGCTCCGGCTGCTGCTCCTGCACCTGCCGCTGCACCCGCTGCGGCTCCCGCTCCGGCGGCTGCTCCTGCTGCTCCGGCACCTGCTGCCGGCACCGAGACGGTTTCCGCTCCCATGCCGGGTACTATCGTCAACGTTGTGGTTTCGGCCGGTCAGTCGGTTAAATCCGGCGACGTATTGCTCGTGCTTGAAGCCATGAAAATGGAAAACGAGATCATGGCTCCTCGCGACGGTGTCGTTGCCGGTGTCCATGTTAACAAAGGCGATAGTGTCGATTCCGGCACGCTGCTCGTATCTCTGCAATAATTCGGGAAAGGAAGGATCACCATGGCAAAGGTTGGCATTACCGAAACCATCCTGCGTGACGCGCATCAGTCGCTGATAGCTACCCGTATGACGACAGAGGAAATGTTGCCCGCACTGGAATTGTTAGACGACGTCGGTTACCATTCTTTGGAGTGCTGGGGTGGCGCGACGTTTGATTCCTGCCTTCGTTTTTTGAATGAGGATCCGTGGGAGCGTTTACGCATTTTGAAAAAGCATATGCCCAAGACTCCTCTGCAAATGTTATTCCGTGGTCAGAACATGCTTGGTTATCGCCATTATGCGGACGACGTTGTGGAGTATTTTGTACAAAAATCCGTGGCGAACGGTATCGATGTGATCCGCATTTTTGATGCGCTAAACGATATTCGCAACCTGGAAACCTCCATCAAGGCCGCTAAGAAAGAAAAAGGCGCGCACGTGCAGGTCGCGGTGAGTTATACCACCGGTCCGGTGCACAATGTTGAGCATTTTGTAAAATATGCCAAGCAGCTTGAAGAAACCGGCGCGGATTCCATCTGCATTAAGGATATGGCAGGTTTGCTTGTTCCGTATGACACTTATACGCTGGTCAAGGAAATCAAGAACGCGGTTTCCATTCCGGTGCAGTTGCACTCTCATGCTACGGCAGGCATCGCGGATATGGTGCTGATGAAGGGTGTTGAGGCGGGTGCTTCCGTTATCGATACCGCACTCTCTCCGCTTTCGATGGGCACTTCCCATCCGGCAACCGAGTCCATGGTAGCGGCTTTGGCGGGCACGGAATACGATACCGGGTTGGATCTTGTGAAGCTCAAAGAGGTCAGCAGTTACTTTGCCGGCCTGCGCAAAAAATATCTTGAAAACGGTCAGCTTAACCCGAAGATGTTGGAAGTTGATACCAACGCATTGATTTATCAGGTTCCCGGCGGAATGTTGTCCAATCTGGTCAGTCAGCTTAAACAGGCGGGCAGAGAAGATCAGCTGGAAGAAGTGCTGATGGAAGTTCCGCGTGTGCGCGCGGATGCCGGTTATCCGCCGCTCGTTACCCCCTCGTCCCAAATCGTAGGTACGCAGGCGGTATTCAACGTTATCGGTGGCGAGCGTTATAAGATGGTTACCAAAGAGTTTAAGGGTTTGGTGCGCGGCGAATACGGCGCGACACCTGCACCGATCGACCCCGAATTTGTCAAAAAGATCATTGGCGACGAAGAACCTATCACTTGCCGTCCGGCGGACCGTTTGGAGCCGGAGCTGGATAAGTTGCGTGACGAAATGAAAGAGTGGTATGAGCAGGAAGAAGACGTGCTCAGCTACGCACAGTTTGGTCAGGTTGCGGTCAAGTTCTTTGAAAACCGTCGCAACAAAAAATATCACATTGACGGCAAGCATCTGAATGAAGAACAACAGGTGCATCCTGTCTAATGCTACACACTATCCGAGAGCCCTTAAAATGGGCTCTCGGATATACGCGCTTTATAAAGAGGTGTTTTTATGATACGCAGTATGACCGGTTACGGTCGTCATCAGGCAGTTGTGAACGGATGGGACGTGACGGTGGAACTAAAGTCCGTCAATCATCGTTACTTTGAATATTCGTCCCGTTTGCCGCGCACCTGCGGTTTTTTGGACGATAAGCTGAAATCGTATTTACAACAAGAAATTTCCCGTGGAAAAGTGGATGTTTACGTGTCGCTGGATGCGGTGGAGCAAGCCGACAGTGTCGTGGAGGTAAACGTACCACTGGCACAGGCATACTATGACGCCTTAGGCGAACTGGAAAAAGAACTTGATCTTCGCAACGATGCGTCGGTTATGAACATTGCTCGTTTTCCGGACGTACTCGTTGTTCGTAAGACTGAAACTGACGAGCAAGAGATTTGGAATGCTGTGCAGCAGGTGGCGGCCGTAGCGCTGGAAAAATTTGTGGCGATGCGTGAGTTGGAAGGCGTGCGGATGCGTGAGGATGTTCTCAGCCGCCGCGAAACACTTTTACATGCGGTTTCTGCGGTAGAGGAACGTTCACCGCAGACGGTGCGAGAGCACATGGAAAAGGTAGAAGCCCGCATGCGTGAACTGCTGGGGACGGCAACGGTGGATGAACAACGCTTGTTGACGGAAGCGGCAATCTTTGCCGATAAGATCGCCACAGCAGAAGAAACTGTTCGTTTGCGCAGCCATTTGGATCAACTTCAGGATTTGGTCAACAGCGATGAGCCGGTAGGCAGAAAACTCGATTTTCTGGTGCAGGAGATCAATCGTGAGACCAATACCATTGGCTCCAAAGCATCCGATCTGCAATTGGCGCAGGTGGTTGTGGATATGAAAGCCGAGATTGAAAAAATCCGCGAACAGATTCAAAACATTGAGTAACAGCGGGAGGGTTTCACTATGCGCCTAATTAACATAGGTTTCGGTAACATGGTTGCGGCTGGTCGTCTGGTGGCGATCGTCAGCCCTGAATCGGCTCCGATCAAGCGTATTATTCAAGACGCAAAAGATCGCGGAACGTTGATTGATGCCACGTATGGACGCCGTACTCGCGCGGTGCTTATTACTGACAGTGAGCACGTTATTTTATCGGCGGTACAGCCGGAAACGGTGGCAAACCGTTTTGAAGACGATGAGGAGGAATTCGATCATGGCGATTGATTCCGCACCCGGTTTACTGATCGTTTTCTCCGGTCCGTCGGGTTGCGGCAAGGGAACGTTGGTGGCAAAACTTTTAGAGCAGCGCACCGATACCGTTCTTTCCGTGTCGGTCACCACGCGTGCTCCGCGTCCGGGTGAGATTGACGGCTTTCATTACTTCTTTAAGACCCGTGAAGAAGTGGAGCGCATGATCAAAAATGACGAGCTGCTCGAATACGCGCAGTACAGCGGGAATTATTACGGTACACCGCGTGCCGCCGTTGAGGAACATCTCAAAGCGGGTCGGAACGTCATTTTGGAAATCGACGTGCAAGGTGCTTTGCAGGTGATGGAGCGCTGTGAGGACTACGTTTCAATCTTTTTGACGGTTCCTTCGTTAGATGAATTAGAGCGACGCTTGCGCGGTCGCGGCACCGAGGAAGAAACGTGGATAAAAGCGCGTATGGCGGCTGCCAAAAGTGAACTTAAATATATTGACCGTTATCAGTATACCGTTTTAAACGATGAGGTGGATGCTGCCTTTGATCGGCTCAACACCATCATCGAAACCGAAAAATACAAAAAAATTTCGCAGTAACATATACATAGGAGGAAAAGTTATGTTGAAACCGACCGATATCGAACAATTGAAGGGTAAAAACAGCCGCTACGCGGTGGTTATTGGTGTTGCCAAGCGTGCCCGCAGCATTGCGCAGGACGCAGAGGATAACGGCGTTGTGTTGACCGAAAAACCGGTGAGCATGGCGATCTTGGATTTTACCGAGGGCGATTATAAGATGGTCGCTTCCAACGACTAATCTGACACTATCACAGTTAGGGAGGAGCCGGTATGACGCAGACCGCTGTGGCAAAAGTAGCAGTGGAACAAACGGCGTTTCATTTCGATAAGCTGTACAGTTACCGCGTCACACCGGATCTGACGGAGCTTGTGACGGGTTGCCGCGTGTTGGTGCCTTTTGGAAAAGGTAACCGCTTTCGGCAGGGAATTGTCATGGAAATGGAACACGTCGCGCCGGAACAAGCAGAAACGCTCAAACCGGTGATGGCGGTGCTCGATGAACAGCCGCTGTTAAGTGAAGAATTAATGGCATTGACGCAGTGGATGAAGGAACGTACCTTCTGCACCGTGTTTGATGCGGTGCGCGCCATGCTGCCGACCGGTTTATACTGGAACGTTAAACCGGTATACCGACCGGTACAATCGCTCTCTGAACAGGAAAAACAAACAATGTCATCTGATGAGGCGGCATTGTATGCCCTTGCGTGTACAATGTCAGCGCGTTCCCCTGGCGGTATTGCGGGTGATAAGCTGCTCAGCTGTGCGGGGTTGACCGACGCAGATAAACTGCCGGAACGGATGGTGAAAAAGGGATGGTTTACCCGTGGCGAGGATACTTCTCGTCGCACGGGGGATGCCACCCGCCGTATGGCACGGCTTATCGTGCCGTCGGAAGAACTTGAAACGGCTATGCGCGAGATGCGTATCAGCCCCAAACAACGATCGGTATTGGCCCTGCTGGAGGAGGTCGGTACAGCATCCGTCAAGGAGTTGTGCTACCTCGCCGGTGTGACCGGTGCCGTTTTGTCGGCTTTAGAGAAAAAACAACTGATAGAATGTTACGAGCAGGAAATCCTTCGTTCGCCGTTTGCTGCAAGGTCGCCGCGTCCGGACACGATTGATCTCAATGCAGAACAACAGACCGCTTTTGAGGGGTTGAAAGCTCGTTATGAACAGCCCGATGCAGCGTGCGCGCTCTTGTACGGTGTTACCGGTAGCGGTAAAACGCAGGTGTATATCAAACTGATTGACACAGTCATCGCCGATGGCAAGCAGGCCTTGGTGCTGGTTCCCGAAATTTCACTTACCCCGCAAACCATGGAACTGTTTTTGCGTCGGTATGGTAATCGCGTTGCCGTGTTGCACAGCGGTTTGTCGGTCGGCGAGCGGATGGATGAATGGAAACGCATTCGACGGGGTGAGGCGGATATCGTTGTCGGCACTCGCTCGGCGGTCTTTGCTCCACTCTCTCGCCTTGGCATTATCATCATGGACGAGGAGCAGGAGCACACGTATAAATCGGAAAATACTCCGCGATATCACGCACGGGATGTCGCTAAGTTCCGTTGCCACTATCACAAGGCACTGCTTCTTTTAACGTCGGCTACGCCGAGCGTGGAAAGCTACCAAGCAGCAATTGGTGGTCGCTATTCCTTGCACACCATCAAAGGTCGCTACGGAGAGGCCCTGCTCCCGCAGGTGCAGGTGGTCGATATGCGCGAGGAATCCGGACTTTCCTTGTTCAGTGAAACGCTAAAGCAAGAACTCGCCCACTGTTTTGAGCAGGGAAAGCAAGCGATCCTCCTGCTAAATCGGCGCGGATATCATACGTTTCTTTCCTGCCGTTCCTGCGGCAAAATCATGACCTGTCCATCCTGTAGTATTTCACTGACCTATCACCGTGCAAGCGACAAACTGATATGCCATTATTGCGGTCACACGCAGCCACCCACGGTGCGTTGTCCCGAATGTGGCTCGGATAAAGTGCGCTATTCCGGTATGGGTACACAACGAGTGGAGGAGGAACTGGCTCAGTTGTTCCCCAATATTCGTATTCTGCGCATGGATACAGACAGTACGATGTCCCGTTTTGCATACGAGGAAAAATTCCGTGCGTTTGCCGAGGGGCAGTATCAGGTGATGATCGGTACGCAGATGGTGGCAAAGGGACTGGATTTCCCGAACGTATCGCTTGTCGGTGTGTTGTCGGCGGACCAAGCGTTATATGCCGAGGATTATCGCTCGTTCGAAACGGCGTTTTCCTTGCTCACTCAGGTCATTGGCCGAGCGGGCCGTCGCGATACACCCGGTAAAGCCATCATTCAAACAACCGCACCGGAACACTACGTGATTGATTTGTCAGCAAAACAAGATTATCCAGCTTTTTACGAGGTGGAGATCGCCGCACGTAAACTGATGAAATATCCGCCGTTTGCCGATATCGGTATGTTTGGCTTTGTCGGCGCAGATGAGAGAGCGGTAAAGGCCGCTGCCACGCGATTTTTAGCTCTTCTGCGGCAAACGGCATCGCATCCCGATTATGATGGAATTCCGCTGATTGCTTTGGATCCCACTCCGGCAACGGTGGCGCGCGTGGCGGGAAAATATCGCTATAAACTCATTCTCAAACTTACCAATAATTCGCGCACTCGTGCCTTGATTGCCGAGTTGCTTGGGGCGTTTGCTTCTTTGCCGGAGAGCAAGGGCGTCACGGTGTATGCCGACATCAATCCGGCAATGATTTTATAAGGAGATGACCGCATGGCCATTCGCAATATTCTCAAAAATGATGATCCTGCTCTGCGCAAGGTTTGCCGTCCTGTAACCGAGTTTAACGAGCGTTTATGGCAGTTGCTTGACGATATGGCAGACACTATGCATCAAGCCGAGGGCGTCGGCTTGGCGGGCCCGCAAGTTGGTGTATTGCGCCGTGTATTTGTGATGGATCTCGGTGACGGTGTGATCGAAGCCGTTAACCCCGAAATCATCAGTACGCACGGTAAGCAGACGGGGCAGGAGGGCTGCTTGTCTTTCCCGAATCAATGGGACGACGTCACTCGTCCAAAACGCGTTAAGTTTAAAGCACAGGATCGCTTTGGTAAATGGTATATCATGACGGGCGAAGATCTGATGGCGCGTTGCATCTGCCACGAAACCGATCATCTGGACGGTATCGTGTTCTTGGACCGAGTAGGAGAGCCGAAATGAATGTAATTTTTATGGGGACACCGGAATTTGCCGTTCCGTGCTTAACCCAATTGATTGAGGACGGACATACCGTTTCGCTTGTCGTGACACAAGGTGATAAACCGCGTGGCAGAGGGCAGAAGCTCATGCCGCCGCCCGTTAAAGCGTGCGCGCTTGAACACGGAATCCCGGTGTATCAGCCGACAACGTTAAAAGATGAGGCAGTGCAGGAAGAACTGCGTCGCCAACATGCGGATGTCATCGTTGTAGTAGCGTATGGCAAAATTCTGCCGCAGGCGGTGCTGGATATGCCGCCGTACGGCTGTATTAACGTACACGCATCACTGTTGCCGCGGTATCGCGGTGCCGCACCCATTCAATGGGCGGTTTTAAACGGCGAGGCGGAATCCGGTGTCACCACGATGTATATGGATGTGGGCTTAGACACCGGTGATATGCTGTTAAAATCTCATTGCCCGATCACGGAGAACATGACTGCGGGCGAATTGCACGATGCTTTATCCATGCAGGGTGCCGAACTGCTGTCAGATACGTTGAAAGCCCTGGAAAACGGCACGCTCACACGTACTCCGCAGACAGGGACAAGCAACTATGCTCCAATGTTGGATAAAAGCTTGTGTGCAATGGATTTCACCAAACCTGCCGCTATATTGCACAACCAGGTGCGCGGCTTAAATCCGTGGCCGACCGCTACCGCTAAGGTAGGCGGTAAAATGCTAAAGATTCATCGCACGTGCATTGGTGCACCGTGTGATGCCGAGCCCAATCGTGTGATTGCTACTAAGCCGTTTACGGTCTCTTGCGGTGAGGGCACTTCGCTCGTTTTATTAGAAGTGCAGGGCGAGGGTGGCAAACGGATGGCGGCAGATGACTTTTTCCGCGGTCACCCGATCCCACTCGACACTTGCTTTTCGGAGGAATAACGCATGGCACTTGATGCTCGTACAGTGGTTTGCAAAGCACTTAGCGGCTTGCACCGCGAAAAGCGCTATTCCAATATTGTGCTGGACGAGCTTCTTAATACCGAGGAGTTGTCCGCCAAAGACCGTGCCTTTGCTTCGCGGTTGTTTTACGGTGTGATTGAACGGCGCATTACCATCGACTATGTACTGGAACACGCGTCCTCCATTCCGCTTCGCAAGCTGCACCCGTTGGTGCTTGAAACGTTGCGCGTTGCTGTGTATCAGCTGTTATATATGGACAAAATCCCGCCATCAGCTGCGGTGAATGAAGCCGTTTCGGGGGTGCGTCGTCTAAAGCAGGGGAACGCTTCCGGCTTTGTTAACGGTGTTTTGCGTGGGATCCTGCGTCGCCGTGACACTTGGTTTGACGATCTGCCGACAGGAGATACCGCGTTATCGGTGCTTCATTCCTGCCCGATGGAGCTGATCGAATTTTGGCGTAAGGCATATGGCGAGGAGCGAATGATGGCGTTGGTAGAGCATATCAACGACATTCCCGAATCATACGTGCGGGTGAATACCCTGCGTACCACCGATGAAGAATTTTCCAAAACGTTGCAAAATATCGGGATTAGTCACCAAATTGAGCCCGATGTACCGCATTGTTTTGAGTTAAAATGCGGGTATTTGGGAAATAAACTTGAATTGGTGGACAAAAACTGCTATTATTATCAAGATAAGGCCTCGCAATATGTGTGCCTTGCTTTAAACGCACAACCGGGTGAAACTGTGGCGGATGTTTGCGCGGCACCGGGCGGTAAGAGCTTCACGGTCGCACAGACGATGCAAAACAAGGGTCGACTTCTTTCCTGCGACGTCTATTCGCACAAATGCGAAATCATCGAGCGTCGCGCCCAACAGCTTGGCATTACCATGTTAGACACGGCGGTGCGTGATGCATCGACCCCGTGCCCCGAACCGCTTCAAGGTGCCTTTGATCGTGTAATCTGTGACGTGCCGTGCTCGGGACTTGGCGTGATCCGCCGAAAACCGGAGATCCGCTATAAGTCGCTTGGGGAACTCAAGGAGTTGCCCGCATTGCAGTACGCGATCCTCGAACGCAGTGCAGAGCTCGTGAAAGCAGGCGGTGTGTTGCAATATTCCACCTGCACGCTCAATCCTGCAGAAAACGAGCAGATTGCAGAACGCTTTTTAAGCGAACATACAGAGTTTTCTCCGCGCGTTCTTCCTGTCTCAACTTGTTTTGAGGCGTTGGGGGAAACACCCTCGCATATCCTTACGTTATTTCCGCATATCCATAAGACCGACGGCTTCTTTATCGCCGGTTTTGAGAAAAAATGAGGTGTCTGTCCGATGCCGGAGGATTTAAAATCCCTTACAACCGAACAGATCACGGAACGCATCGTCAAGATGGGATATCCCGCGTTTCGCGGCAAACAGATTGCCGGGTGGCTGGATAGCGGTTGCTCGTCGTTTGATGAGATGACCAATTTGCCGCTTGCCTTACGTGAACAGTTGAAAACAGAGTTTTTCATCCCCGGCGTGACGATCCTGCAAAAATGGCAGTCACAGCTTGATGAAACTACCAAGTATCTGTTTGAATTATCAGACGGTGAAACGGTGGAATCCGTTTTGATGAGTTATCGTCACGGGTGGTCGCAGTGCTTGTCCACGCAGGTTGGTTGCCGTATGGGTTGTTCCTTTTGTGCTACCGGTATGGGCGGGTTGTCCCGTAACCTTTCGGCGGCGGAAATGCTCGCTCAGATCGAAACCGCACAGCGTGACCGTGGTATCCGCGTATCGTCGGTTGTGCTGATGGGCATGGGTGAGCCGCTGGACAATTACGATAACGTTTTACGTTTTTTAAAAATGCTGTCCGAGCCGGGTGGGGTGCATATCGGGATGCGTCACGTATCCTTGTCCACTTGTGGCTTAGTAGATCAGATTTATCGGTTAATGGAGGAGAATCTCCAGTTGACCTTGTCGGTGTCCCTGCATGCCCCCAATAACGAGATCCGTTCACGGCTGATGCCGATCAACCGTCGGTATCCGGTGGAGGAGCTTTTGGAGGCGTGTCGTCGCTATGCGGATACCACCGGCCGACGGATATCCTTTGAATATGCGATGATCCATGGTGTCAACGATAGTGATGCTTGCGCCGAGGAACTCGCAAAACGGTTGCGCGGTATGCTTTGTCATGTGAATTTAATTCCGGCAAACGAAGTTAAGGGCAAAGAACATCGGCGCAGTACCGGCGAAAGATTAAAACAGTTTTCCCGTATTTTGGAGCAGCGTGGGTTGACCGTTACGGTTCGACGTACGTTGGGTGCAGATATTAACGCATCCTGCGGTCAGCTCCGCCGTCAGAAGAGAGAGGAGGAATCGCCATGCGGACGTTAGGTGCATCTCATGCGGGTCGTGTTCGCCCCAGCAATCAGGATGCCTATGTCTGTGGCATGCTTACCGCAGGCACTGCCTTTGCCGTCGTATGTGACGGTATGGGCGGCGCAAACGGCGGTAACGTTGCCAGTGCGATTGCAATGCGTTGCATTGCCGATCATATCGTGGATGAATACCGCGAAAATGCTACATCTGCCGTGGTAAGACGTTTGTTGGAATCGGCAATCTCGGCCGCCAACCAAGAGGTTTTTGAGGCAGCTGTGGAGGATGAGTCCTTGCGGGGGATGGGTACCACGGTCGTGGCAGTTATTGCCAATGGCCGTGACGTGTATATCGCCCACGTCGGCGACAGCCGTGCTTATCTGGTGACACACACGGACATTGAGCAGATCACCCGCGACCATTCTGTCGTTCAGGATATGGTGGAAAAGGGACAGATCACCGCCGATCAAGCGCGTTTTCACCCGCAAAAGCATTTTCTTACCCGCGCACTCGGCGTGGAAGACGAGGCGAAATGCGATTTCACGGTTCTTCCGTTCCCGGAGGACGGTACCGTGCTGATCTGCACAGACGGTCTTTCCAACATGGTTGAGCCGGATACGTTGCAATCACTTATTCGCACGTTCCCGTTTGAAGAGATTCCTCAAAAGCTCATCAACACGGCGAATTTAGCGGGCGGCAGTGACAATATCACGGTCGTTGCAATTACCAGACAGGAAAAGGTACAGGAGGATTGATGATGGATAAGTATGTCGGAAAGCGTTTAGACGGGCGCTATGAGATAAAAGAGATTATCGGTGTCGGCGGCATGGCGTATGTATACAAGGCGTATGATAACATTGATAACCGTATCGTTGCCGTCAAGATCCTGAAGGAGGAATATCTCCAAAACGAGGAGTTTACCCGCCGTTTTAAAAACGAGTCTAAGGCAATTGCCATACTGTCGCATCCCAACATCGTCAAAGTGTACGACGTCAGCTTTGGTGACAGAATGCAATATATCGTCATGGAGTATGTCGACGGCATTACCCTGAAAGAATATATTGAGGGCCAAGCAGAGTTCAAGTGGAAGGAAGCGGTACATTTCACGGTGCAGATCTTGCGCGCGTTGCAACATGCGCACGACAAGGGGATTGTTCACCGCGATATTAAGCCCCAGAACATCATGCTGCTTCCGGACGGCACCATCAAGGTCGCCGATTTCGGTATTGCACGTTTCTCTCGCCAAGATATTCGCGCGACGCGTTCCACCGACAAAGCGATCGGTTCGGTACATTATATCAGCCCTGAGCAGGCGCGCGGCGAGATCACAGACGAAAAAGCAGATATTTATTCTGTTGGTGTGATGCTGTACGAAATGTTGACGGGCAAGCTTCCTTTTGATGCCGATAGTGCGGTTTCGGTAGCCATCATGCAGATGCAGTCGGAAGCACAGCCGCCTCGTCAGATCAATGCGGCGATCCCCGAGGGCTTAGAGGACATCACCATCAAAGCGATGCAAAAGGATACCTCCAAGCGGTATCAGTCTGCGGCAGAAATGCTTTACGACATTGACGAGTTTAAGAAAAACCCCAGCATCCATTTTGAATATAAGTATTTCGTGGATGAAAGTCCCACGCGGTATATGGATACGATCAGCAAGGTACGCGGCGGCGACTCCGTAAAGACATCGGGCCGTGTGCACACGGAAGAGGATCAGGACGAAGTCGAAGGCAAGAAGCCGTTCCCGGTCGTTCCCGTGCTGTGTGCCGTCATCGGTGCATTCTTGCTTATTGCAGTCATTTTCGTGTTTACCGTGATAGGCAACAAATTCCTTAACAATGATTCTGAACAGATCGAGGTACCGCAATTTGTCGGTATGACGCTGGAAGAAATCTCCGGCAACCCCGAGTACATGCAGTGGTTTAACTTTGAAACGGCAAAAGAGCAGTACAGCGATGAGCCGATCGGCACGGTTATTGACCAATCGTTGGAAGAGGGTATCACGGTTAAAAAAGGCGTCAAATCTATTACTTTGACCGTCAGTAAAGGTCCCAATCTGGTGCAGATTCCCAACGTAGTGGGTCAACATCGCGATGCGGCGCAGGCGGCACTCGAAAACGCCGGCTTTGTCGTTAAGTACACGACGGATGTCAGCGATGAGGTGGCGGTAGATTTCATTATCTCGTTGTCACCCGCTGAGTATCCGGATAAAATGAATTACGGCTCTGAGATCACGATGGTGGTTAGCAGCGGTGAAACTCCGGCAGATCCGGTGGCAATGCCGGACGTGACGAATATTTCCAAAGATCAAGCGATCGCGTTGTTGGAAGGCGCCGGTTTCACGGTTGTGGAAACCGACATCACTTACATTGACGATTCGAGTGTTCCGGCAAATACGGTCGTTTGGCAGAGCATTTCCGCAGATACTCCGACCGTGCCCGGCACGGCTGTGAAATTGCGCGTGAGCACCGGCTTTGCTCAAGTTAAAGTGCAGGTGCAATTGCCTTCACAGATGGCAACACCGATCGATATGCAGGTTTATGTCAATGGCGAGTTGAAAGATACCTTTACAGGGTTGCTTCCGAACGAAGTAAAGGTCAAAGACGTGACGGTGAGTGAAAAATCGGAGTCTTATGCCGTAACCATCCGCATTGCGGATCATGGCAAGGGCAACTACGTCGCTTATGCAAAATATACCGTCAATGGCAAAACAGGCGAGGTTACCATTATCGAGCAACCCAACCTGCAAGCCTTAACGTCTTCCACCGTCACAACAGTTGCGGCGGGATGATGACGGACATGAAAAAAAGCGGGTTGATCCTGCAGAGCATCGGCGGTTTCTATTACGTAGAAACCGCCGACGCGGTTTATGAATGTAAGGCACGCGGCGCTTTCCGTAACGAAGGGGTTACCCCGCTTTCCGGTGATCGCGTTACCATTACCGTGCAAGCGAACGGTACGGGGGTTTTGGAAGAGATCCTACCGCGCCGCAACGTGTTGGTGCGCCCGCCGGTCGCCAATTTAGACTGCTTAGCCATTGTGGCCTCGGTTACGGAACCGAAGCCGAATCTGCAGTTGCTTGATAAATTGATTGCGATTGCGGAAGATGTTGCCGTTGAACCGATTGTGGTGATTACAAAATCCGATCTGGAGAAAACCGAAGCACTGGAAACCATTTATCGTAATGCCGGATTTCCGGTGTTTGTGGTGACCAATACGGATGCGGCATCTGCGGCGGCGCTGGCAACGTTTTTGCAGGGGAAGATCACCGCGTTTACCGGCAATTCCGGCGTTGGGAAGTCCAGTTTACTCAATTTGATCGATCCCGCACTTTGTCGCGAAACCGGTGAGATTAGTAAAAAATTAGGGCGCGGACGACATACCACACGTTCCGTTGAACTGTTACCCTTGTCAGGCGGTGGATATTTGGCGGACACCCCTGGGTTTTCCGCGTTAGACATTGAACGCACGCAACCGATCGATAAGGATGACTTGTTTGATTGTTTCCGTGAGTTTGAGCCCTATTTTGGGAAATGCCGTTTTTCGGGTTGCTCCCACGTGCACGAACCGGATTGCGCGATTCGTGAGGCGGTAGAAGCAGGGAAGATTGCCTCGTCTCGTTATGAAAGCTACGTTGCCATGTATAACGAAGCGAAAGTACGCAAACCATGGGAAAATACATGATTTTTTGACCGATAGCATTGGCTGTCGGTCTTTTTTTGTCACCCTTTTGTTTTCTTTGAATACGCTGTTAATACAACCGCCGCTTAAGGAGTGTTCGTTATGAGAAGAAGAAACAATTGTACGGGTGGATATTTTGCTGCATTCGGTTTTGGCATGTTGTCGGCACTTGTTTTCCCCGTTCGTTTCATCCTGATCGTGGCGGCGGTGGCGCTGGTGTTGGCGGGCCTTTCGTTGGTTCGCTGTTAAATTTTTTGAGGGAGGAACACTGCATGCAGATCGTGATCGTCAAGAGTCCCAAATTTTTTGGCAGCATTTTAAGAAAGGTCTTTAAAATACCTAAAACCGAGTATCCTGCATCCTAATACATACGGAGCGCACTCAACTGTGAGTGCGCTCCGTATTTTTGGTATATTTTTGTGGGGACGGGAATATAGTGAGATAGAACAAGCCGTAAAAAGGAGAGAGTTGGATGGAACTTCAAACGACCATGCGAAGGATCGGACTGACCGGAACAATCTTCGATGATTTTGATGAGCGTCCCGTGGATTGTGACTTTATGCTTCCGGATTTTTTGCCGGATATCGCGGCCGTCTTAAAATGCACTATGAAACCGGTGGTGCAATCGCATCAAATCAGCGGAGACCGCGTGATGGCTGATGGAACGGTATATTTGAACGTACTGTACCTGGACGAAGGGCGCAAATGTGTGCGCAGTTTTGAAAATTCACAGCCGTTTACATCCGTGTTTACCGTGAAAGATCTTTCGGCCGGAGACCGTGTCGCGTTGAGTGCGAAGACGAACTATGTTAATTGTCGAGCTACCAGCCCACGCCGCGTAGATGTTCACGGGGCATTTAGTGTAAAATTGCTTGTCACCAGCCGTGTGGATGCCGAGGTTGTACAATCGGCCGAGGCACGTGATCTGTACACAAAAGAGTGCAAGATTACCTGCACTGCCGATGGCGGCAGCGCAGAAAAGCCATTCACGATCAACGAGGTGCTGGAACTGGAATCCGATGTGCCGGCGGAAACGATCGTTCGTAATGAAGCTCATATTTGTATCAGCGATTGTAAACAATTGTCGGGCAAGGCGGTTATCAAGGGAGACTTGCTCTTAAAAACAGTGTATGCCACCGATACGGTGGCCGGTACTCTTTGTCAGGCGAAGCACTGCATTCCGTTTAGTCAAATTCTGGACGTTGAGGGTTTGAATGAAGAAACGCTCTGCGAGTGTCACGCCGAGATCGTTTCGTGTGACGTTCGTCTTTCTCAAAATCCGAACGGAGAAAGTCGTTTGTTGTCCGTCAGTGTGAAGTCAATACTGTCGCTACGTTGCTTTGTTCAAGAGGTATGTGACTTGTTAACGGATGCGTTCCACACCGTCTATCCGCTAACACTGACTACACAACGCATTATGCCGTCTTGCATTACCAATCTCTCGCGGGAAACCGTCACCGTACAGCAATCGTTACCGCTGCCGGATGGCGCCATTGTCGAAATCGTGGATGCGTGGAGTGAGGTCGTTACCGTTTCTTGTCAGGACGGCATGCTGGGCGGACAGTTGTTGGTACAACTGATTGGGCGTGACGCAAACGGTATGGTATCGTATTATGAACGACCGTTGGATGTGAGTGTTCCGATTGCCGATGCGTGTGATCAAACCACTGTCAGTGCTGATGTGCTGGATACGGAGTATACTTTAGCGGGCGATGGCCTTGAGTTACGGATCCGCCTGCTTGTTTGCCGGCGAACCAGTATCTGCGAGAGTCACCTCGTCGTTACCGCCCTGCAGGCGGATGAAAGTGCTCCGCATCCTTGCGCACAAGGAATGGAAAATTGTCAGGTGAAGGTTTGCTTTGCCAAAGCCGGCGATTCACTGTGGGAGATCGCTAAGGCCGAGCATGCTTCGCCGACCGCGTTGATGAAAGAAAACAATCTAAGCGAAGAAATCTTACGTGATCGCACGATGCTTTTGATTCCGTTATGCTAACAAAAAAGGCCGCCGTATGGCGGTCTTTTTTATGCAACAAGGGCGGTAAATATCATGCAGCCGAGTATTCCGATTACAGTGGGCAGTAAGAAGGCAAGGATCGTCCATTTTACACTGCCGGTTTCCTTCTTTACGGTCATCAATGTTGTGGAACACGGCCAGTGTAAAAGTGTAAATAACAGCATACTCACTGCCGTCTGCCAAGTCCACCCGTTATTCACAAAAAGCTCGTGCATTGCGCCGAGGTTTTCAAGTTCTGTCAGACTTCCCGTTGCCATATAGGTCATAATCATGATCGGCACGACAATCTCGTTTGCAGGAAATCCCAAGATAAAGGCGATCAGAATGACACCGTCAAGTCCCATCAATCGTGCGAAAGGGTCCAGAAATGCTGCACAGTGATGTAAAAGACTGACGTCACCGACAGTAACGTTTGCCAGTATCCAAATGAGCAGACCGGCGGGTGCTGCAACAGCGGCGGCTCGCCCTAATACAAACAAAGTTCGATCAAACAGTGAACGAACGATGACCCGCCCAATTTGTGGTTTGCGGTACGGCGGCATTTCCAGTGTGAAGGACGACGGGACGCCTTTGAGTATCGTGCAAGAAAGCAGTTTGGTAACACCAAAGGTGATGAGGATTCCAACCACTATCAAAGCGGTAAGTAATAGGGCCGCCAATACTGAATCGAGTGCGTTTCCTGCTGTGCCGATAAAAAACATGGTCAACACCGCGATGAGGGTAGGAAAGCGACCGTTGCAAGGGACAAAATTGTTGGTGAGTATCGCGAGCAATCGCTCACGCGGGGAATCGATGATTCGTGCGCCGACAACGCCTGCGGCGTTGCACCCAAATCCCATCGACATGGTGAGTGCTTGCTTTCCGCACGCGCGACATCGCAAGAACACGTGGTCCAGATTATACGCGATGCGGGGCAGGTATCCCACGTCTTCCAGCAACGTGAAAAGAGGGAAGAAGATCGCCATCGGCGGTAACATGACCGATACCACCCAGGCAAGCACGCGATACGCACCGAGCACAACTGCACCGTGTAGCCAGTCGGGCGCCTCCAGCAGACGGAATAGGTCAGACAGCCGATCCTGTACCCAAAATAAAGCGGTCGATAGCCATTGCGACGGAACGTTTGCTCCGCTGATCGTTAACCAAAATACGGCGGCGAGCAGAGCAAGCATTAACGGATACCCGAAACGCCGTCCGGTGACCACGCGATCGATTCGTCTGTCAATGACATCGTATTTCGAGTGACGATATGTCACGACGCCGTGACAGAGATTTTCAGCGGTCTTGACAACGGCATCCACCAGTTGATCTTTGATTGTGTCGGATGTTAAGCCCGCGGTTTCCAAATCGCGAAGTGCTTCCTCTAATGCCGCTTGTACGGCATCGTCTTCCAAGAAATCACGGCCGAGGTGCCGCGTTATTTCCTCTGTTAACGCGTCGTCCTGTTCCAACAATTTTAAGGCGATAAATCGATTGCTTAAACTGCAGCAAGGATAGTTTTCTAACAACGGCACTAAACGTGCCAAAGCGCTTTCCACCGCAACCGGATAGAAGACGGGGAGAGGGGAGGATGGGGGCTGTGATTGTAACGCTTTATGTAGTGTGCCAAGCAATCCCCGCAGATCTTTTTTGTCGCGGGCAACCACCCCAATTACCGGTACGTTTAAGCGTTTCGACAACAGAGCCAGATCGATCTCAATCCCTTTGCGCTTTGCTTCGTCCAACAAATTCACGCAAACGATTACCCGTCTGCCGGTTTCAACGGTCTGCAACACCAGATTGAGATTGCGTTCCAGACAGGTAGCATCACACACCACAACGATAGCATCCGGCTCGCCGAAACAAATGAAATTGCGAGCAACCTCTTCTTCAGCAGAATGTGCCATCAGTGAGTAAGTGCCGGGAATGTCTACCAGGATATATCCTTCCTCTTCAAAGCGGCAACGCCCCAGCGCATTGGATACCGTTTTCCCGGGCCAGTTGCCGGTGTGCTGATGCATACCGGTCAGCCCGTTAAAGACGGTGCTTTTCCCCACGTTGGGATTGCCCGCCAGTGCAATGACTTTATTATAGTCGGCGGTACGCTGTACGCAGAGCCCTTGATCTACCGCGTGAGCCCCGACCGAACGGTTTGTTAGTCCCATTTTATAACCTCCTGACCTCGATACGTCGGCAATCTTCACTACGCAATGCGATGACGGCACCGCGAATACAAAATGCTAGCGGGTCGCCGCTCGGTGCTTTACCGACACACTCCACGGTTGTTTGTTCCACTAATCCAATATCCAGTAAACGGCGGCGCATCCCGCCGGTCATATGTAAGGCCTCAACGATCGCACGTTGCCCGACCGCGAGTTCATGCAAGCTCATTCGCGTCTCCATTTAAATCGCTCCTTACAGAAAGTCCTATTGTTATGCTATGCGATCATAAAAAGGATGGTGACGAGGAGGTTGACTATTCGGGTGGGCTGTTGTAAAATAAAATAGAATGATAACGCAAAGGATGGATGACACATGCCACCCAGAAAGCATGTCCGACAACAGAGACGAAAACAAGCCGCACGCCGCGCGTTGATCGTGTTGGTGCTTTTGCTGATTCTGGCAGTGATTGCCGGAGGTATTGCGCTGCTTGTCAATACGATCCGCAACCATTCCGGTGGAGGAGAAACCGCTGTGACCACCACGGTCGGTCCGCGTGAGCCCGCCGTGACCGCCACCGCCACCTTGGGTAGTTCGGGAGATATTCTCATTCACACACCGGTTTTACGGTCGGCAAAAGTTTCTTCCGGCGTGTATGATTTTGCGCCCATGTTTAAACACATGAAACCCTATGTCACCGCATTGGATTATTCCGCGATCAATTTGGAATTTGGTATCGGCAAAGGGGAGAGCGACTATTATCAGCGGGAAATGATCTTTCGTGTGCCTACCTCGCTGATCGATACGGTGATGGATACCGGCTATGCATTGGGATTGTGTGCTAACAACCACGTCAGTAACGGCAGCAGTTTGGCTTTGACCGAGAGCACCTATGCCGAACGCAACCTTGATCATATCGGTCTGCGCGGAAGCGCGCAGGATAAGCGATATTTAGTCAAAGATGTTAACGGTATTAAGCTCGGATTTGTGAACTATACGTACGGCTCTGCTACCTCCGAGCAAACGTTGGTCAACTATTTTTCCACAGCAAATCTTGACGCGTTTTATAAAGACATGGAAACCCAGATGGCAAACATGCGTGCCGAAGGGGCAGAGGCGATCATCGTGTACCTGCACTGGGGCAGTGAATATCAGATCAAACCGCTGGAAAGTCAAACAACCATGGCGAAGAAACTGTGCGAAATGGGTGTCGACGTGATCGTTGGCGGTCATCCGCACAAGATACAACCGCTTGAGCTGATTACTGCAGAAAACGGTAATCAAACGGTGTGCCTGTATTCCATGGGCAATATTTTGTCCAATCAGACGATTGAATCTATGTACGGTGGCAGTTATGCCGCAAACAGAGGTGGTAATTTCCAAGACTACGGTGTCTGCAAATATGCCGACGTCAAGAGCCGCTATAACGATTCACATTACGGCGAGCATGACGAAAATTGCAACGACAACGGTCATACCGAAGACGGACTTTTGTTCCAATGCAATTTCGCACGGTATGAGGATGGCACCGTGTTCTTGTCCGGTGTTGATGTGCTGCCGACTTGGTGTTATTCCAAAGCGAGAAACGACGGCAGTAAGCAAAAAGATTATACCATCATCCCGCTTGATAAGAAGGTTAGCGATTGGTCGGCTGCCTTTGGTGTTGCAGAGGAGGACGTGATCTTTGCCCAACGGTCGTACGACCGTACCATGGCGTTGGTTGGTGACGGGATTACCGAGATCAACGCTGCATGCAAAACCAATATCGACGCGTATGTAGAAGCTTTTAAGAAAGCACAATCTCCTGTGACAACTACACAGCAATAACAAAACACCGCTCTGTACGATATGTACAGAGCGGTGTTTCTTTGCAGGGGTTAAGCACGTTGCTGTTTCAAGAATTTTTTTGTTAAGAAGAAAAAGGCCCCACCTTGTAAACAAGGCGGGGCCTTTGGCTGCGGAACTAGGAATCGAACCTAGACAAAGAGATTCAGAGACTCTCGTGCTACCTTTACACAATTCCGCAATATGCCGAACGTGTTTATTATACCCATTTTTTTATATTTGTCAAGCATTTGAACGGATTTTTTTAAAAATTCTCCGAGAAAACAATGCCGCCGGAGAACGATTGCCCTCCGGCGGCATTTGCTTACTGAATACCCTTATTTATTTCAGGTTATTCTCGTACTGCTGGATCATCTTTTTGACCATCTGGCCACCGATGGAACCGGCCTGTTTCGCAGTCAGATCGCCGTTGTAACCCTGTTTCAGAGTCACGCCAACTTCGTTGGCAGCTTCCATCTTGAAACGGTTGAGGCCTTCGCGTGCCTCGGGGACCATGCTGTTCTTGCTGGACATACAGTTACACTCCTCAAAACGATTTTGGCGTTGCCGCCGATATTCATCTTGCGTTTGCAGTAGTATTGTGTGTCCGTTATCACGAATCATGTGTGACAATTTCTGCAAAATTTTGATTTTTTTTACAGATCGTCCGCATCCTGTTCGGGAACTCCACCGTCATGCGCCGTGCCGGTATAGCTGCCGAGGATATCCGATAAGATTTCACCACGCCCCTCGGTCACCATGCTGTTCGTTATTGCGTTTACGCGATCGGAAACGTGTGTTTTACTCTTTTCATTCTTTTTTTCCATTGTTTCACCACCCGTAATAGTATGACCCTAATCTTTTAAAATTCATCATAAAAATAACTTGACGAATTTTGTCGTACTGTGTATACTAGGGATAGTGCTTACCGACAAGACCATCACAACTTGTTGCGGTACAAGAACAGTGAGATCTTGCGGAGGCAAGGTCTTTTTTAATTTTAATATTGAAAGGATGGGGTTTTAATGCAACTGATCTACAAGGTCGAGGATCGGCCGAAATTTCCGCAAATTTTAGTCTTTGCGCTCCAACAGTTGCTCGCCATCATGGCAGCAACACTTGTCGTCCCTGTTATTATCAATAACGGCGGTTCTATGCCGGAGGGTGCGCCGGCGATGAGTTCTGCCGCTGCATTGCTTGGTGCCGGCGTCGGTACGTTGGTGTATTTACTGTTCACGAAGTTTAGAAGCCCTGTGTTTTTGGGTTCTTCCTTTGCATTCTTGGGCTCAATGGCGGCTGCGTTTGCCGGTGCTGTTTCCGCTGCGGCCGGTTATCTCGGCTTGATCATCGGTGCTGTATTGGCAGGCCTGGTGTACGTTGTTATTGCTATTGTTGTTAAGTTAGTAGGCGTTGGTTGGGTTAATAAATTGATGCCTTCCGTGGTAATTGGTCCCACGGTTACCATTATCGGTTTGTCACTTGCCGGTAATGCAATTGGCGATCTGCAGACTGCTCCTGCAGGTGGTGATTCGAAAATCGCTATTGTGTGCGGTTTAGTAACCTTGGCAGTGACAATGCTCTGCTCGACTTTCGGCAAAAAAATGGTTCGGTTGGCTCCGTTTATTATCGGTATTCTTGCCGGTTATGTAGTAGCAACAATTTTCACCATCATCGGAGATGCTGCCGGTATTGATGCGCTTAAGGTTATCGATTTCACGCCTCTCAAAAATTTGGTAGCAGACGGTGTTACACTGAACACCTTTATTACCGTCCCGGAATTTACTTTTGTAACGGCACTGAAAGGGTTTAAAGACATCGATGGTACCTATATTGCAACCTTGGCTGCCGCCTACGTTCCGGTTGCTTTTGTTGTGTTTGCTGAACATATTGCCGACCACAAGAACATCTCTTCGATCATTGAAAAGGATCTTCTGGAAGAGCCCGGCCTGCACAGAACGTTGCTTGGCGACGGCGTTGGTTCAATGGCGGGCGCTTTCTTTGGCGGTTGTCCCAACACCACATACGGTGAATCGGTAGGTTGCGTTGCTATCACCGGTAATGCTTCCGTTATGACTATTGTGGTGGCGGCAGTAGGCGCGATTTTGATTTCGTTCCTGGCTCCGTTTGTGGCGTTTGTCAATTCCATTCCCTCCTGCGTGATGGGTGGTGTGTGTATGGCGCTCTATGGCTTTATTGCCGTATCCGGCTTGAAGATGATTCAGAAGGTTGATTTGGAACAGAACAAGAATTTGTTTGTCGTTTCGGTCATTCTGATTGCTGGTATCGGTGGTTTGGCTCTTACCTTCGGTAAGGTTACCATTACCTCGATCGCCTGCGCGTTGATTCTTGGCATTTTAACAAATGTCATGCTTTCCGGCAAGAAAGAGAAAACGGAAGAATAAGTTAAAAGAATAAAAGCGGTATCGGCAGAAATGCTGATACCGCTTTTTTGTGGTTTATTGTTTTATAATATAGTTTATAACCATGTGAAAAAACAAAAGCGGCACACCTCATTGGGTGTACCGCTTTTCTTGGTGCGGGTAACAGGACTTGAACCTGCACAGCCTTGCGACCATTAGAACCTGAATCTAACGCGTCTGCCAATTCCGCCATACCCGCATATTGAGTTGAACTAAGCAACGTATGCTATTATACGCGCGGGCGGGCGGTTTGTCAAGACTCTTTTTGAAAATTGCCTCGGCTTTTTAAAATTAGTTTTCGAGGTCTTTCCAAAATGCTTTTACGCCATTTTTGTATTCTTCGGGATCAGTTAGAAAGGAGAGCCCGTGATCGGCACCGGGGACGATAAACAACCGTTTTTCGGCTGTGGTAGCTTTGTAATTCTCGTACGTCATTTCGATTGGTACAAACTTATCATCCGTTCCGTGTATGAACAAAACCGGCACGGTGTTTTCCCGCAAGGCGTCCATACACGTGTATTCATCTGACTTGAATTGAATCTTGCGCTTGCAAAGCTCACTGGCGGCGGCACCGTACAGTGCGTAGGGGAGGTGCAAGTTTTTCTCAATAACGTGGCGCCAAATGGCACTCGGTGAGGTGAAGCCGCAGTCGGCGATAACGCCGCGTACCGTATCGGGCAAGGTGAGGCCCGTTGCCATCAATACCGTGGTTGCTCCCATGGAGATACCGACCAGGTAAATGGGAAGGTTGCTACCGATGCGCTCGTTGATATAGGATGTCCAATCACAACAATCATAGCGTTCTAAGAGACCAAAGCCCATGTATTCGCCACCGCTTTCACCTTGTCCGCGTTGTTCGGCAAACAGTACGGCACAGTCGTTCTCATACCAAAAATCGGCGATCATACCGAAATCTTGTGACCAAGAGGAACGCCAACCGTGCATGGCGATGATCACGCGTTTGGGATGGTCTGGTGTGCGCCAGTGACCGACAAGCGTTACGCCATCCTTTGCCCTAATCGTAATCGTTTCGCATTCGCGCCGTTCAAGTGCAGCGGCAGAATCCATAATTCGACTCATCACATTCGAGAGTGCCGACGAGCCCATTAACAGATTCCGTCCGCGCTCCATATCAATATTTTTTGGTTCATCGCGCTTGAGTGCTAAATCCATTAGCTTTTGCATCGTTACGTGATATAATGCACCGATCGCTGCTGTTCCTGCGACAATACCCGATGCGATCAACGCGTTTTTTGTACTCTTTTTCATGCGAAAACCCCTTTCGTGCGGGCTAAAAACAGCCGCCCATTGGGCGGCTGTTTGTTACTTATCTGAGCGGATCAAGCCGATGGCTTTTGCCAATTCCATGATGACGAGAGGAACAAATACCAAACCGAGGCAGATCAGATAGTCATACCAGTGTTTGAGAACTTCCAGTTCGAATGCCGCTTGGACACCGGGCACCAAGCAGACTGCCATGGTCAGAAGGAACGCCGCGAGTGCTGCTAAGTTCAATGTCTTATTGCCGAAGAATCCGACTTTAAACAACGATTTATCGGAACGCATGTTAAATGCCTGCACGATTTGGCAGAGTGCTAACACGATAAACGCCATTGTTTCGCCACGGTGCAGCAGGGGATCTGTTGAAGCCAAGCTTTTAATGGTTTCGATGGAAGCACAACCGCAACCGATCCAGAACGCAACCAACGTCAGTACGGCAAAGAGTACGCCCTGTAACACGATACGGATTCCGAACCCATTGGCGAAGATTCCTTCGTTTTTCGGTTTTGGTTTTTGATTCATGACGCCGTCCTCCACCGGCTCCATGCCAAGCGCGATAGCCGGCAGCGAGTCGGTAACGAGGTTGATCCACAACAACTGCATGGATACCAGCGGGGAAATACCCCACAGAAGTGTGGCGACGAAAACAGTGATCACTTCACCAATATTTGTGCCGAGCAGATATCCGACAACTTTTTTGATGTTAGCATAAATACCGCGACCTTCGTGGACGGCATCTACGATAGTAGCAAAGTTATCGTCCGTGAGTGTCATGTCTGCGGCACCCTTAGCAACGTCGGTGCCGGTGATACCCATGGCGCAGCCGATGTCGGCTGCTTTCAGTGCAGGAGCATCGTTCACGCCGTCACCGGTCATAGAGACGACCTGACCCTTGCGTTGCCATGCTTTAACGATACGGATCTTATTTTCGGGGGATACACGCGCGTACACGGCAATGCTTTCGACTTGGGCGTCAAGTTCTTCGTCGCTCATTGCATCCAGTTCGGCGCCCGTGATCGCGCGGTCGCCCTCACCGAGAATGCCAAGCTCGCGGGCAATGGCGGAGGCGGTGACAACATGGTCGCCCGTAATCATAACAGGTTTGATACCTGCTTTGCGGCAGATGGCAACTGCTTCTTTTGCTTCGGGGCGGGGAGGATCGATCATGCCGACCAAGCCCATGAAGGTAAGCCCGTTTTCAAGTTCCTCGGACGTGGGCTGTGCGGGAACGGTATCGATTACCTTATACGCCACGGCAAGCACGCGCAGAGCATCCTCGCTCATGGATTCAGTCATTTGTTTAGCAGATTCCAGATCACCCGCAACACAACGAGGTGCCATCATGTCAAAAGCACCTTTGACGATGACAATGTTCTTGCCGTCGATTTGGTTGACGGTGGTCATCAGCTTGCGATCGGAATCAAATGGAATCTCCGCCAGGCGGGGATAGGATTTATTGAGCTCATCTTTGGGTAAAGCGTTTTTGTGCGCAGCGAGCACGATGGCGGTTTCGGTGGGATCACCGATATGCTTTTCTTCACCGTTTTCGAATATAACGGATCCGTCGCAGCAGAGGGTACCGTAAGTCAACAACTGTTTTACAGCATCGCTGTTAGCATTGTTGATTTGTTCCAATTCTGCTGCGCCGTCGACGTAAGCTTTCACCAAGGTCATGCGGTTTTGCGTCAAAGTACCGGTTTTATCCGAGCAAATAACCGACGCACTGCCCAGCGTTTCCACGGCGGGCAAACGGCGAATGAGCGCGTTGCGTTTGACCATGCGCTGAACACCGATGGATAAGACAATCGTCACGATTGCCGGCAACCCTTCGGGAATGGCGGAAACGGCAAGAGATACGGCGACCATAAACATATCGAGCGGGTTTTGCTGGTTTAGCAAGCCGATTACAAACACGATCGCACACGCCGCGAGCGCCACGAAACCTAAATACTTGCCGAGTTGTGCCAACTTTTCTTGCAGGGGGGTCTGTCCCTCTTCTTCGCTGTCAAGGAGGTTGGCGATCTTACCCATTTCGGTATTCATGCCGGTGGCGGTCACGATAGCGGTAGCAGTGCCGTAAGTAACACTACAACCGGAAAATACCATGTTGGTACGATCACCCAGCGGTGCGTCTTCGGCAACGATCGCATCGGCATCCTTTTCGGATGGGACCGACTCGCCGGTGAGCGCAGCTTCTTCGGATTTTAATCCGGCGCTGTGCAACAATCGTGCGTCAGCGGGAATAAAATCGCCCGCTTCCAGGCGGATGATATCACCGGGCACCAAATCAGCGGCATCAATCACGCACTCCACGCCGTTGCGAATGACGCGCGCATGAGGTGCTGACATACTTTTCAGTGCATCCAAAGCTTTTTCTGCCTTGCTTTCCTGCATCACACCCATAACGGCGTTCAAAATGACGATGAGAACGATCAATCCCGGTTCGAAGAGCTCGCCCCAATGACCGGTCTTGAGCCCCTCGGATACGGCAATGACCGCCGAGATGATCGCAGCCAAAATAAGAATAATGATCATAACGTCCTTGAATTGATCAAAGAAGCGCTGAGCCATCGTTTTTTTCTTTTTTTCTTGCAATTTGTTCGGACCGTGTGTTTCTTGAAGTGCAGATACTTGTGCGGTGGTCAGACCTGTTTCCATATTAGAGGATAAAAGACCTAACACTTCGCCTTTTGTTTGATGATGTGCTGCCAATGCGGATACCTCCTTAATGATTTAAGAATAAATGAGATTGGCTTATACAATAGCATACCATATTTTTCCGCACTTTGCATCCCTTTTAAAAAAAATTTATATTTTTAAAATATTTTTGTTAAAAACAGAAAACTTCTTGCAAAATGGATGAATTTCTGTCACTATATACTATAGGGATAAATTTTTAAAAAGTTAACCATATACAAAAATATTTCTAAAGGAGTGATCGTATGAAGCAAATGGCATTTATCACCAATTCGGTGTCAAAAAAACTATATCGCACCGCCAAAGCTCTTCCTATTGTAGATTATCATTGCCACCTTTCACCAAAGGAAATCTACGAAGATCACCCTTTTAGTAACATCGGTGAGATCTGGCTTTCCGGTGATCATTACAAATGGCGTTTGATGCGTACCGCAGGTATTGATGAAGCGTACATTACCGGAAAGGAAACGAGCTATAAAGAAAAATTTCTAAAATATGCCGAGGCGCTTGAATTTGCTGCCGGTCACCCTTTGTATCATTGGTCACATATGGAATTGGCAAAGTATTTCGGTATACATACACCGCTGAACAAGGCGAGCGCCGAGGCGATTTGGGATGAGGCAAATGCGCATATTGCGAAGACCGGCATGTCTCCACGCAAGCTCATTGCGCAGTCAAATGTGGCGATCATCTGCACGACGGACGATATTATAGACGATTTGTCATGGCATGAGAGAATCGCGGCAGACACCACCATTACTACTCGAGTGTTGCCATCCTTTCGTACGGATAATGTGATGTTGATGCGCAGAGAGGGGTATGTGGATTACATTCAAAAGCTCAGTGCGGTCAGTGGGGTAGAGGTGGTGGATCTCCGAACACTAAAACAGGCAATCGCTAATCGCTTGGATTTCTTTGTGGATCACGGTTGCCGTTGCAGTGATGTCGGCATCCCGACGTTCCCGAACCGCATTGCTGATGATACCGAAAGCAACGAAGTTTTCCGTTCGATCTTGGCAGGTAAACTCATCAGCGACGACGAGTACGGCGGTCTTATTGGAAACCTATATGTTTACGTTAACGGATTGTACAAAGAAAAAAACATGATTTCCCAGTGGCACTTAGCGGTAGTGCGTAACGCCAATTCTATTCTTGCCGAACAGCTTGGTGCCGATTGCGGTGTTGATTGCGTCGGCAATACGGTAGACGGGAATGCTCTTATCCGTATGTTAGATGCCATCAACGTAAGATCAGGTCTTCCCAAGGTCGTGATCTACTCGCTCAACGAGGCAAATATCGCACAGATCGCTTGTATCACAGCGGCGTTCCCAAATGTTCGTGCCGGTGCTGCGTGGTGGTTCTGTGATCATAAGCGTGGCATTGAAGATGAGATCAAAACGATCTCTGAAAACGCTTCTCTCGGTAGCTTCTACGGTATGTTGACCGACTCGCGAAGCTTTTTATCGTACGCTCGCCACGACTATTTCCGCCAGATCCTTTGCAATTTAATCGGCGAATGGGTGCAGCGTGGGGAATACGACGGAGCATCTGCCAAAAGACTCGTTACCAAAATTTGTTATATGAATATTAAGGAGGATCTCGTATGAAAGAACTGATTAAACAGATCGAAAACACAGCTGTTATTCCGGTTATTAAGATCGACAATGTCGATGACGCTCTACCGTTGGCGGAAGCACTGAAGAACGGCGGTTTGTGCGCTGCGGAGATCACGTTCCGAACCGATGCTGCCGAAGAATCCATCCGCCGTATTGCCAAAGCGTATCCGGATTTCTTGATCGCAGCCGGTACGGTGCTCACTCCTGAACAAGCAGATAAAGCAATGGCGGCGGGAGCGTCTTTCATCGTCAGTCCCGGTACCAATCCGGTCGTCGTTCAGCATTGCAAAGAAAAAGGATATCCTGTTATCCCCGGCGTTTGCACCCCCAGTGAGGTTGAAATGGCGATGTCACTTGGGCTTACCTATTTGAAATTTTTCCCGGCTGAAGCAGCGGGTGGCGTCAAGATGATTAAAGCAATGGCGGCACCGTATACCAAAGTGAAGTTTATGCCCACCGGTGGTATCGGCGTAAAAAATCTTGCGGAGTATCTCACTTGTAAGGCAGTCTTTGCATGCGGCGGCAGTTGGATGGTCCCGTCCGACAAGATCGCTGACGGTAAATTTGATGAAATTGAAGCTCTCACACGTGAGGCAGTACAATTAGTAAAGGAGATCAAACAATGAGCAGAGTTGTCACGTTTGGCGAACTGATGCTTCGCCTTGCTCCTAATGGTTACTATCGTTTTTTTCAAAATGATCAGATGCAGGCTACCTTTGGCGGCGGTGAAGCCAACGTCGCGGTATCGCTGGCCAATTACGGTTTGGACAGTGTCTACGTTACCAAACTGCCGAAACACGCGATTGGACAAGCGGCGGTAGATTCCCTGCGTTATTTTGGCGTGGACACCACCAAAGTTGTGCGCGGCGGTGAACGCGTGGGTATCTACTACCTTGAAAAAGGTGCGTCACAGCGTGGTTCCGTGTGTATCTATGACCGCAAGTACTCCGCAATCCAAATGGCACAGCCGGAGGATTTTGACTGGGATACTATTTTCGAAGGTGCGGATTGGTTCCACTTCACCGGCATCACCCCCGCGCTTGGCCCGAATGTGGTCGAGATCTGCAAGGATGCTTGCAAAGCTGCAAAGGCAAGAGGCGTCAAGATCTCCTGTGACTTAAACTATCGCGGTAAGTTATGGACGCGTGACGAAGCACGTGCCGCGATGACAGAACTGTGTCAATATGTTGATGTTTGCATCTCAAACGAGGAGGATGCCAAGGACGTCTTCGGTATTGAGGCGGAGGGTACCGACATCTACGGTGGTAAACTTAATCACGACGGTTACAAATCGGTTGCGAAGCAACTTGCAGACAAGTTTGGGTTTGAGAAAGTGGCTATCACGTTGCGTACTTCAATCTCTGCCAGTGATAACGACTGGGCGGGTATGCTGTACGATGGTGAGGATTATTATTTTTCCAAGTCTTATCACTTGCATATCGTTGACCGTGTCGGTGGCGGTGACTCGTTTGGCGGCGGCTTGATCTATGCGCTGTTGTCGGGAAAATCGTCCAAAGAAGCGATCGAATTTGCTGTTGCGGCTTCCGCTCTCAAACACTCGGTTGAGGGTGATTATAACCGTGTATCCGTCAGTGAGGTTGAAAAGCTCGCAGGCGGTGACGGTTCCGGTCGCGTACAGCGCTGATATTGGGAGGTATTTGTTATGAAACTCTCCTTTCGTTGGTACGGGGAAACCGATCCGATTTCCTTGCAGTACATCCGTCAGATTCCCAATATGCGCTCGATTGTGAGCGCCGTGTATGACGTGAAGCCCGGCGAGGTATGGCCGGAGGAAAGCATTGCTCGTATGAAACAGCAGGTTGAAGAAAACGGCATGCTGTTTGATATTGTGGAATCGGTTCCGGTTCCCGAAGAGATCAAACTTGGCACACCAAATGCGGATGAATTGATCGAGGTATATTGCGAAAACATCCGCCGTTGCGCAAAATACGGCATTAAGTGCATAACCTATAACTTTATGCCGGTGTTTGACTGGACACGTACGCAGTTGGATAAAGAGGCGGCGGACGGGTCTACCAGTCTTGTGATGTACTGGGACCAAATGCGCGACCTTGATCCGCTCAAAGACGATATTCATCTGCCGGGTTGGGATTCCAGTTACACGCAAGAAGAGATCCGCGAGCTTATCAGTGCGTATGGTGAGCTTGGAGAAGAGGGCCTGTGGCGCAATTTGGAAATCTTCTTAAAACGGATTATTCCGGTAGCGGAAGAGGTTGGTGTGCGTATGGCGATCCATCCCGACGATCCGCCGTATCCAATCTTTGGTATTCCGCGCATCATCACCTGCGAAAAGAATTTGGATCGTCTGCTTGCCATTGTGGATAGTCCCGCCAACAGTTTGTGCCTGTGCACCGGCTCGCTTGGCTGTGCTAAATTCAACGATATCCCCAAAATGGTACGCAAATACAGCGCCATGGATCGTATTGCGTTTATGCACATTCGTCAGGTCACGTTAATGGAAGACGGCAGTTTTGAGGAAAGCGGTCATCTCTCGAGCTGCGGTAGCTTGGATATGTATGAAATTGTGAAAGCATTGGTGGAAACCGGCTTTGACGGTTATGTGCGTCCCGACCATGGCCGCATGATATGGGGTGAAACCGGCAAGCCCGGCTACGGTCTGTTTGACCGCGCTTTGGGCGCCGCGTATATCAACGGCTTGTTTGAAGCTTGTGAAAAAGCGGAGGGGAAGTAAATGACGAACGTGTTGAATACCAATTTGACCGGTAAGGTTGCTGTTGTCACCGGTGCCGGTGGCGTCTTGTGCTCTGCCTTTGCCAAAACACTGGCGCGCGCAGGCGCAAAGGTCGCTTTGCTGGATATCAATTTAGAAGCGGCGCAAGTCTTCGCTGATGAGATCGTTGCTGAAGGCGGCATTGCCAAAGCTTTTTCTTGCAACGTGTTGGATAAGGATATCTGCTATGCCGTTGCGGACGAGGTCGAAAAAGAACTCGGCAAATGCGACATTTTAGTAAACGGTGCAGGCGGTAATAACCCGAAAGCCACAACCGACAAGGAGTATTTTGAACTCGGCGACATCGACGCGGATACCAAGAGCTTTTTTGATCTGGACGCTGCGGGTGTTGGCTTTGTGTTTAACTTAAACTTCCTCGGTACATTGTTGCCGACACAGGCCTTTGCACGCCAGATGGTGGGCAGAGAGGGCTGCAATATTCTGAACGTTTCGAGCATGAACGCCTATACGCCGCTTACCAAGATCCCGGCGTATTCCGGTGCAAAAGCCGCTATTTCGAACTTTACGCAGTGGTTGGCGGTGCATTTCAGCCGTGTGGGCATCCGTGTTAACGCGATTGCTCCCGGCTTCTTCTCGACGAAGCAGAATGCTAAACTATTATTCAATGACGACGGCACGCCCACGGCACGTACCGGCAAGATCTTAGCGGCAACGCCGATGGGTCGCTTCGGTGAATCCGATGAATTGGACGGCGCGCTGCTGTTCCTTTTGAATAACGAAGCAGCAAGCTTCATCACCGGTGTCGTGTTACCAGTTGATGGCGGTTTCTCCGCTTACTCAGGCGTATAAAAATTTTTATTATAAAAATGCGGTAGAGCAATTTGCTCTACCGCATTTTGTTTATGAATTATTCGGTTCTCAGGGCGACCACGGGATTTTTGCGTGCCGCTACGCGAGAGGGGATAAGTCCTGCGATGAGTGTCAGTACAATGCTGATAACTACCAGCAGGATTGCTCCGTTTACCGGAAGTTTCGCAACGTTGGCAATCCCTGTTAACGGATAAATGATGGCGTTGGCTGCGAGAACCAGTAGCAGGGTCACACCGATACCGATCGCCCCCGCCGCAAATCCGACGATCATTGTCTCAGCATTGAATACGCGGGAAATGTCCTTTTTGGATGCGCCCATCGCGCGCAGAATACCGATCTCTTTCGTTCGCTCCAAAACGGAAATATAGGTAATGATACCAATCATGATGGAGGATACGACCAGAGAGATCGCCACAAACGCGATAAGAATAATGGTAATGGCGTTGATAATAGTGGTGACCGAGGACATCATGAGTCCAATGTAATCCGTGTAATTGATCGCATCTGCTTCCTCAACGCCCTCGTTGTACTGCGTGATATAGTCTTCGATGGTGTCTTTTGCCTCAAAATCTTTCGGATAAATGTTGATGCCGCTGGGCTTTTTAAGGTCTGCGACACCAAACGCCAGCAGATTGCCGTCGTAGGTGGCATCCGAGGATTGATTCATGGAATTGGCAAACATGGCACAGATTTGTTCTTCGGTCATACCTTGCATCTGCATCTGCTGTAAGGTTGCACCCATCGCCGCTTGTTCTTCTGCGGGTAAGGTTGCCATGTACGCTTGAATGTCTGCCATGGTGACCGTTTTTTCTTCGCCGTTATCAAACGGAAGACCGGTTAGAATATCGGTGTCGGGGTTGTCTTGTTGTGCTTTTACAAGTTCGCTCTTATTGACCTCGTTCACCAGATAACGCATCAAATCCGCACGGTATCCGATAACACCGCCCGTTTGAGAAACTGTTGCGTTCTCGGAGGGACGCAGAATACCGACCACTTTGAGTTCGGTCGCTTTTTCCAGTTTGCTACGAAGATACACGTCATCATCGGAACGATCGACCCAGTTGCCCTTCTTGTCCTTTTCATAATAATCCGTGTTAACAAGCAGTTTGAAACGCAGTGCCAGAATGTCCTCGTAACGGTAGCTTGTGATGTCCTGTGTTGGGATCTCTTCATTGTTGGTTGCTGCCTCAAACATCGCTTTCAGATCGGCGGCATCCAGTACTCCGAGAGCATATAATGTATAGTCGCTGACCTCGTTGTTTTCATCTACCATTAGCACGATCTCGTCGTAAGAGGATGGCATTTTGCCGGCGATCACATCGTATTGCGTGTTGAGCAATTCCTCGTTGTCGAGGAGTTCCTGCCACACGTTTCCGCTGGACATGGTAGCCATAGGGGAGCCGGCCATCATGGAATTATCTGTTGGTGCCATTTGATTCATCGGCATTCCCATTTTGTTAAACACCTGCGACGGATTCACCTGATAAATGCCGTTGCTTGTATCTGCTTTATATACGTTCATCGTGGTGGTATAGGTGTACTGTATCGCACTGGAAAGTGCCGCAATGGGATTGTCGGTTTCTTCCAGATACGCTTTGAACGCTTCCAGATTGTTGGTCGTAACACCGGTCAGTGTGGCTTCGATCATATCCGTCATAACATTGTTGGAATAGATCTGATCCAGTTCGTGCTCTTTGCGGTTTTCGGTGTTTCCCATCATATTGGAGATCATGTCCCCGACGTCCATGGTGGTTTCCTGCAAAGCGACAGGGTAACTGGAGAGGGTATCTTCTTCCACTTTGGCGATATACTGATTCAGGCCGCTGGATAACGCCAAAATCAACGCGATACCGATGATACCGATACTGCCCGCAAAAGACGTCATGAAGGTGCGTCCTTTTTTTGTCATCAGGTTATTCAGTGATAAGGACAACGCGGTGAAGAAGGACATGGATGGTTTGCGCATTTTTTTACGCGTTTTCGGCGGAACTTCTACCGCTTCGGGCTCGTAAGGTGCAGAATCACTCACAATGCGCCCGTCTAACAAACGGATGGTACGCGTCGCATATTGCTCGGCAAGTTCGGGATTGTGTGTTACCATGATAATAAGCTTATCCTTGGAGATCTCTTTGAGGATCTCCATGATCTGCACACTGGTTTCACTGTCCAAAGCGCCGGTCGGCTCATCGGCAAGCAGAATCTCGGGATTGTTGACGAGCGCTCTGGCAATTGCCACGCGTTGCATCTGACCGCCCGACATCTGATTCGGTTTCTTTTTCAGTTGGTCGCCCAGTCCCACACGCTCCAATGCTTCTTTAGCACGTGCTCGACGTTCGGCACGGCTGACACCGGTCAACGTCAGCGAAAGCTCTACGTTTGCCAGTACCGTCTGATGAGGGATAAGGTTGTAACTTTGAAAGACAAATCCTACCGAGTGGTTGCGATATGTATCCCAATCGGATGAGGCATACTGTTTGGTGGATGTGCCGTTAATGACCAGATCACCACTGGTATATTGATCCAAACCACCGATAATATTGAGCAGGGTTGTTTTGCCGCAACCCGATGGTCCGAGAATCGCTACGAACTCATTCTCGCGAAAGGCGGTAGACACACCTTTTAAGGCTTCCACACGTTCTTCTCCGGCTCGGTATTCTTTAACAATATTTTGCAAATTTAGCATATAACGGTTCCTCCTAACCGAAAATCAAACTCATTATAGCACATATATATGAATGTTGTGTAAACGAAAATAAAAATTTTATAACAAAAGCAACGCCACCGTTCAAAAACGGTGGCGTTGTTGCTTATTGGATGATGTAGAACTCGTTTTTTGCGTATTGTTCCGCGCCGACAACCTCGGCGGTATACATCTCAAGGGTTGTAGGGTTTAGACCGTTGCGTCCCCATTGTCCGCCTTCATCCTGTACAAAGATGTTGTTGCGATAGACCGGCTCGTCGCCCACATTGGCGTAACCGGTGTGGACCATCATTTTTTCGGAACGAAGCAAAAGATTGTCTTCTATAATGAATTCACCTTGCAGTGGGTTGAAATGATCCCATCCTTTGATATGTGCGACGGAAGCCGAATCGGGCCGTTGCATACCGAATCCGCCTGCATCCATCAAAATGTTGTCTCGAATATGGAAGTTTGCCATATACCGTGTCACAGTTGCACCTTCGGAGGCCTTGCCGAGGAAGTATTCGATGCTGTACACGCATTTTTCAACCAAGTTACGGGTGTAAAAGATACCGTCCATAATGACTTTGTTTGTGCCGACAGCGGAATGCTGTTGTGTTAATCCCGCGTCGTAGCATTGATATACCCAGTTGTGGTCACATACAAAGTTTAGACAACCGCCGTAAATCTCCACACCGTTTCCGTAGCGCCACGCGACACCGGCTTTTGAATATCCTTGGATACACCCGCCGATCCAACCGATCTCACAGTTTTGAATGCATAAATTATCCTTACCGCTTGATACACCGAAATTACTGTATTTTAAGCATAAATTATCAATGGTAACGTCATCGTGTCTGTCGATCGAAATGATCGCGAACAAATCGATAAATTCAATACTGTTCCAAACGTTTGCGGGGTTACCCTTGTCGCAATAGAGATACACGTACCCGCCTTCGGGCTTGGTCTTATCCATATACCGATCGCCGAAATCGTGAACGAACTCGTGGTTTTTCTCCAAACTTGTATAGCCGTTCCAAACTCGTTTACTGACGATTTCTTTGGTCTGTTCTCCCGAGTAGTCCATCAGCATTTTGATGCCGTTTTCTTCGCCGTGATTCATCACGATCATACCAACGTCGCCGGTGAACTTTTCGGAATACCGCCAAATATTTGGCGCAACTTCGTCCCAGCAACCGTCAACAGCACCGTCGTAAGGAGAACCGCGTAATTCGGGCTTCGGTCCTTCGCCGTAGGCAGTATACGTCACACCGGTGCTAGCAACGAATTTTCCACGCCACATACCGCCGCGTTCAAAGCAGACGTAACTGCCGTAGGGGAGTTCCTCCGCCTTCAGTCGATCGATCGTTTTCCAAGCGGTAGCGGGAGAGTGGCCATTGTTGTTGTCATTGCCGTTCGGGGACAGATAATAGACAGTAGTACCCGCAGGAATATCCATGTTTGGGGTGTTTAAGATCTCCTCGCGCAGCGTATCTGCTTTGCATAAAACGTGCGCAGCTTTTCTTCGGTAATGACGGGAATTGGTTCGTTAGCCATGATGACACCCTCCTTTATCGTTCAATGACGTAAAAATCGTTTTCGGCATATACGTCCGATTTAACGGCATCAAGTGTATACATTTCAAACGTTGTCGGTTTTCCGCCGTGACGTCCCCATTGCCCGTCGGCATACTGGACAAAGACATTGTCGCGGTAGATGGGGGCGTCTTCGGCCAGATCGCAACCGGTATGGATCATCATCCGTTCTGATCGCATAAATACGTTATCCTCGATGACAAACTCGCCTTCCATTGTGTTCTGATGATCCCATCCTTTGATGTGCGCGGGGGTGGTGTCGTCGGGACGTTGCATACCGAAGCCGCCCGCATCCAGGAAGTAGTTATCATGGATTCCAAAATTGGCCATGTATCGCGTCGCGATCGCGCCTTCTTCGGGTGCGCCGAGGAAATATTCAATGCTATACACGCATTTTTCAATCACGTTATTGGTGTAATGTACACCGTCCATAATGATATCTTGATCTCCACCGGAGGAATACTGCTGCGTTAATCCTGCGTCATAGCACTGGTACACCCAGTTGTTATCGCACACAAAATTTTTGCAGCCACCATAAATCTCCACACCGTTGCCGCAACGAGAGGCAACGCCGCTTTCGGAATATCTCCAAATACAACCGCCTATCCAACCGATTTCACAGTTTTGAATACGCAGGTTTTCACAGGTGTTCGCGGTCACACCGTAGTTTCTATATTTCAAACACAAATTGTCGATGGTCACGTTTGCACCGTTGCCGATGCGAATAATCGCACCAAGTGTCACAAATTCAATGCTGTTCCATATTTTCGCAGGGTTACCCTTGTCGCAGTAGAGGTATACGTATCCACCTTTTGGATTGTTCTTATTCGTATACCGATCACCGAAATCGTGAACGAACTCGTAGTTTTTCTCCAAACTTGTATAGCCGTTCCAATCTCGTTTGCTGACGACCTCTTTGGTTTGCTCTTCCGAATAGTCCATCAGCATTTTAATGCCGTTTTCTTCGCCGCCGTTCATGACAATCATGCCAACGTCGTCTTTGAATTTTTGGGAATACCGCCAGATATTCGGGGCCACTTCCTCCCAGTTGCCGTCTACTGCACCGTCGTAGAGAGATCCTCGAATCTCGGGTTTCGCGCCTTCGCCGTAAGCTGTATAAGTTACTCCCGGAGCCGCCCAGATCTCACCGCGCCATGTGCCGCCACGCTCAAAACAGACGTACGTGCCCTGATCCAACATTTCCCACGAGAGGCGTTCCAGTGTTTTAAAAGGGGTAGCAGGGGAGAGACCGTCGTTGTCGTCGTTACCGTTTGGAGAAAGGTAGATCACTTTTGCCCCTTTTGGAATTTCCATATTCGGTGAGTTGCAAATCTCCTCACGCCGCACTTCGGCTTTCGTCTCCAATTTGTTCAAATACCGTTCAGAGATGGGAACGTAAACCGCTCGTTGTGTGTTGATGAGCACGGCACTGATGGTAATACCGGCGACCAACACTAGTGCGATGGTAGAAAACAGCCATATTTTCGTTGTCTTTTTCATGGCGCACCTCTAACTGTTTATAATAAGTTCTATTATACGATACCTCCTTACAAAAAGCAAGATAATGCCACACTTTTTATGAGCATGCTTTCGCAAAAAAAAGAGACGAGGTGGTTTGGTACAGCGTGGGAGATTGATCTCGTCTATGAGTTTCGGTACAGCGAACACGGGCGGTGCAACGCGTCGGGCTAAAAACAGTCCACCGGACTGTTTTCTTAACGCCCGTTCGATTCCCCTCGTCTTTTTGTTAAAAAAGAAAAGGCAGACCTCGCAGGGTCTGCCTCTCTTTTTTGGGGGCGACGAGGGGAATCGAACCCCTGTCCGAAAATCATTTACCGTGGTTTTCTCCGAGTGCAGCCGATCAATTAGGATTCCCCTCGCCGAACGCCGATAGGCAGGCTTTCGGTTACGGTAGTCGCATGGTCATGACAAAGCGCGCGACAGCGCTTTGTTCACGTTCACCGCTAATCGACGCTCCTATCCCGACCGCGGTACTTCGGGCAGGAACGGCAGCCTAATTAGGCCGCGAGAGCAACTTTATTGTTGTCGTTTATTTTGAAAAGATTGCAGGGTTTATAGCGGTCCTGCACCGCTACTCGCTTACCAGGGCTCACGGTCCCCGTCGAAACCTTTACGTCCCCATATACCGCCGCGCGCTCTCAAACGCGGCGGAGTATCAGTATATGCAAATTTTCTGTATTTGTCAACCGAAATTGCGCAGCAATGACACAACTTTGCCGAGCACGATCGCTTCTTTGACAATGATTGGCTCAAATGCATCGTTTTCCGGCTGCAAACGAATGTGATCACGCTCAAAATAAATGCGCTTTACCGTTGCTTCATCGCCGACGAGCGCAACCACGATATCACCGTTATTGGCTGCAGGTGTTTTGTGAACGATGACGATATCGCGATCCAAAATGCCGGCATTCAGCATACTGGTGCCCGACACGCGCAGGGCAAACAGTTCCTCGGTCGGATACCCACCGCCGGAGTAGGGAACGTAATCTTCCACTTCTTCAACCGCTAAAATCGGCAGACCGGCAGTGACTTTACCGAGCAGCGGTACGTGGGATACCGATTCGCCCGGTATACGAATGGAACGGGTCAATCCTGTGTCGCGGTCAATATACCCGGCTTCTTGGAATTTTTGAAGATAGTTGTGGACGGTTGAGGTGGATTTGATCCCTGCAGCGGCGCAAATCTCGCGCACTGTGGGGGGGACACCGGTCCGAATACGCTCTTTTAAAAACGATAACATTTTTTGCTGCTTTTCGTTTAAAGGTTTCATATTGTATCACCCTTTCACGTGATAGTATAACACGTCTTTTCGAAAAAAGCAAACATTTGTTTGTTTTTTTGAAATAAAAATTTTATTACAGTTTATTCACACTCAATTCACATTCTTACATAAATTGTTTGTTAGACTGAAAATGTACTCAGGGAACAGGGATGGAGCCGCACCGGAACTGTTTCGTTAAGCTGGGTGCATTCCCCCTCCTCAAAACACCCCTCTAACAAAAGCAACGGGCTTGCTGAAAGGCGAGCCCGTTGCTTTTTTCATTTTTGTTCTAACCGAAGAAGGACATGCATAGGAATAGGACAGGCAGGTGGAAAGAAACATGAACGGGTATATAACGGCGGTATCCTTGTTGCCGGATGAACTGCAAGAGCCCTTGCTCTTGCTGGATGAAGCGGTGGGTGGATGTGTACAGGAGATTCGTCTGCGGTCGGGACAGGCAGTTTCACTGGGCTTTGATGGTCAGGAATGGTTTGTTACCGTCTCGGGAGGAGTCACCGCACAGCGCGCATGCGGTATCATGTGCAGTGAGGCACAACTCCGACAGACTGCCGACCGTTTGCTGGAGTATTCGGTATACGCTCACCGAGAGGAATTGCGGCGCGGATTTGTGACGGTAAGCGGATGTCGTGTCGGCATTTCCGGAACAGCGGTGCTGGACAATGGTGCGGTTACCGGTTATCGCACCATCAATGGTTTGTGTATTCGGGTGAAGCGCGAACACGATGGCTGTGCCGAAACGTTGATGCCGTTTTTATGCGATGATAACGTCCACAGCGCGTTGATTTGCAGTGAACCCGCCGGCGGGAAGACCAGTGTTTTACGTGATCTTGCCGTGCAATTAGCGTGCCGACGTTTGCCGATAACAGTCATTGACGAACGAGGGGAATTGTCGGGTGGGAAACCGCTTGTCGGTTCTGACGTGCTGTGCTATACCCCTAAGGCGGTTGGGGTCGAGCAGGCGGTGCGTTGTTTGGCACCGCGTGCGATATTGTTGGATGAATTAGGGGATACGAATGAACTTTCAGCAGTATATGACGGTTTTTTGAGAGGCGTGCCGACAGTTGCCACGGTGCATGCGCGATCCTTTGAGGAACTGTGTCGGCGTGACGGAATGCGGGACATGCTGGAGCGCGGTGTGTTCGAGTATCTGATTCAATTGCACGGACGGCAAGCACCCGGTAAGATCTTACGGGTGTTGCGAACGGAGGAATGGTTACATGAAAATGTTCGGAACCGTTGCACTATTGGTGACGGGTCTTGGTGTCGGAATGACTGCACAGAACACGCTGAAACGCCGCATCACCATGCTGTCATTGTTTGAACGTTTTTTACAGAGTCTTTCGGAACAGATCCGTCATACGGCAATGTCGGTTGCCGACGTGTTACGCGTCTTGGCTGAGATGCCGGAATTTTTAACTTTCCTGCCTTTGCAACAAACGGTAAAGCGGTTGTCTGCCGATGGTGAGTTTCGTGTGGCGTGGCGGTCGGCGGTGATGGAACAGTGCCGTGCATGGGCGCTCTCCGAGCAGGAAATGAGTTTGTTTCTTGATTTCTCAGATGGACTGGGCACGGCGGACATCATCGGCGAGGTGCATCATTGCGAGTATTATTCCCGACGGGTTCGGGAGTGCTTGGAAGAACGTAAGGAAGAAGCGCGGACCCGAAGCGGGTTGTATTTGGCGCTCGGACTTTGCGGCAGCAGTGCGGTAGCACTTCTGCTTTTGTGAAAAAAGAGAGGCGAAGTACGATGGAAGTGGATTTAATTTTTAAAATTGCGGCGATCGGTATCATCGTGGCAGTGCTGAATCAAGTGTTGATACGATCCGGCCGTGAGGAGCAGGCGATGCTGACAACGTTGGCAGGGCTGATTGTGGTGTTAACCATGATTGTAACGGAGATCAGCGATCTGTTTCGCATGGTCAAATCGGTATTTGGGTTATAACGATGGAGTGGATGGCGGTCGCGGCGGTGGCGGTTATCACCGCGTTTTTGGCAGTGATGCTTCGGCGATCACACCCCGAGCAAGCGATGGCGGTGACACTGATTGCCGGAATCTTGATGGTGGCGGCAGCACTTGGGGTTCTGGCACCGCTGCTCGGCGATATTCGAAAAATGTTGGAAGCGAGCGGTCTTGCCGGAGAATATATACAAATTCTGTTTAAGGCACTCGGCATTTGCGTGATCACGCAGTTGGCCTCCGATGCCTGTCGCGATGCGGGTGAGCAAGGCCTTGCGTCCAAGACGGAATTTGCCGGTAAGCTGACCTTGCTTGCCCTGGCACTGCCGTTGTTTCAACAAATCGGCAGTATTGCGCTGTCGCTCATTGAGAAGGGATAAGCCATGCGGAGGGCGAAATTAGTAATATGCATTCTTGCATTACTGGTGCTGTGCGCCTATCCTGTGCAGGCACAGACATTTGACGAGTTGTACCGTGAACAACTGGAAGCGAGCGGTGGGGAAGCCCTGTTAGACGCTTTGCCGAAGGAAACGCGGGAACTTCTTGAGCGTTTGAACATTGATTCGTTGCAAGCAGATTCCTTTACGGAGTTGGATACCAATTCCCTTCTCGGTGAATTGTGGGAGTTGTTCAAAACGGCAGCGGGTGAGCCGCTGGCAGCGTGTGGGACGGTATTGGGTATTTTACTCGTCTATGCGTGGGTAGACGGTATGCGGCAAACGCTGCGCACCGAGGAAGTCTCGTCTGTATTCGGTGTTATCTGCGCACTGGCAGCGTGTGGATCAGTGATGATGCCCATTGCCGGTCATCTGGAGCGCGTAAGCGAGGCAATGAAATCGGTATCGGTGTTTATGTCCAGTTTCGTGCCGGTGTATGCAGGGATTCTTGTGAGTGGAGGGCAGTTGTCGGCTGCCGTATCGTTCCAATCGATCATACTGTACGCCGCCGAACTGTTGTCTTGGATAGCAGGGTCGTTGATCGTACCTCTTTTGTCTATTTCGTTAGCGTTGGGATTGACCGGTTCACTCACACCGGAGTTGAAACTCGGTCGAGTCGGTGCGATGACCGGAAAGGCGGCAACCTGGATATTGACACTGGGAATGGTGCTGTTTACCGGAGTGCTGTCTTTGCAGACGTTTGTAGGCGGCGCGGCGGATAAACTCAGTGATCGTGCTTTGAGATTTTCGATTGCTCATTTTGTACCGGTGGTAGGCGGGTCGATCAGTGAAGCGTTTTCCACCATTCGGGGATGTTTGCATTTGTTGCGTTCAACGGTGGGGTGCTTTGGCGTCGTAGCGACACTTATCATTGTATTGCCGCCGATGTTGTCGTGCTTGATTTGGAATCTAATGTTGTCGGTTGGTGAAATGGCTGCCGAATTGTTTGGCTTGCCGTCCTTCTCAGAACTTCTTAAAACAGCACACGGTATAATGCGGTGTCTGGTAGGAGTGCTGTGTGTCAGCGGACTGTTGTTAACGGTATCGCTGACGGTCATCACCGTTGCAGTGGGAGGAATGACATGAGTGATATCCGCGCATGGAGTGCCGCCGTTTGTATGGCGGCACTCGGTTGTTCGGCTGTCCGCTTATTAGCGCCAAAAGCAGGGAGCGGAAAACTCTTTTCGCTGATAACGGCATCGTTCTTTTTGTGTGCGTTGGCATTGCCGGTGTTAAATATCAGATCGTTACCGAAACCGGAGGTAGATTTGTTGCCGCCGGATATCGTTACGGGATTGTTGGAGAAGCGTGTGACAGAGCAACTAACGGAGCAAGTGGAGGCGGCTGCTGTCGCTTACGTGGAGGAGGCGCTGGCGACGCGCAATATCTCCCCTAAAAAAGTGGAAGTGATGACGGATACTTCAGATTCGGGAGGCATATATATGAAGCAGATTACAATCTACGTGGACAAACAAAGCGTGCCCATTGCGGCTGTGGTGCGGGAGGTGTTGGAAAAGGGCTTGGGGATGACGATTGTTCTTAAAACGGAGGAGTGATGGGAAATGCAGGAAATTGTATCGGCGTGGACGAGGCGCTTACGAGCATTTTTAGCATCCGGAAAGGCGCGCACGGCGCTGATCATTTTCGGGATCCTTGGCGTGCTGTTACTCGTTATCCCTGAATTTATCCCGCAAAAGGTTGAAAAAGTGGAGATGCTCACCGCTGACGATTTTATTCGCCAAACGGAGGAACGATTGACTGTTTTGGTCGGGAGTATTGACGGCGCGGGCGCGTGTCGCGTGATGGTAACACTTGAAAACGGCGTGGAATACGTTTACGCCACCGAGCAAAAAAGCAATTCTGACCGTGAGGAGGATACCAGCGACGGGGATACGCGGTTGACACAGCGGGATGACAGTGAAAGCGCAGCAATACTTATTGATACCGACAATGGTCATAAAGGTCTTCTCGTAACCGAAATTCAACCGACCGTGCGCGGCGTGGTGGTGGTATGTGAGGGTGGAGATAATGAAGCGGTACGTACCCGCGTGTCACAAGCGGTGACGGTTGCGCTGAATATATCTGCCAAACGCGTTTGCATTACAAAATTATCATAAAGGAGTTTGTCGTATGAAAAAGTTTCTTGGAAAAAAGACGGTGCTGCTCGGCACCTTGATTCTCGCTCTCGGTGTGGCGATCTATCTCAATTATTTTTTTGCGGAGGGGCCTACCGGTATAGTGGATAACAGCAACACACAGACTGAACAGCCGAGCGATGATAAAACACTGGGCGAGGCGATCAACGTTAACGGTGGGGCCGATACCCCGACGGCAAAGGAGTATTTTGAACAAGCGCGCGGGAGCAGAGAAGCCGCCCGCGAGGAAGCGGTGCAGACAGTAAAAGATCTGTTGAACGACGTTAAAGCTACTGACGAGCAAAAAAAGACCGTTACCGCTGAGGTGATTGCCATTACCAAGGCAATTGAACAGGAAAGTAACATAGAAAGCATTATCAAGGCGAAAGGGTTTGCCGATTGTGTGGTATATATTGCGGACGGATCATGCAGTGTGGTGGTACAAAGTGATAGCTTGACGGTTCAAGATACGGCTAAAATTTCACAGGTTGTCACCTCTCAAGCGGATATTCCGGCACAAAATATCAATATTGTAACCGTAAAATAATAAAAAACAGTTGCCCTTCGGGTACTTTATGGTATATAATATAGCCATAAATGCAAAGGAGGTCATCGTTATGGGTGACAAAGGATATCAAACTCCGGAAGGGCGCTGCATCATTTCTGAAGAAGTGATTGCAACAATTGCCAGCACTGCGGCTGTTGAGGTGCCGGGCGTGGCAGGCATGGCACCCCGCATCAAGGATCTGCGCGGATTGGTCGGCAATTCTGCTACCAAATGTGTGGCGGTCGTTAATAATGAAAGCGAAACTATCGTAGATTTGTATATCAATCTGAAAGCGGGCGTGCGTATTCCGGATGTTGCTGGTGAGGTACAACGCGTTGTCAAAGATGAGGTTCAGTCCATGACGGGCCGTCCCGTTACCAAGGTTAATGTTCACATTGCCGGTATCGTACTGGAAGAAAAAAAGGAAGCAGAAAATAAAGAAAAAGCAGAATAAGAGTACAACCCTCTGCAGTTTTGTAGAGGGCTTTTGCTCTATTCTGCATTAAGGAAAGGCAAGGGCGTAGTATGACGCGACGGGAATCAAGAGAACTTGCATTTGTGTTGCTGTTCGAAAAGAGCTTTTCGGACACACCGCTTGATGAAATATTAGAAAATGCCGGTGAAGCCAGAGAAATTGTGCACGATCCGTTTGCGCTGTCACTTACCGAGGGCGTTTTGACACACACCGAGGAGATTGATGCACAGATCTCCGAATTTTCCCATAAATGGAGTAAGGAGCGCTTATCCCGTATTGCGTTGGCGATTTTGCGCCTTGCGATCTATGAGATGCTGTGGGAAAGTTCGATTCCCGTCAGTGTGTCTATCAACGAGGCGGTCGAGCTTGCCAAGCGTTATGGCGGCGATGCTGATGCTTCATTTATCAACGGCGTGTTAGGCGGTATTGCTCGCCGACACGAGGCATAACATGAGTTTTTATATAGGGCTGGATACCAGCAATTATACGACCTCCGCCGCGGCATTTGATGCAGCGACGGGGGCGCTTTGGCAAGTAAAACAACTTTTACCGGTCAAGGCGGGGGAGTTGGGACTTCGTCAAAGTGATGCAGTCTTTCATCATGTTAAGCAGTTGCCGACGCTGGTTGAGCAGCTGTTTGCCGAAACGGGAATCGTATCGCCCGAAGCCTTTGGTGTGTCGGATCGACCGATGGAGGCGGTGGGCTCGTATATGCCCTGTTTTTTAGCAGGTGAGGGGACGGCACGCGCGCTTGCGGCTGCTGCAGCAAAACCGTTATATCGCTTTACCCATCAACAAGGTCACGTCATGGCGGCACTGTATGGTGCCGGGCAGTTGCTATTGAGGCACAAGCTGTTTTTGGCGTTTCACGTATCCGGTGGAACGACGGAGGCGTTGCTTGTCAAGCCACACGCTGAAACCATTATTTCGTGCACTTCGGTTGCCCGTTCATTAGATCTTAAAGCGGGGCAACTTATCGACCGCGTCGGCGGTCTGTTAGGACTGCCGTTTCCGGCGGGGCCTGCTTTGGACAAGCTGTCGCAGGAAGCGGATACCACACGTTTGCCCAAACCCTCCATGGAGGGACCTTGTTGCCATCTGTCGGGTGTCGAAAACCAGTGTCGCCGTTTGCTTAGCGACGGCGCAAAGCCCGCCGAAGTGGCGCGTTTTTGCTTGCTCAGTGTTGAGTCGGCGCTTGTTAGTATGACGGAGCAACTACTGGCACAGTATGGTGATGTGCCGGTGGTGTATGCCGGTGGCGTTATGTCCAACACTTTGTTGCGTTCGGCGTTGAAAGACCGCTTTAACGGCATTTTTGCACCGCCCGTGTATTCGGCGGACAACGCTGCCGGAATCGCCGTTCTGACAGCGCTTCGAGCAGGAGGTGACCAATCCATATGACAGTCATTACCGTCAGTCAACTTAACCGTTACGTGCGCTCGTTGATTGAAAGTGATGCGCAGTTGGGTCAGGTCTTGCTCAGTGGTGAGATCAGTAATTTTGTTAATCATTATAAATCGGGGCATCTGTATATGTCCCTCAAGGATGAGAATGCGGTTGTTAAGGCGGTGATGTTCCGTTCCCAGGCGATGCATCTTCGTTTTGTGCCGGAAAACGGCATGAAGGTGATTGCCAGAGCGCGGGTGTCGCTGTACGAAAAAGACGGCGCATTTCAAGTTTATATTGACGATTTGCAACCGGATGGTGCCGGTGCATTGCAGGTCGCTTTTGAACAACTGAAGAATCGGCTGAGCGCTGAAGGTTTGTTTGATGAGTCGCGCAAGCGACCATTGCCGCGCTATCCGAAACGAGTGGGTGTTATCACCGCCGCCACCGGCGCCGCTGTGCGCGATATTTTCAACGTGCTTGGCAGACGGTATCCTTTGGCAGAAGTGGTGTTGCTCCCCGTGTTGGTGCAGGGGGAAGGTGCTCCGGCACAGTTGGTGCAAGCGCTTACCACTTTTGAAAACATGCGCAAAACCGATGCTCCGCACACTCCCGACGTGATCATCATCGGCAGAGGCGGCGGATCATTGGAGGATCTGTGGGCATTCAACGATGAAACGGTCGCCCGCGCTGTTGCGAATTGTACCATCCCGGTGATCTCTGCTGTCGGTCATGAAACGGATTTTACGATCTGTGATTTTGTTGCTGATCTTCGAGCTCCCACACCGTCGGCGGCGGCCGAACTTGCCGTGCCGGATACTCGCGAGCTTTCAGAGCGTATTTTGATGCTGCGCAGTGCTGCCGGACGCGCGCTGAACGTGGCGCTCACGCATAGACAAAACAAACTGTCGCTTCTTAAAAGCAAGCGTTGCTTGACGTCACCGTTGTATCCGGTGGAAGAGCGTATGATGCGGTTGGACGGAACCGTCAAGCGGTTTTCTGCCTCTGCAAAACTCGCATTATCCCGTGCCGATCGCCGTTTGGCGGCTGCAGCGGGAAAATTACACGTACTCAGTCCTTTGCAAGTGATTTCGCGTGGCTATGCCACGGTGCACACCGATAAAGGGCTTGTTCATTCGGTGAATGACGTGGTTATTGATGAATTACTTGCCGTGCGCGTGGCGGACGGCACAATCCGATGCAAGGTAACCGAAAAAGAGGTGTTATCGTGAAAGAGTTGACGTTTGAACAGGCGATGGAACGCCTGGAAGAAATCGTTTCCGTGCTGGAAAGCGGTAAGGAAACGTTGGATGAGTCGATGAAATTATTTGAAGAGGGTACGGCACTGACCGCGTTTTGTACCGAGTCGCTTAAGAACGCGGAGCAAAAGATTATTAAACTTACGGCCGAAAATGGACAGGAGGAAGCGTGATGGCGCTGTATACCGAACGCTTACAGCAGCATCTCGAGCTGGTGGAACGTCACCTTACTGAGTATTTGCCCACAGATGACGGCATCGGTGAGATCATGCGCTATGCATGTGAGGGGGGCGGCAAGCGTATCCGTCCGGTCTTGCTGCTCGAATGGTGCCGTTTGTGCGGCGGCACGGTGGATACGGCGATGCCGTTTGCGGCAGCAATCGAATGTATTCATTCGTATTCGCTGGTGCACGACGATCTTCCGTGTATGGATAACAGCCCGTTGCGGCGCGGCAAGCCGTCAGCGCACGCCAAATACGGCGAAACGATGGCGTTGTTGGCAGGTGATGCGTTGCTGAACCGCGCCTTTGAGATCATGCTGTCGGCAGAAAACATCCCGCCGCGTGCGGCACTTCACGCTGCTGCTGAGCTTGCGGACAATGCCGGTGTGTACGGTATGATCGGCGGTCAGGTGTTGGATCTGGAGAGTGAGGGCAAGCACATCGACCTTGATACCCTCAAACGACTGCAGGAGGGAAAAACGGCGGCGTTGCTTGTTGCTGCGTGCCGTATGGGTGCGATTCTCGGCGGCGGGTCGGATGAGCAGATCGAAAGCGCCGGTCGGTACGGTTATTATCTGGGACTTGCTTTCCAAGTTGTTGATGATATTTTGGATGTTACCGCCACCGCCGAGGAACTTGGCAAACCGGTTGGCAGTGATGATGAAAATGAGAAAAATACATATGTTTCTCTACTTGGCCTTGAACAGGCAAAAGCGCTTGCTGCTTCCTATACACAGCTGGCAAAGGACACCTTGGGTTGTTTTGCGGACAGTATGGATTTGTACAAACTTGCAGACGCCCTGCTTACTCGAACACACTAAAAAGGATTGAATCAAAGCATGAGTGTTTTAGAAACTATCCACGCATCTGAGGATGTTAAAAAGCTCTCTCCCGATGAGCTCGATACCTTGTGTGATGAATTACGCCATACCATTGTGGAAACGGTGTCCAAAAACGGGGGACATCTGTCTTCCAATTTGGGCATTGTTGAGTTGACGGTGGCTTTACACAAGACATTCACTCTCCCGCACGATCAAATCGTGTGGGATGTCGGGCATCAGTGCTATTGCCATAAACTGCTCACCGGTCGTAAAGAAGCATTTGATACGTTGCGGAAAACCGGTGGAATATCCGGTTTCCCGCGCCCGTCAGAGAGCCCTTGTGATGTGTTTATCGCGGGTCACAGTTCCACCTCGGTTTCTGCCGCAAACGGCATTGCCAAGGCGAAGGCGCTGGCGGGAGATGACGGCTATGTGGTAGCGGTCATCGGTGACGGCGCAATGACCGGCGGTCTTTCATATGAGGGACTTTGCAATGCGGGACGCAGTCACGATCGGTTGATCGTGATTCTCAACGATAATCAAATGTCCATCAGCCGTAACGTTGGCTTTATGGCGCGCCATTTGGCCATGTTGCGTTCAGGCCCGCGGTACGTACAGGCAAAAAATAATGTTGGCAACCTTCTCTCGTCAATCCCGCTTATCGGTGAGCCGTTGCATCGCTTTATGGTGCGTGTGAAAGGCCGTCTCAAAAATAGTGTATATCATAGCAGTTCTACCTTTGAGGATATGGGCTTCTATTATTTAGGTCCCGTAAACGGTCACAATTTGTACGATCTTACCAGAGCTCTGCAAACGGCAAAGAACCTCAATCGTCCGGTTTTGCTGCACGTGGATACGGTGAAGGGGCAGGGATACACCCCTGCCATGCAAAATCCCGATAAATTTCACGGAATTTCGGCTTTTGATCCCAAAACGGGTATGGCCACCGCCAAACCGGGTCCGAATTTCTCTACGGTTATCGGCGATCAGCTGTGCAAGTTGGCAGAAGAAGATCCCAAAATTTGTGTTGCTACCGCTGCTATGACCGGTGGCACGGGACTGACGACTTTCTCCAAGCAGTTCCCGAAACGCTTTTTTGATGTTGGTATCGCTGAGGAGCATGCAGTGACCTTTGCTTCGGGTCTCGCTGTAGGTGGATATTTGCCGGTATTTGCGGTTTACTCTACGTTTTTACAGCGTAGTTATGATCAACTTCTCAACGATACGGCGATCATGAATAATCATATCGTGTTGGCAATCGACCGCGCGGGTGTTGTCCCGGATGATGGCGAAACGCACCAAGGTATTTTTGACGTGCCGTTTTTGTCTACCATACCGAATACGACGATCTTTGCACCGTCGACTTACGACGAGCTTGCCATCACCTTGAAGCAGGCACTGTACGAAACGGATGGCATTGCTGCAGTGCGATATCCCAAAGGCGGGCAGTTCCCGCACTTGGATTTGTATAAATCCGATTACAAGCCGTTTACTCATTTCCGCGATCCGTCGGCACGCACCGTTGTGATCACCTACGGCAGATTGTTCTCCAATGTGTTACAGGCGGTGCAGAAGGTGCAGGAAGTGATGCCGGTGTCGGTTATTAAACTGACTCGTATTCATCCGATTCCGGAGGAGGTACTGGCGCTCAGCCGTCAGTACCAGCGCGTCGTGTTCTTTGAAGAGGGCTCAAAAAACGGCGGTATCGCCCAACAGTTGGGTTCCCGTTTGATGGAATCACGCTATCGCGGCAAATACGAGATTCACGCGATTGACAACTTTGTTCCCACTTGCTCGGTGGAGGATGGCTTAAAGCTTTGTAAACTAGACGTGAGCAGTATGGTGAAAACGTTGTTGCAGGAGGATTTGCCCCGTGGCAGAAAGTGAGCGCTTGGACACCCGTGTCGTGGCCGAGGGCTATGCCACGGGCCGCGATAAAGCCAAAGAACTGATTCGCGCAGGCACGATTACGGTTGACGGCAAGCTAATCACCAAGCCGTCTGCAACTGTTGCTGACAGTGCTGTTGTTTCTTGCACTGTCGATGCGCCTCGCTACGTCGGTCGCGGAGGTCTCAAACTGGAAGCGGCACTGCAAGCTCTTTTGCCCTTGCCGCAGCCGTGTGTGGCGATGGACGTTGGTGCTTCGACCGGTGGATTTACGCACTGTATGTTGCTCGGCGGCGCCGACCGCGTGTATGCGGTCGACGTGGGTCACGGACAACTGCATCCGACGTTGGCCTCCGATCCCCGCGTGGTGAATTTAGAGGGGACGGATATCCGAAATAGGGATGCCTTGTCGGTGGTGATCCCGCCTCACTCGGTAGACCTGCTTTCCATGGATGTATCCTTTATTTCGGTCCGCACGGTATTGCCGTCTGTGTTTGACTATCTGCGTGATGGTGCACGGCTGCTAATATTGATTAAACCGCAGTTTGAAGCGGGTAGAGCCGACATTGGCAAAAGCGGCATCGTCCGCGATCGGCGTGTGCACGTGCGGATACTGCGCGAACTATGTGAATTGTTTTCTGCATCCGGCTGTGCCTTGCAATCACTTACTGCATCGCCCATTACCGGTGGTGCCGGCAGAAGCGAAGGAAACATTGAATATGTCGCCACCCTGGTTTATGGTGGCGAATCAACCATATTGCCGGACATTCGGCAACTGGTGGATACCACATTTTCTCTGCACTGATAGGAGGTGCGTTTGATGAACATTACCGTGATTCCCAACACCAAAACGGCCGACGGCAAAAAGGCCTTTTTGCAGGTGCAGCAGGCATTGTCGGCCATGAACGTGACGGTCGCCGTGCCGCATGACGAGGCGTTTCCCCCGCAGGATATGGCAGAACTGATCAAAACTTGCGATATTGTCATTGCAATCGGCGGTGACGGCACCATTATCCACACGGCGAAAAGTGCCGCTGCGTTCGGTAAACCGGTGCTTGGCATCAACAGCGGTCGGCTCGGCTTTACGGCGGGTCTTGAGTTGTCGGAACTGTCTGAACTGAATCGCCTTATCAGTGGTGATTACGATATTGAGGAACGGATGCTCTTAGATATCCTTGTGGACGGAGAAAACGGTACTGAGCAATACAGCGCGCTGAATGAGGCGGTGATTTCCCGTGGTGCCTTGTCTCGTATGATTGAGGTCAGTGTGAAAAACGGTCAAAAACCGGTCTCCACGTATCAAGCGGATGGCGTGATCGTCGCGACTCCAACGGGCTCTACCGCGTATTCACTATCCGCAGGTGGTCCCATCGTGGATACGGCTTTGCGGTGCTTGCTGTTAACGCCCGTTTGCCCGCACTCTTTACATAGCCGTCCTTATATTTTCGATCAAAATGCCGTGCTGACACTCACTCCCGAGCGGTCGGAATCGTCGGTATTTGTAACAGTGGACGGTGAGGCGGCGATCCGTATTGCCGAAGGGGGAGAAGTGCGTGTACGGCGCTCCGATACCTGCGCAAAGCTTATTAAACTCAAACAAAAGTCCTTTTATCAAGTCTTAGACGATAAACTGACGAACAGAAAGGGTTAAACAATATGAAAGTCAAACGCCAAGCGAAGATCTTGGAAATCATCCAATCTCGCAGCATCGAAACACAGGACGAGTTGATCCGTGCGTTGGAGGAAAGTGGCTATAGTGCCACCCAAGCAACGGTCTCTCGTGATATCAAAGAGCTGCGCCTGATCAAAATTTTGAGCGGCGACGGTAAATATTGCTATTCCGTGATGAAAGCGGGCGGCGAACAGGTGGCCTCCAAATTCATGTCTATCTTCCAGGATGCTGTCAGCAACATTGATTTTGCCGGAAATTTGGTAGTTGTCAAATGTATGTCCGGCATGGCGCAAGCGGCTTGCGCGGCCATGGACTCCCTGCAATGGGAATCCGTTGTCGGTACGCTTGCCGGTGAGGATACCTTCGTTTGCATTACCCGCACGCCCGAGAGTGCGGCGGAACTGGTGGAAGAACTCAAAAAATTACAACGTGGCTGATTTTGTGTTTTTAAACGCAGAGTAAGAGGTGACACAGCATGCTGGATTGCTTGCACATCGAGAATATTGCCGTTATTGAGCGGGCAGACATTCGCTTTACCGCGGGCTTCACGGCCTTGACGGGTGAAACGGGTGCAGGTAAATCCATCATTATTGATGCGATCAACGCCGTTTTGGGCGAACGTACGCGCCGTGATTTGGTGCGTACCGGAAGCGATGCCGCACACGTCACCGCGTTGTTTTCCGAGCTGTCACCATATGTAACCGCACAGCTCGAAACTCTTGGATTTTCTCCGGACGAAGACGGTAACCTGTTGATCGGCAGAACCATTTCCGCCGAGGGGAAAGGGTCTTGCAGCGTGAACGGCAGACCCGCCACGGCGGCATTGTTGCGTGAGATCGGCAAAGTGCTTGTCGATTTGCACGGTCAACACGAAAACCAAGCGCTTTTCTCGGTGGATAGTCATCTTGCGTATCTGGATCGTTTCGGTGAACTCACCGAACAGCGGGAACGGTATGCGGCCGCATACCGTGAGTGGCGACAGATCGTGGCAGAACTCGACCGCGTGGATTTAGATGAATCCGAAAAAGCGCGTAAACTTGATATTTTATCGTTCCAAATCGATGAGATCGAAGCCGCCAATTTGAATGCCGGGGAAGAAGAGGAGCTTATTGCCAAACGCGATCTGTTCCGTAACGCGGAAAAGGTGGCGTCACAACTGAACGCTGCGAACGCGTTGTTGCTCGGCGACGAGGACAGCGACGGCGCGGTGTCTATGGTAGAACAAGCTGTCACCTCCGTTCGTCATGCCACGCGGTATCTGGAAAAGGCGGAGTCCTTATCCGAGCAACTGCAAAACGCGTTGTACGAGCTGCAGGCGGCGGCTGAGGATTTGCAGGATATGACCGACCTTTTGGAGTTTGATCCGCGTGAATTGGACGAGGTGGAAAACCGCTTGGAGGTTATTCGCCGTTTAACTTCAAAATACGGCGCAACGACGGCTGACGTCTTAGCATTTTTGGAAAACGCAAAAGCCGAATATCGGCAGATCGAACTGTCGGATGAACAGCTAAAGCAACTTACCGAACGCGAACGCACGGCGTTTGCGGCGGCACAGCTCAAAGCCGATGCGCTTACTAATGCAAGACTTTTGGCGGCCGAGAACTTTGCCAAAGCGGTAAAGGAACAACTGACGTTTTTGGATATGCCGAACGTTACCTTAACGATTGATCGTCAACCGATTGCACTCGGTGTGAACGGCGCCGATAAAATTGAATTTTTACTGTCTGCCAATGCGGGCGAACTGCCCAAACCGCTTGCGCGTATTGCGTCGGGCGGTGAGTTATCGCGCATCATGCTGGCGATCAAATCGGTGCTTGCCGATGCGGACGAGGTGGATACCCTCATTTTCGACGAGATCGATACCGGTATCAGCGGCAGAGCGGCACTCAAAGTCGGTGCGCGGTTGCGTCAAACGGCTGACACCGCTAACCGCTGTCGCCAAGTGCTGTGCGTCACGCACTTGGCACAGATTGCCGCGCAGGCAAACGAGCATTTTCTTATTGAAAAATCCGTGAGGGATGGTCGCACTTACACCGACGTTACCATGCTTTCCCGTGCCGCCCGCGAGCAGGAACTTGCCCGCATTATCGGCGGCGAGGTTACAGAAGCGGCGATTCAGGCGGCAAAAGAAATGCTTGGAGGGGAATCGAAATGAGCGGATACGGCGATTTTTCGACCTTTTACGATGCTTTGATGACAGACGTCAATTATGCCGCCAGAGCGGACTATTTACTCCGTTTGTTTGAACGTCACGGCGCAAAGCCGTGTTCGGTGCTGGATATTGCGTGCGGTTCGGGAAGTCTGCTTGCAGAGTTTCAAAAGCACGGTGTGGAGGATATCATCGGGGTCGACGGCTCCGACGCCATGCTAATGCGTGCGCGTGAAAAGCTTGGCGCGGATACCCTGTTGCTTCGACAGGATATGTGCGAACTCGATCTGTACGGCACGGTGGGCGGTGCGGTGTGTACGCTGGACAGCTTAAATCACCTGTGTCGCACGGAACAGTTGGCAGAGGTCTTTCGCAGAGCGCGGCTGTTCGTTGAGCCGGGTGGACTGTTTATCTTTGATGTGAACACCATCTATAAGCATCGTGAGGTGTTGGGGGATACCGCCTTTGTGGTCGAACAACCGGGGCTTATGTGTGTGTGGCGCAATCGATACGTGCCGCGCACGCACGAGGTTTCCATGCTGCTTGACTTTTTCACGGAAGAAGCGGACGGCTCGTATGAACGGTATCAAGATACGGTGCGTGAGCGCGCGTATTCCGAGCGCACCCTGCGCACGTTGCTTTCGGACAACGGATGGGAAACCGTGGCGGTGTACGAGGATATGACCACCGACGCACCGGATGACACCTGTGAACGCATGGTGTTCGTAGCCCGTAACACCCGCACGGTGGAGCAGGCAAAGCTTGGAGAATAAATCTTAGGGAGAATCATATAATGGGTAAAGCAATACGCTGCTTGACAACAGATGCAACGGTCATGGCAATCGCCATGGATGCGACCGATATCGTGGCACGCGCCGAACAGATCCACAAACCGTCTGCGGTCGTAACAGCGGCGCTCGGCCGTTTGTTAACGGCGGGCTCGCTGATGGGTATCATGTTGAAAAACACCGAGGATTCGGTCACGTTAAAAGTCAATGGCGGCGGTCCTGCGGGACAACTGTTGGTTGTGTCGGACGGTAGGGGAAACGTGCGCGGTTATGCGCAGAATCCGGTGGTGGAGATTCCTTTAAAACCAAACGGCAAGTTGGATGTCAGCGGTGCGGTCGGTACGGACGGATTGTTATACGTCTTGCGTGATACCGGCGCTCCCGAGCCGTATGTAGGATGTACGCCGCTTGTATCGGGCGAGCTTGCCGAGGATATCACCTCATACTTTGCGGGCAGTGAGCAGATCCCGACCGTATGCGCCCTTGGTGTGTTGGTCAATCCCGATCTGTCCGTCAAGGCGGCGGGCGGTCTGATCATTCAGTTGCTCCCGTTCTGCCCTGATGAGGTGATCGATAAGCTGGAAAAAGCGATCGCGGCATTGCCGCCGATGACCACGATGTTGTCTGAGGGCTTGACACCGCAGGATATTCTCAAAAAGGCACTGGACGGCTTCTCGTTTGATATTATTGATACCTATGAGCCGGAATACCGCTGCACCTGCTCGCGCGAAAAGGTGACGGGTGCCTTAGCGGCGATGAAGGATGATGAACTGCGCACTCTGCCGGACGAAAACGGCAACGTGGAAACGACCTGCAGCTTTTGCGACAGCGTTTATACGTTTACTACTTCAGATATTGAACGGATCATTGCAGAAAGAAAATAAGTTTTTTAAAAAAGTTGAAAATTTCAGTTGACAATTCGCAACCTATGTAGTATGATAGATGGCGTCGCTAGTGACGGCGACGCTTCACGGAAGCATAGCTCAGCTGGTAGAGCACCTGCCTTACAAGCAGGGGGTCACAGGTTCGAGCCCTGTTGTTTCCACCAAATATGGCCCGGTAGTTCAGCTGGTTAGAACGCTAGCCTGTCACGCTAGAGGTCGACGGTTCGAGCCCGTTCCGGGTCGCCATATTTGCCTCTGTAGCTCAGTCGGTAGAGCAGGGGACTGAAAATCCCCGTGTCATTGGTTCGATTCCGATCGGAGGCACCATTTTGCGGCTTTAGCTCATCTGGTAGAGCGCCACCTTGCCAAGGTGGAGGTAGCGAGTTCGAGCCTC
>JAFSCE010000036.1 GCA_017436915.1 Clostridia bacterium
ACTGATCGACTGACGGTGGCTCACCACCACACACTAAATTAGAAAGCTCAAGATATTTTGTGAGAGTTCGAAGTCATACGCAAAACGGCCGAAAATATCTTTTTTATAGTCCTTACACAAAACAAAAGACCACCCTGATGGGTGGTCTTTTGTTTTGGCAAAGAAGTGGTTTCATCCACGGCACGCGCAGCGTGTCGTGGGGCGCGTTGCCGAGCGCCGCCTGTGGCGGATGCAGGGAGGCAAAAGCGGGTGCCGCGGTCGAAAGTTGCCGAGCGATAGCGAGGAAAGCAACTTTCGGGCACCGCAAACGGATGAGTGCTTTCAAAATTGACACAAAATATGGACAATTTATTAATAAAAGACAAAAATACACAAGATGTTGTATACTTTTAGTTGACAAAATTTATCTATATGATATAATAAATGAGCAAAAGAAAAAAGGTGACTCTGTCAAGTCACCTCTTTTGTGCGGTAATACCAACGGCAAAACCGCAACATGCATTGAGCATTTGTATGTTATCACAAAATAAGACCAAAAGTCAAGACTTTGTGTGCCGTTGAGAAAGGAGATTTTTTGATGGCAAAGACGAAGTCGAGCTGTCGAGGTGTACAGCAAAAAAAGATTGTAACTGTGAAAGGATACACCACCAAGGGTGGAGTAAAGGTGAAGCCCCACAGAAGATCAACACCTAACTAAGATTTTGATCCTGTTCACTCAGTGAACAGGATCATCCTTTTTGTTTTGTTTCTTCTCCTTGACTGTTACAATTTTAAGTTGTATAATAATTGTGCGACGTAACTTCATATGTATTTTTTCCACGTGAGACGTGCATTTTACTACGGTAAAAATGCATGCTCTTTTCTTGCACTCTTACGTGGAGTCGGAAGTTGCGTCGCGGCAATCGGGGCGATGCATTTTTCGGGTGTGTGGTTTCGACTGCACACCTTTTTTATATTGTTAGGAGGAGCAAAAGATGAAAAGATTTTTAGCTATTTTATTTTGTACATGTTTATTTTTTTCGCTATCATTATTTGGCATAGTTACGGTTAATGCTGCGTCCACCGAAGGGAATTACACATACTCCGTAGTTAATGGCGAAGCTATAATAAAAAAATATGACAAATATAATGGTGTAAGGGGCGAATTGGTCATTCCATCTCATTTGGGTGGATATCCTGTCACGGAGATTGACTCAAGTGCTTTTTATAATAATACATATCTAACCAGTGTTGTGTTGCCAGATTCTGTTAAGAAAATAGGCGACCTTGCTTTTGCGGAGTGTCACAAGTTAGATGCAGTAAGTATTCCGCCTAGTTTAAAAAAATTATCAGGTAGTGCTTTTAACCGTTGTGATATATCCAAAGTTTATATTACCGATGTGGCGGCTTGGTGCAATATTGAGTATATAGGAAATGTTTTTGGAGTCGGTCCGTTTGGTAGCACAAGAAAACTCTATTTAAACAATTCCTTAATAACAAAATTAATAATACCAGAGGGTGTTACCCATACAAGTTTTTATGCTTTTTTTGGATGTGATTCTATCACTTGTGTGGTTTTGCCTAAATCCATTCTTTCTGTAGCGAATGGTTCTTTTTCAAACTGTACTAATATAAAAGATGTTTGGTATGCGGGAAGTGAAAGTGATAAGTCGAGCATTTCTATAAATAGTGGCAATACGTATCTAATAAATGCTACTTGGCATTATGACAGTTGCCCAGTAGGAGCACCTCATTCCTATAATAATGATTGCGACACATCTTGTAATGGTTGTGGTAAGATACGAACTGTATCGGGGCATAGTTATGATAATGCTTGTGATACAACTTGTAATATCTGTAATGAGACAAGAACAGTGTCACATACTTATGATAATACTTGTGATACACAATGCAATGTTTGTAAAAGTAACAGAACAATCTCGCACACCTATGGTGAATGGGAAGTTACAAAACAAGCCACTTGTACCGAAAGTGGCGCCAAGGCGCGAAAATGTAGGGTTTGTTCTAATACAGAAACCGCAACCATTTCTTCGCTTGGTCATAATTTTTCAACCGAGTGGACAGTAGATAAGAAAGCAACTTGCACCACTGCAGGAAGTAAATCTAATCACTGTGCTCGTTGTTCAGCAACAAGTAACAACACTACAATTTTAACAAGTGGACATAGTTGGGGAAACTGGATTACAGAGAAAAAAGCCACTGATAAGACCGAAGGCCTTTCGGTGAGAAAGTGTAGCGAATGCGGTTTGAAAGAAACCCAATCTATTGCAAAACTTGCCGCTGATGGGCATACTCACAAGTTTAGTGAATGGAAGGTAATAAAAGCTGCTACCTGTAAAGAAAAAGGGAATGCTACAAGAATATGTTCTATTTGCAAAGAGCAGGAACAAAAAGATTTGTTGGCTACGGGACATCAGGTTGGCGAATGGATAGAGGTTTCTGCTACATGTACAAACGATGGTGCTTGTGAGCGAACTTGCGTTGTTTGTAATGAAACTGAAAAAATTACAATCAAAGCTTTAGGACATGAATTTGAAAAGCCTATTGTTATAAAAGAGCCCACAAATAACGAAAATGGCATAAAACAAGGTAAATGCAAACGGTGTGGTGAGGAAACAACAGAAGAAATACCTGCCCTACTAAGCGACAATGATAATACTTCAAGCACAAGTTCTAATGCAGAAACGAAAAGCGAAATTGAAGTTAATAGAGACACAAATAAAAACACAGGGAACAATTGGTTTATATGGACGCTTATAGGGATAATCGTCTTAATTGGAATAGGGATTGGTGTATATTTAATTATGAAAAAACGTGCTCATTAACACAAAAACACAGAACGGGGAATGACGAAAATCATTCCCCGTTTTCCTATCCGTTCCTATTTCATCTACAGTATTGTGGCAAAGTTTGTGGCGTGAGCCACCGAAAGCCCAAGAAACCCCGTAAACAAAGGACTTTTCTCTCCTCAACTTTTCGCCTCCAAAACCGCGTGCCGAGGGGCGCGTAGGGTCGACAAACGGTATGAGCACAGGGGACGGTTCTATGTGTTAATTGGCATAAAAACAACCGTCACCCCCTCTGAGAAAATTCCGAACCCCTTTCGATTGAAAAACGCCCCCCTTGCAGAAAAAGCGACCCCCTTAACCGAAAAAACGACCCCCGGGGGTTGCAGCATTTCAAAATTAGGGTTCTTACACAAAACAAAAGGCCACCCATCAGGGTGGTCTTTTGTTTTGGCAATAGTGGTTTTATCCACGGCACGCGGGGCGTGCCGCGGAGCGCGTTGCCGACCGCCGCAAACAGCTGAGCTCCTTTCAGATTCTCCGGAACTTTACCAAAAATTTTTTTGTGGTGTTGTGCCTTTCCAAAATCTGTGGTACTATTTATGCGTAAGCAGATAGTATGCATAATCAAACAAAAGGGCTGGCGCTATGAACAACACACTGAAAAAACTGTTACTGGCATCGGTTTTTCTCGCCTTGGGAGCCGTGCTTCCGCTTTTCACCATGCAGATCAAAGAGATCGGGGATTCGCTGTTGCCGATGCACCTTCCCGTCATGCTTTGCGGTTTAATTTGCGGGGCAAAATACGGCGGTGCCATCGGGCTGATCCTGCCGTTTTTTCGCGCGGTTACCTTCGGCATGCCGCCGCTGTTCCCGAATGCCGTGTGGATGGCGTTGGAACTGGCAACCTACGGTTTCGTGATCGGACTCTTATACGCACGGAAACCGCACGGTACGGCCAGGTTGTGTGCGTGCCTTATTGCGGCGATGCTGACGGGACGTATTGTATGGGGTATCAGCAAAGCGGTGCTGTTGGGGTTCAAAGGTTCCGCTTTTACTTTCGGTGCGTTTCTCGCCGGCGGGTTTGCGGATGCCGCACTCGGTATTTTGTTGCAGCTGGTGCTGATTCCTGCCGTTATGGCGATCTACCATCGATATGGGAATGATTTAACGTAAAACAGAAAACGGTTTACAAAAGACTGGCTGTAATTTTGCAGCCAGTCTTTTTTCATTTCGTTTCACATACAGTGATGGAAAAGGGGGAGAACGGTATGAGAGAAAAACCGTACGACCGCGCGGCGGCGGTCGCGTATGCCCGACGGTGGGCGCTGTCACGCAATCCGGCATATTACGATTTTGAGGCGATCGGCGGTGACTGCACCAATTTTGCGTCGCAGTGTTTGTATGCGGGCGCGGGGGTGATGAACTTCACACCGATTATGGGATGGTATTATCGGTCAGCGAGTGACCGCACCGCCTCGTGGAGCGGGGTAGAATATTTGTATAACTTTTTAGCAAACAACCAATCGGTTGGGCCGTATGCACGCGTGGTATCCCGCGATGAGGCGCAGCCGGGCGACATTGTCCAACTGGGCAGGAACGGAGATTTTTACCATTCGCCGTTTATCACGGCGGTAACACCGACTGTGTTGGTGGCGGCGCACACCTTTGACGCACTGGATCGCCCACTTTCGTCTTACCAATATGAAACCGCGCGTTTTTTGCATATTGACGGTGTTCGTGCGTGGTAGAACTTCGCAAAAAATAATTGAAAATGAGCGAAAAATATGATAAAATGAAGCATATTTTTGAGAGGGGGAGTTTAAGGTGTTGTCGTCGTGCAAAATTGATTGTCACACACACATTGTCAACCACGCGATCAAAACAGCATATTTTGATCGTACCGACGGCTATGCTTTGGTGATGCCGTTTATTGAAAAATTTGCCGGCAACGCCCCTCCCGATCACAGCATTGACACGGTTAAAAGCGATAAGCGGTTGTTTTTGTGCCCTGCTATTGACATCAGCGGTGATATTCCCGCACAGCTTACGGCAGTCGAGCCGCATCTTGATGACTATCGCGTTGTGGGGCTCAAGATATATTTAACCTACCAAGCAGGCAGAGCGGATGATGAACGGTTGCTCCCCGTGTATGATTTTGCAGAGAAATACCGTTTGTCTGTCACTTACCACACGGGCTCTTGCTCGCTTGTGTTACCGACAGATAACGATATGGAAGGGTCGAATGCGCGGTACGTGCAGAATGTGGCGCGCCGATACCCCACGGTGAATTTCATTGTGGCGCACATGGACGATCCGCGGTATGAGGATTGTATCCGCATCGTGCACGAAGAGCCGAATATGTTTACCGATTTTTCGGGCGCGTATGAACCGGGCACACCGGAGGGTACGAACATACAATGGGCGATTGATACGTTCGTGCGTGCGATTCATCAGTTTCCCGACACGTACAAAAGCATTTTGTACGGCACGGATTTTTGTCCGCCCATCAGCCTTTCGGCAATCGCGGAATACGATACGACGATCGCGTCGCTTTTCACGCCGTCACAATTTGAGGATGTATATTATAAAAATGCGTTGCGGGCATTCCCACGGCTTTGTGAGTATATCAAGGAGGATGTTTTATGACCAAACAAAAGCCCACTTTTAAGAGCTTTTTAAAATCGTTTACACCGTATCAGATCATTTATCTTGCGGCGGTCGTGCTGCTGACTGCCGTACTTGCTATCTTTTTCCCGGACGTGGTGCTCGGTGAGTATCAGGGGATTTTACTTGTTGCTTCTGCTATCATCAGTACCATTTCGAATCCGTTGTGTGAGTTGTTGATCTCCAAGCAAAGCAAATGGAACTTCGTAGTCGATTTCTTTTTGATCGAGATTCCTGAACTGATCATTTGCTTGCATTTCGGTTGGTATGCCGTGGCGGCAACCGTTGTCTGTTTCTGGATGCCGATCGATGTAATCAGTTATCTTCGCTGGAATAAGCACCCCGATGAGGAAGATGCTAACCTCACGCAGGTCAAACGCTTGAAACCGTGGCAGACCCTTCTTATCGTGGTGGCTATCTTTATTTTCGGTTTTGTTGTCGGTCAATTACTGCAACTCATCCCCGGTGCATCGGATACGTACTTAGACGCCTTTGCATCCGCTGTCGGCATGGCGAACGGTATTTTACTGCTGCTCCGTTACAGTGAACAGTGGCTTGCGTGGCTGATTACCACGGTGCTGTATCTCTTCATGGATATTTCGTCCGGCATGTACATTTTGCTGATCACGGAGATCGCAATGCTGATCAATACCATTTACGGCATCGTGAAATGGTATTTGTATACCAAAAAACAAGCGGCAAAAGCCAATAAAACAGAATAACAAAACGAAAAGAAGCAAACGCCCCTACCGCATGGCGGTAGGGGCGCTTTTTTTGTGAGGGTCGTTCAAATAAAATTTAAATCACTTGTTTCACCAGGCAAGCCGTTGCCGTGATGATCAGTGAAAAGAAAAACAGAAGCACGCCGGTAAGGATTGCCCCGACAATACTGGTGGCTACAAAAGGGATCGCTAACAACACGACCGAGAACAATACCGTTCCCACAATACCGGCGAGTACTGTGTTTACCGTTTTGGCGGCACATACCGTCGTGTCACGCGGTGCAAATAACGCATCTGCGAGCAGGATCGCCAAATATACGACCGCAATACCAAAGGTCACCCACAAAAAGGCGGGTGTCACCGTGATGACCGCCATAACGCGTAAAAAGGCCGCCACAACACCGATGATCAAGCTTGCGACGACAGCAATGCTTGTACACGTGTTTTTACAGCCGCAACCAAAGATCGCCATATCAGAATCACCTCCCATACCACTATATTCAAGGGGGCGGGGCGGGGTGAAACAAAGGTTGATTCCGACAAAAAAATATGCTATACTCCTCTTGTATTTTCGACTGAAGGAGCAACGGCATGACGGAATTACTGAACTGCGCGATGGATATCGGCGAGCAGCTTTTGGTCTGTGGCGCAGAAATCCACCGTGTGGAAGACAGCGTAAAGCGCATTTGCGAGGCGTTCGGTGCTGTGCGCACCGACGTGTTTATTATCACCAGCAGTATGGTGGTGACGGTGCACGATTCCAACGGGAACACCTGCACCCAAACGCGTCGCATTATCTCCACCGGCACCGATTTTGAAACGATCCATTGTCTCAATGCGTTGTCACGCAAGATTTGCTCGGAGCAGATGACGGTGTCGCAAATACAAACCGAGCTTGCACGCATTGCTGCTGTCAAGCCCCATCCGCTGTGGGCGGAATGTTTATTTTACGCAATCATTTCGGGCGCCTTCACGCTGTTTTTCGGTGGTGGTTTTATCGAGGCGGCAGTCGCCCTTGTTATCGGCGGGCTGATTCGTTTCGCTATGTGGGTGGCGGATAAAACGGTCGGCAACAGGATTTTTTCCAAATTTCTCGCCTCGTTCGCGGCAACGGCGTTGGCTTTTGCCGCCTTAAAACTCGGCTGGGTACCGACTGTGGATAACATGATGATCGGTATTATTATGACGTTGATTCCCGGTATCGGTTTGACAAATGCCCTGCGCGACCTCTTTACGGGCGACAGCATCGCCGGACTCTTACGTTCCATTGAAGCGGTGTTGATCGCACTGGCGATTGCCGCTGGTTACTTTCTGTTTGCGGCGCTTGGAGGTGTGGTCGGATGACGTTTTCGGAAATTTTGCAGGTTATCACCGGCTGCATTGGCTCTTTTGGCTTTGCGTTGCTATTTAACGTGCGCGGCAAGCGGTTGTGGATCGCGGCACTGGGCGGATTTTTGTCGTGGCTGATTTTTTTACTGCTTTCCCGTTTTATCGATAGCGAACCGATCAACTATTTCATCGTATCGTTTCTCATATCGATCTACGCGGAAATCATGGCGCGTGTCATGAAAACGCCCACAACCACCTTTATCACCACGTCTCTGATCCCGCTGATTCCGGGTGGCTCCTTGTATTACACCATGGCGTATGCTTTCCAAAGCGACGCGGGGCGGTTTGTGGAAAAGGCGGTATACACCTTGGAACTCGCAGCAGCGCTGGCACTGGGCGTCATCGCCGCCACGGCATTCACCAAGCTGTTTTGTAACGGCTTGCGGGTGATGGGAGGAAAAGCAAATGACTGATAAAAAGAAAGAATTGATCCGTGCGGTCAAATTTACCCTGTTTTCCGCGAGTGCCGGTATTATTCAAGCGGCAACCTTTGCGCTGATGTACGAGCTTTTTCATTGGGTGTACTGGGTATCCTATTTGATTTCGCTCATCTTGTCAGTGCTGTGGAACTTCACACTTAATCGCAACATCACCTTTAAATCGGCAAACAACGTTCCCATAGCCATGCTGAAAGTTGCCGCTTTTTATGCGGTGTTCACCCCGCTGTCTACGTGGGGCGGTGCCGTGCTGGAGGGAATCGGCTGGAACGGCTTTTTGGTGGTTGCGATCACCATGATTCTGAATTTCGTGTTAGAATTTTTGTACGACCGCTTTTTCGTGTTCGGCGCCAGCATTGATACCAGAAACTAAAAAAAGAAGCCCCATATGGAGCGTACACTAAAGGACAGAAATTTAAAAAGCAGAAACGAGAAATCGTTTCTGCTTTTTGCTATGTAAGGTTTTAGGATATCCTAAAGAATTGGAAAATGTGCCGTACATTTTCCCTGCTTGTTACGGTGTGCGACAGTTTTGATATTCAAGATATTTATTGCACTTCCGGAATATAACGGCTTTTGCATACTGTTTCATATACTCATAGTCAGGCTGTCCGTCATAGGTGATGGGCAAGAGTATTTTCTGTCTTGCCATTCGGTTGCCGTTAAATTTGTAGCCGTATGTGTACTTTACTTTCTGCTTTCGTATTAGCATACCTAAAAATAGCAAGATATACTTTCCGTCGGCGGCGTTCTTCAAGTGTAGGCGTTTAACATCATCGGAGAACACACAACTATATGGGTGATAAAATGCTTCTGCTACGCTACCGTTGTAGTTTACTCCTAAAACATTATGGTCAAGTGTTTCGTTTGGTGTGTTTATCCAATTAGTTACGCCGTTGTTTAACTCCGTTGCACCGATGAAAGGTAAGTTTCCGCTATCCATATCAGCAGCAGTCAAACGTTTACCTGATTTAATGACAAATATATCAGCGATAGAGAACTCTTTCCACTCTTTTTCCGCGAGCGGTAGCGGTAGCGGTCCAAACTCCGCATTGACTAAATCAATATATTTCTGTTTCAGCTTGTCCTCTCGCTCTCTAATGTACTGCTCCATAAAGGCATAATCTGGCTGTCCATTTTTTGCCGTAGGTAACATAATGCTTTCATTTGACAATCTGTTTTCATTACGCTTATATCCGTAACTATACATTGGTCTGTTTTTATCCAATGCGCTAACTAAAAATTGCGCTGTGTATCTGTTTAGATGTTCGCTTCTGCCGACCTTTAATGTTGTCGAACCAATAAAATCTTCTTTTTTATATATCGAATATCCTACCGACCCTTGACCATCACAAATAAAAACAATACAGTTCCCTTTTGTTGTCCATTTATCCTTTTTCTCAACAAATGACATTATGCCATTATTTCTATTGGTTGCACCCACATAAGGAAAACCACCCGGTTTGAGTGTAGATACACTTGAACATTTGCATTTTTCTATTAAAAATATATCCTTTACCTTGAACGCTTTCCATTCTCTGTCATTAAGATTGAGCATTGTCGCTGTCCTCCTTAAACAGATATTCTCGTCCTTGCATAACCATAGAGAACTCAAAAGTCAAATAGTCTCCGATTGTCTTTTCAAAGTCCGCTTCGGAGGGTATTTCGTCATTAAAATAGTAAAAACTATGTAGCCATTCGTCGGTACCTTCTACTGTTGTATATACACAGAACTTGCTCTCAGCTACCATTTCCTCACGCCATACAGACAAAAGATGTGCTTTCTTGTCCTTTGCGGATTCAGTTTCAACCAGGCCGACATGCGGGGCCACTTTGTAGCCGTCATTCTCAAAATTGATAAATTTGCAAACCTTGTCCGCTTCGTGCGGTATGCCCGCCGTAAAGATTGCAATACATGGAACAGTACCCACGCCGTAAAAGGTGTCTTTGTTCAATGAGATAACACCCTCGAGAGTATGATGTTTCAAAATGCTCTCTTTGACGGCTTGCTCGTCTTTGCTCTTTCCGGTAACAGCAGACTGCGGAACGATAACAGCACACCTCGCACCGACTGTTAAGCTGTTCAGTAGATGTTCCGTAAAAGCTATCTCATACAAATCGGGGTTTGCTTTACTACCTTGTGAGTACGGCGGATTCATAAATCCGACAGTCGCACCCTTTAACTGCAACTGATTGGGGTTTAACTTTAAAAAGTCCGTGTCTATAATATTACTCTTGCCGTCGCCCCTCAAAATCATATTTGTAGTTGCTATCGTGAACATATAGGGTTGAAGTTCAACACCGTGCAGTTGTTTTTGCCTGATATTTCGCTTTTCGTTGTCGGTTGTTGCTTGCTTTAACATTTTATGCATAGCCGCGATTAAAAAACCTGCCGTGCCACAGCACGGATCGAAAACCGTGTCCGTCGGCTTGATGTCAACTAAATCACAGAAAAGCTCCGTTATATGCTTTGGCGTCAAAACAATTCCTAATGTCTGTCCGTCGCCCCCCGAGTAACTCATAAACTCGCCATAGAATCTGCCAAGGTAATCTTCTGCACTTTGGCTGTAACGGATAGAGCGATAAATCTTGTCATATAAGAACTCTGTAAAATGCTTCAATGGTGTCTTTTGGAGCTTCGGCTCTACGGCGTTAAGTTTTGCCGTGTCCTTAATTAGTGCAAACTGCGACAAGAGCTTTTGTTTTTTGACTTCCGGTGCCACATTAGCCCTTTGCAAGTTATCCGCTATTGCTCTGTATATTTTTTCGCCGTCGGTCTTGATAAGGTCACCTGTAAGTTCTTCAATAGAGAAGTTTTTGAATTCAATTTCTCTGAGTGCAAGTAATATACCCGAAACGATAAGAGGTTTATCTGTGTCTTTAAGATTACCGTAGTTCCTCAAATCTTCGTGCAAAGTTGCCGCGTCTTTTAAAATTTCGGCAGTTTCTTTTTCAGCATCTGTATCTTCCTGTAAAATCTCACGAACAAAATACTCGTCTATATTTTCCCTATTAAACGATATAAAAGACTCTACTTCTGGAAGTTCTCTGTAAAAATCGGTTTCATCTATATACACTGGAGAAATTTTGTGTTTTTTCTCATCGCCCGAAACACCAAATGCTATGATTTTTTTGTAGTTTGTATGTTCTGCAAGGTGTTTACCGTAAAACAATGCGCCATTAACAGCGTAGTCGGTAACTGCTCCTACTTCCTGACTAATAACTCCACCATTGTCGAGTTTAATATGCTTTGATAAGTCTGCTTTGTCCTCGATGACTAAAAGATAATCTTTGACAACACCCACATATTCGGGAAAGCCTACTTTTCCTGTGCCTTTTTTGGATGCAGTCTTTAGTGCATTATCAATTTCAAGTATTGTGCTCCCTTGTGCATCAAGACTAATATCGGCTTGCTTCAAAAGTTCCCATACCCATAAATCTGTTTTAACTTCTTTTTTAGCCATCTATTTTTACACCCTTTTCTTCTAAATATTTTTTTGCCGCCGCATTAAATAAGTCAGCCATACTATGCATGTTTTCATCGAAGACTATGGTTGATTTTAATTGGTTGAATAATTTTGGGTTCATTCTAAACTGAACCTGTTTTGTTCGATACATTTTATTTTCAGTCTCATTAGACAATTTCAAAACGACACCTCCAATGATATCATTATATCGTGATATAATGATATCATTTTTGCTATAAAAAGTCAAGAAAAAAGAGAGCGAAAAAATATTCGCTCTCTTACTGTCCTTAAGAGTACGACCCATACGGGGCTTTTTTTATACTTTTTTCGGTGCCATCTTAGACATCTGCCGCTGTGCCATCACGAGGTTATAATAAATTCCTTTCTTCTGGAGTAATTCCTCGTGTGTGCCGACCTCCGCAATCACACCCTTGTCCAACACAATGAGGCGCGTGGCATTGCGCAAAGTGGACAAACGGTGCGCGATGGCAAAGGTGGTGCGGTTTTTCATTAGTTGTTGCAACGCATCCTGAATCTGCCGTTCGGTGGCAGTATCCAGTGCGGCGGTTGCTTCATCCAAAATCAGAATACGCGGGTCATGTAAGAGAGCGCGCGCGATGGAAATGCGTTGTCGCTCGCCACCCGACAGCGTGTATCCCTTTTCACCGATCTGCGTATCGTACGCATCGGGCAGACGCATGATAAACTCGTGTGCCCCCGCAACCGTCGCCGCGTGCAGGATCTCCTCGCGAGTGGCGGTGGGCTTGGCGTAGGCGATGTTGTCGTACACCGTGCCGGCAAACAAGAAGGTTTCTTGCAATACCACACCGATTTGCGAACGCAGCGCCTCTTGCGAGAAATCGCGCAGGTCGATGCCGTCAATAGAAATGGAGCCGCTCTCCACGTCGTACAAGCGCATCAGCAAATTAATCAGCGTGGTTTTACCCGCACCGGAACGACCGACAATACCGATCATCTCGCCCGGCTCCACGTGCAGATCGATCCCGCGCAGAACGTCGGTGGTATTGTCATACCCAAACGAAACGTTTTTGAAATCTACCGTACCCACGATCGGTGCCGTTTTGGCATCCGGTTTATCGTCGATCTCAAGCGTTTCGTCGATGATCTCAAACAGCTTGGTAGCGGAGGTTGCAAAATCCTCCAGCCGTTGCGGCAACATGGACAACCAACGCAGCGGGGTGTACAGCATGCTGACATAGGTGGAAAACTGTGCCATCTGACCGAGCGTCATCGTACCGTCCAAAATGCGGTTGCCGACGTAGAACAGCACGAAGAACTCACCGATCCCAATAAGGAAATGCAAAATGGGATGCACGGTTTGCCAGTGATTGCTCGCCTTGATGGAAGCTTCACGGTATTCTGCAGAAATATTGTCGAAGCGCTTGGTCTCATAGTCCTCCATGCCGAACGCTTTGACCACGCGGATTCCCGAGAAAATGTCGTGCAGAATGGTGTTGGCGCGAACACCCACACTCCACCTCCGCCGCCACAACAGACGAAGCTTCTTGCGGATAAAGCGGAACGAGAAGAACACAAACGGTGTGGGCAGCAGGACGAGCAGTGCCAGCCGCCAGTCGTAAACGAACAGATAAATCGAAATAAACAGCAGGATCAACACTTCCTGCACAAATTCCGGAAGCACGTTGGTGATGAAATCACGGATCACCACCGTATCGTCGGTAACGCGGTGCATCAGCGTACCGGCGGTACGCTGTGAAATACGGCTTATGGACATCGCTTGAATTTTGGCAAAGACCTTTTCGCGCAAGCTTACTACTACGTGGTTGCTTGAGCGAATCAACGCGCGGTTGCGCAATATAGAGAGCGCGTGCGACACGAGTTGCACTCCGGCCATTGAAGCGATGACCCCGATAAATCCCGCCATCGAAACCGTGCCCGGGGTGGGGGAGGTGATGTAGCCGTCCACCAACAGACGGTTGAGTGACGGTGTGACGAGGTTGACCAGCGTGATGAGGAAAAACAGTATGACCGCCGTAAACAAATACCATTTAAAGGGACGTGCCACTTCCCACAGCCGCCCGATAACGCCGGCTTTTTTGGCACAGCGCGGGCAAAACGAGGAGCCGGGAAGATACGGGCGACCGCATTTTTCACAGTAACGGGCGACGTGCTGCAGGTATTCGTCTGAATATGTGCCTCCCGCGACGTAAGCGGACACCTGCTTCATCACGGCGGCGATTTCCTCCGCAAATCGTTTGGTGGCACGGCAGATAAGATGCGGTTCGCCGTTTACCGTACATTCCGCAGTCACACTGCCCACCGCTATCTGTACGCGGAAATCCGTGGTTGTTTCAAAGGCGTATGACCGCACGAGAGCACCGTTGCAGTAAACCGCTAAACGGTCGGTGAACACCACCGCCAGCCCGTCTACTTGAGGAGCGTGGGAAGCGGCATCCGCTTCGCGGTCGGGCAGATCAAAGACGAATAATGCCACGATATTGTCGGTCGGGCAGTGGGGGTCGATTTTGAGTAACTTTTCAATACGCGTACGGCGGATACGTTCTTTGTGCTCAGCGGTAAGCCGAGCGCCGTCGAACAAAGCGTTTTGTTGCTCCATGCGTGTCACCTCCTTTGTGATCGCTTAATTACTTACAAATACAATTCGATCCGTCGGTAGCTTTGACGGTCGAGCGCGTTCGCATCGGGAATTTCATAGCGGTTACCATACACGTCGGTGAGAAGCAAGCGCAACTCGCCGTTTTTCCCCTCGATCTTGCGCATATCAACGTACACGTCACGCAGTGAGAACGAGCTTTCACCGAAATCACATTCCACCTGCCAGTAGGAGATACCGCGCTGCGACTTGACCGAAAGAATACGGCGAATCACAGGACAGTAGTACGATTCTTCCAATTCCCGCATCAGCCGTTCACAATCCGCTTTATCGAAATCCTCGGTGAGCGAACGAATAAACCCGATTTCGTGCTTGTTACCATCAAACACGGAAATGTATTCAAACGGCTTCTCGAACGGGAACGCGCGGGAAAGAAAGATGCGGTCAAGGACAAGCTCCTCCGTATCGCCCGCAGTGGACTTGTCCTCGTGACGGTGCTGTTCCCACAACGACACTTTTCGCTTGTCAATTGTAGCGCGCAATCCTAAAAACCCGTTCTTTTCCGTAAAAGAACAGTTGTCGCGGTTCAAATAGGTGACCGATACGATATCGCTTAACGTCTGAGGGGACGATCTTTTGGCGGACACGGCGTCACATCTCCTTTCATTCTTCAATACCGATGTTTTTCAGCGCTTCCACTTGCATACGGTACAACTTATGGTAAATGCCCTTTTTGGCGATGAGTTCGGTATGTGTGCCGCTCTCCGGCATCTTTCCGTCATCAATAACAATTAGCTTATCGGCACCTCGCAGAGTGGATAGCCGATGCGCGATCATAATGGTGGTGCGCCCAACGGACAAGCGTTCAAGCGCTTCATGGATCTGCCGTTCGGTCTCGGTATCCATCGCAGAGGTTGCTTCGTCCAAAATCAAGATGCGCGGATCGCGTAAAACCGCGCGCGCGATAGAAACGCGTTGCCTCTCGCCGCCGGAGAGATCCTTGTAGCCGGTGCCGACCATGGTGGCATAGCCGTCCGGCAACTGCATGATAAAATCGTGTGCACCCGCGATGCGCGCGGCGGTCAGCACCTCATCGAGCGTCGCATCGGGCCTGGCGTAGCGAATGTTTTCCAGTATCGTGCCGACGAACAGATAGGTCTCTTGCGACACGATCGCGACGTTTTTCCGCAAGCATTCAAACGAGAGGTCTTTTACGTTAATGCCGTCAATTAAGATCTCGCCGTCCGACACGTCGTACAAGCGAATCAGTAAATTGGCAAGCGTGGATTTTCCTGCGCCCGTATGACCCACGATACCGATGGTCTTGCCCGCTTCGATCTCGAAGCTGATGCCGTCAATTACCTTGTGGTTTTTGATGTACGAGAATTCCACGTTGCGGAAACTGACGTGTCCTTTAACGGTTTCGGGGGACAGAGGATGTTCGGCCTCCACCACGTCTGGCACGGTATCCATGATCTCAAACAAACGCGAACAGGCGTTTAAGCAATCGGTGGCTAAATTGGTGATCTGAGCAAAGCTCTGCAGCGGAGCATAGATCATGTTGAGATACGCGACGAAACTCAGCAAGAGTCCGTAAGTCAGTTCTCCTTTCATCACCATCCAGCCGCCGAACGCCCAGATCAAAGAACCGCCGATGCTTAACAGAAAGTTGGTGAGCGGAAACGCAATCGACTGGAACGCCGACAGATTTTCGTCGGACTGTGCCAGCCGCTTGGAATAGCGGTTAAAGCGGTTTATCTCCTGCTTTTCTTTGGAAAAGGCCTTGACCACGCGGATACCGCTCAAAATATCGCTGAGCGCACCGGAAAGCGCGCGGTTTCCGGAAAACCGCTTGGCGTGCAACTCGTGTAAACGGCGGTAGCAAAATCGGATCATCACGATGTACAGCGGAATGGCAAGCAGGGACAAAAGTGTCAAAAGCGGATTGACATATAGCATTACGCAAAGCAGCACCACGATCTGCACGCCGTTAACGAGCAAATGCGTTAGTCCATGCAAGAAGAATTGATGAATGGTTTGTGCATCGCTGTTGACCTGCGTCATTAGCCCACCGGTTTGTCGCCCGTTAAAAAAGCCCAGCGACAAACGGTGGATCGCGTTGAAGATCGTCATTTTCAAATCGTAAGTAACTTTGGCGGCAATGCGCGACGTAATAACACCATTGGCCATGCTCATCAGTACCGAGAAAATGCGAATACTGACGATCATGGATAAGACCAGCAAGACCTGACCGTAGAACGAGCCGTTCTCGCTGAGCACCTCGTCGTAGAAAAACGCAGAACTGATATACGGTGTTAGTACACCCAGCGCGCTCATGCCGATCAGCAAGAGCAATATGACGATCAGCGAGCGGGAGTATTTCAGGAAAAACCCTGCTAACCGCCGAATTAAATGGCTTTTGCTCATGCACTTCGGGCAAACGCGGCGGTTGGGGTTGGGATAGCGCGTTCCGCAGATGGGGCAGACAGTATCGCTGTCTGCTTCGTTGTCGTCAGACAGCGGCTTGCCGCTCTTTAAATCGCGCAGATGCCGCACAAAGCGGGAGAGCCCGTCTTTGTGCGTATTCGTGGAACAGGCCAAACGAATATAACCGCCGTCAGTGGTGCTGACGGCGGTTAAACGACAGGTCGACAGCAATTCTTCCACGGCAAAATCGGAAAGCGAGTCAAGAGGGTACTGCGCGTAGGAGAGTTCGGTAAACTGCGACCGAATGCGCACGTGCGACGGGCCCCGAAAAATCGCCTTTTTCTTCTTTTCCACAACGGAAAAGATACCGGAAAGAATGGCTAAGTATTGATTTGTGGCGACAAGATAACACTCACACAGCGCACCGCTTAAATCGCGGTCGCTGTGTGCTGCGGCTTGAATGGATGCAGTTTCAATGCCTTTCTTGGCAAACAGGTCAAGCACTTGGGCAGGGAAGTTGTTGACCATGGCGCCACTTCCTTTCTAAGGGAACGCGAGAATTAGGAAATGCCAAAAACGGAAAGCAAGGAGGATACGGTTTCATCGTCGATGTCGAGTTCCTCGGCGTACTCACCCACAGCATCCTTGATTTCTTTCTTCTCTTTTTTCGTCAGATCGGCGGTGACGTCCGCGAATTCTTCTGTCAGCGCTTCGCTGTTTTTCAAAATAACCGAGGTTAAGACCGAGGAAGAAAGCGCGGTTTTGATAATATCTTCCTCTGTGTAGGTGGAAGGATCGGCGAGCATTGTTGCAATGCCGGCAATCGACTCCAGTTCTTTGGAATATTTCTCGGCAGAAAGCTTGGAACGCATATCGGGAAGTTGATCCAACGCTTTCAGCAACGTGTCGATAATCACCGAATACGATTCGTCATCCGGCACGAGTTGTGTGACCATGTCTTTCGTAACGGAGATGAGCAGTTCAAAGGATTCATCCGGTAATTCTTGCAAGGCAGCCGATACCGCCCACGCATCGTCTGAGTTTTGGAAACTATCCACTAAGCCCAGCAACGAAAAAGAAGTCGAAATCACGGAGCGTGCGTCGGAGGTGAGCCCACGGAACAACCAACCGGACAGCGCGTAATCCACTTTAACTACCGCTGAACCCGTCACCGCATCAACGGATTCCACCATGTCATCATCCATCTCTCCTGCAAGGGAGGAGGCGGCAACCTGATTAACGGTTTCGCCGAGAAACATCGGATATCCGCCGATCGGCAACACGCAGGAAATCGTGATGGCGAGCGCCAATACGCCGCCGAGAATCGCACCGAACAGCTTATCGTGTGGGATGGTATGTAATGTTTCGTCTTCGGCAAACTTTTTCTTCAACGGAACGTAAGCGAAAAACGTCAATTTATCGATCACGAAGAATAGGACCATAAAGACGATGGGTGCCAGCAATCCGCCGCCCAACTTGACGATGAGCCCTTGCAGAGACGCCATGCTTGTCAATACGGCGATATCCTCACCAACCAAGGATACGAGCAAGCCCGAAAGAGCGCCACCGATCGGTTTTACGAGCAGTTTGGCAACCAAAAATGCCAAGAGACCGGAGGCGACGAAAAAGCCGAGTCGCATCGCACTGTTAAAGACGCCGCGGCGATAGCCGAGCCAGATGCAAAGACCCATCGACACCGCCAAAACGAGCACGGAATATACTGAAAAAATGATTGAAATCATGGAAAATCCCCCCTAAATCCTTATTATTGTACCATGGGGCAGAATTGACTGTCAATATAAGCAGGTAAAAAATGTGAAACGAGTGCTCATTTGACTTTTATAGGGGGCTGTGCTATGATACAGTCAGTTTAATTCGGGAAGGATACTCATGAATTGTATTGCCCATATTCATAACGATTTTCATAGCAAATTCGGCATTCCGCGGCAAAGCGGGCTTGTTTCGGGCGTTCTGTCTACCATTGTGTTTGAAAAGCCGTATCGCAACAAAGAAGCTCTGCGCGGGATTGAAGAATACTCGCATTTATGGCTCATTTGGCAGTTTTCCGAAGCGGTGCGGGAGGGGTTCAGTCCCACCGTGCGTCCGCCGCGTCTCGGCGGGAATCGCCGCATGGGCGTGTTTGCCACACGCTCGCCGTTTCGCCCGAATGCCATCGGGCTTTCGTCTGTCAAATTGGTTCGTGTGGAAGAAACGGAGAAATACGGCACGGTGCTGGTGGTAGAGGGCGCCGATCTCATGGACGGCACCCCCATTTGGGACGTTAAGCCCTACATCGCGTATACCGACTCGCATCCCGATGCGATCGGCGGCTTTTCGGATGCGGTGCGGGAGTATGCGGTTACGGTGGATTTTCCCGATGCGCTGCTTTGCCGCATTGAAGAGGACAAGCGCAAAACGCTTATTGCCCTGCTCGAGCAGGATCCTCGTCCTTCGTATCAGCGGGATGACGAGCGCGTATACGGTAT
>JAFSCE010000037.1 GCA_017436915.1 Clostridia bacterium
CAGGATCAAACTCTCTAAAAATTGTATATTAACGGACCTTTCGATCCGTCAACACCATTCTTCAGAGCTGTTCGTTAGCTCTCTCAGACGCACTAGCGTCTCTCGTTACGTCAATCTCTCAATTGACCGGATTCAATGAATCTTTAATTAACGGGTAGTGTGTTTCTTTCTTGTTTGCATTGTTTAATTTTCAAGGTCCTTATACCAATCCCCTTTTTGGGGGTCAGTTGTTACAATATATCATTATTTAGCGAGAATGTCAACACTTTTTTGAAAAAGTTTTGATATTTTTTCAGCGTTTGAGCATGTGCTTGATGCCGGCAAGCAAATCCTTGCCGCACAAAACTAACATTCCGCCGAACAGCAAGACTTCCCAAACTAACCAAAACGGCGTTTCGCACAGCATAATCACCGTTTGAGAAAGCACGACACCGGTACACACAAGTAGCCGCGGATACTGCCATTGGATGCGGACGTACCGACGTGTATCAAGTAATCGTACAATGAAGACAACAAGATAGCACACAAGTGTCGCTGCGGCAGCACCGTTGACACCGTACCTCGGAATCCACAGCAGATTAAGCACAATGTTAATAACCGCGCTGAGCAAGGCGGTAAGAAGCGAGCGTACGCTCTTCTTTTCCACCATATAAATACTGCCGAGGAAATTGACGAGGCAGGTGAACACGACCGTGATCGTCAGCAACGGGATATACCGCCAGGCCTCATAATATTCTTCCGCAAAGAGAATGTGCGGAACAAACCGTGTCACTAAAATCACACCGGATGCCATTACAAACAAAAAGGCACTGTATAGCGAGGTGACCTTCGTATAGAAACGGTTACGTCCTTCTTCCTCGGTCACCGCTGAAATCTGCCAAGCGTCCATAAAAATACCGGACACTAAAATAACCAGTGACGGAATCTTATACGCCGCCGCATATAAGCCGGTATACGATTCATCCCAGACCCAACTGACGATATATCGGTCGGATACATTGGTGATCCACCACAATACCGTGTTGGGAATCAGCGGGATCGCATATTTGAGCATCGAGCGCATCACCGAGAAATCCAACGAACGGATATTGATAAACTGATGCAGACGCGCGACAATCACTAAGAAGACGACCGATAACACATCCGAACAAATGATGGAGAACATATACCCAACGATCCCGAACTTGAACACCACTAAATATAGGATATTAAAGAGGATCGTAGTAAGTGTACTCAAAATGCCGTCTACTGCAAACAGTTTGACACGATTTTGTGCCCGTACAAATTGCGCGCACAACGAGCGCAAAGACGAGGTGAAAACAAAAACGCACAGCAGCCACACATAATCAGTGATAAGCGGAACAAAACCAAGCAGCGGGCTAATCAGCAACAGAAGCACCATGCCGCCGAACAATGAGAGCAATCCGGTGGTGAAGACGTCGCTTTTACGCACGCCCTTATCCAAGCCAAACCGCACAACTGCGTTGGTGATGCCTAGCGTAATCAGCGGCAATAACAGATTCCCGCTCTGCTGCAGCATATCGGTAATACCGTATTCGCCCTGGGACAGTACTTCGGTATATAGACGCGTGAGGAAGAACGACAACAATTTGGAACTGAACGTACCAATAGCAAAGATCAGCGTATTGGAAAAAAGACGCTTATACTTATCCATATTTCTTCCTCCCTTGTTTTTTATCCTTAATAGAATACCGAGATTTTGTCAGAATGTCAAGTGGCGATACTTGCGCTTTGTTTCGTTTTGTGATACACTGATGCCATTCTTATGAAAAAGCGAGGTCCCCCTTATGTCTTCACGCGTTTCTCCCATACGCAGCACCCTGTGCCCGTTGCTTGCCGCCTTAATCTGGGGTTCCGCATTTGTGGCACAAGATATTGCTGCAAAAGATCTGGGCCCTTTCACCGTCAACGCTGTGCGTTCTTGGTTTGGTGCATTTGCTCTTTTATTTATTTCCTTGTTATTACGAAAAAAATTCGCTGTACCACAAGAAAAGCGTTCCACTTATAAAAAACAACTGATTTGGGGTGGTCTCGGCTGCGGACTGTTGCTCACGGTGGCTGCCAATCTCCAACAAGCGGGCATCGGCGACACTGACCCCGGAAAGGCCGGATTTATCACTTCGCTGTACGTAGTACTTGTTCCCATACTGGGCATTTTCCTTCGCCGACGCGCGCCCTACACCGTGTGGATCGGTATTGCCCTATCACTTGTCGGCCTCTATCTGTTATGCATAACAGATTCCTTCACCATTGCCCCCAGTGATTTGCTCATATTATTATGTGCGCTGTTCTTCGCTCTTCAAATATTGTTAGTAGACCGGCTCCCCGAAATCAATAGTACGCACTTATGCTGTGTACAGTTATTTGTTGTGGCCATTGCCAGCACTGTACTGATGTTCGTGTTTGAAACGCCGTCGCTAGCACTGATTATCAAGCACTTGTTTCCGCTTATATATATTGGCGTTTTCTCCAGCGCCATTGCCTACACCTTACAGATCGTTTCCCAAAAAGGCAGTAATCCCACCGTTGTTTCGCTATTGCTGTGTTTGGAGTCGGTGTTTGCCGTTCTCACAGGATGGATCATACTGGGTGACACCCTTAACCCACGCGAAATCCTGGGTTGCTGCCTAATGTTTGCCGCCGTAACACTCGCCAGCATCCCCACCAAAGATAAGAAGATGGCATAACAAACAAAAACACCCGCTTTTTTTGTGCAAAACATAGAAAGCGGTTTTTTTGCGATTTTCCACTTTACTTTGCTAATGTGGTGGTGTATAATGAGCACATCATCACATGAGAGAGGGATATTGTTATGAAAAAGTATTTCGCATTGTTATTAGCATGCCTGCTGGTTATCACCTGCTTTGCCGGTTGCGGTAAAGAGCCCGTTAAAGATAACAGCGACGCTACCACCACTGCTCCCAACGCTGCCGACACCGTTATCACCGTGGGTTACACCATTTACGCGCCCATGAACTATGAAGAGAACGGTGAGTTGGTCGGTTTTGACACCGAGTTAGCCAAAGCCGTGTTTGATAACTTGGGCAACAAAGTTGTTTTCAAGCTGATCGATTGGGATCAAAAGTATACCGAGCTGAATTCCGGCGCTATCCAGTGCATCTGGAACGGTTTCACTGCCAATACCGCTGACGACGACGGCGTGGCACGTGCCGACAAGGTAGACTTCTCCTATAACTATATGGGCAACAAGCAGGTCATCGTCGCTAAGGCGGATCTTGCGAAAACGATTACGGATACCAAGAGCTTGTCCGGTAAAGTCGGTGCTGTGGAAAAGAGCTCCGCCGGCGATACTTACTTGACCAAAACGCTGACCGGTGCCATCAAAAAAGGTGTTACCTCTCAGTTGGATGCTATGAAAGAACTCAGCTTGGGTGCTGTTGATTTCGTTGTTGCTGACGAACAGTTGGCAAAAGCATATGTTGGCAAAGGCGACTATGCCGGCTTGGAGATCGCGGCAAACGTCTACAGCGATGCTGAGTACTATGCGATCGGCTTCAAGAAAGGTTCTGACCTGACCGCAAAAGTCAATGGTGCTTTGGAAGCGCTGGCTGCTGACGGTACTATCACGAATTTAGCAAAGAAATACAAACTTGAGAACACCGCCATCATCGATTTCTCCGATCAGAAAAAGTAAGAAACCGTAATAACGAAAAAGCTTGCAAGGTGCTTTTGCACCTTGCAGTTTTTCTGTTTTTAGAAAAGGGTAGAATATGGAATTTTTGACTATTACACAAGATCTATTGCAAGGTTTCGGTATTACCTGCTTGCTGTTTATCATGACCTTGATCTTGGCTATCCCCCTGGGACTGTTATTTGCATTTTGTTCAATGAGCAAAATCTCGGTTATTAAAGTTCCAACCAAAATTTTCATTTGGATCATTCGCGGTATTCCGCTGATGTTATTTATTTTTGTAATCTACTATCTGCCCAGTTTGTTGGCGGATGGTAACGCTTCACTAAATATATTTAACACCATTGATCTTAAAATGACAATTGCCGCAGGCAGTAACGAGTTGTTGTGGCAAGGTCGCTTCTTGGCGGTGCTTATTGCCTTTGTTATTAACTACGCCTGCTATTTTTCGGAAATCTTCCGTGGCGGCATTGAAAGCGTGTCCCAAGGGCAATACGAAGCGGGTTACGTTTTAGGCATGACCAAATCTCAAGTGTTCTTTAAAGTAGTACTCAAGCAAGTTATCAAGCGCATCGTTCCTGCTCTGTCGAACGAAATCATCACGTTGGTAAAGGACACTGCTTTAGCAAACGCGATCGCGATTCCTGAAATTATCAAGTGTGCAAAAGATATGGCTTCGTCGCAAGCGTTAATTTGGCCACTCTTCTACACAGCGGTATTCTATTTGTTGTTTGTCGGCGTATTGACCGTGGTCTTAAACCGAGTGGAGAAAAAACTCTCCTATTTTAAGGCGTAAAGGAGAGAGTGAAATGGCTTATTTGGAAGTAAAGAACATATACAAACGGTTTGGAAAAACAGAAGTACTCAAAGGTATTGATTTTTCCATGAATAAAGGTCAGGTGGTTTCTATCATTGGTTCTTCAGGCAGTGGTAAAACCACATTGCTACGCTGCCTTAACTTTTTGGAAATTGCCGATGCCGGTACGTTTTCGGTTAACAACAAAGTATTGTTTGATGCCGAAAACCAAAAAGCATTAACAGATGCGCAGGTACGCGAAAACCGCTTGCACTTTGGATTAGTGTTCCAAAATTTCAATCTGTTCCCCCAATACAGCGTGCTGGAAAATATTTGTTTAGCACCGAAACTTCAAGCCAAAGAGCGTGCAGATTACAAGGCGAATGCGAAACAAATCAACGCTGAGATTGAAGCAAAAGCATATAAATTAATCGACGACGTGGGCTTATCCGCGAAATGTAATGCGTATCCTTGTGAGCTTTCGGGTGGACAGCAACAACGTGTGGCGATAGCGCGTGCACTTGCTTTGGACCCCGAGATCCTATTCTTTGACGAGCCGACCTCGGCATTAGACCCCGAGTTGACCGGTGAAATTTTGAAAGTCATTAAAGAATTAGCACAACGGGATATGACGATGGTCATCGTCACCCACGAAATGCAGTTTGCCGCCGAGGTATCGGATCAAGTTATCTTTATGGACGGCGGTGTGATCGTAGAGCAAGGCACACCGGACGAGGTGTTTGTGCATCCGAAAAGCGAACGTACAAAAGCGTTTTTATCACGATACAACAACGCATAAATCTAATAAAAGAACACCGCCGCAGAAGTTCTGTGGCGGTGTTCTTTTTTATATCCCTTTATTTTGTACCAAAAATACGGTCGCCGGCATCACCGAGGCCGGGCACGATGTAGCAATTTTCATTGAGACGCTCATCCAGCGCAGCACAATAGATCTGTACATCGGGGTGAGCTTCCATCAACGCCTTCAACCCTTCAGGTGCGGCGATGATGCACATGAACTTAATGCTGCGCGGTCCACGCTGTTTGATCTGACCAATGGCATCGATAGCAGAGCCACCGGTCGCCAGCATCGGGTCCAGTACGATAACATCACGTTCACCGATGTCACCGGGCAATTTGCAATAGTATTCCACCGGCTTCATGGTGGTTTCATCACGATACAGACCGATGTGACCGATACGTGCAGAGGGAACCAACTCCACAGCACCGTCAACCATGCCGAGACCCGCGCGCAGGATCGGAACAAACGCCAACTTGCGGCCGGCAATCTTACGCGATTTGGTTTTGGCAATGGGGGTTTCCACCGTCACTTCGCAGGTGGGAAGATCACGGGTTGCCTCATAGCACATAAGCCCGGTAATCTCACGAATGAGCTCGCGAAACTGCTTCGAACTGGTATTTTTGTCACGCAAAAGAGTGACCTTGTGTTGAATGAGCGGATGATCAGCGATAAAAGGTTTTAACATAGAAATTCCCTCCATACTGTATTTCACATCATTACTTTGATGTTTGTTCCTGCTTTGCACGTAACTCGCGTTCCGCCTGAGGCAAGCGTAGGTAGGCGGGCAATAACACTTCGCCGCTAACACACTCTCCCCTATCAATGGCAGACAGTGCCTCAACAGCGACACCGGAAGCGTGTTGATAGCGCAAGGGCTCCGGCGCAATAACCAAGCCGGGAATCGTATCATGCAATGAAGCATATGTAATTGCCGCGCCATCACCAACTACCATAATCGGTCTGTTTTCGTCTTTTAGACGACTTTTAACTTCTTCCAAGGGTAAGGCCTCATCAGGTGTCAACCGTTCAACATTGCCGTTTTGAACCGAAAAGAGAGCCGTATAGATCTGCTGACAACGAGCATCCATCGCCGTTAAAATCAAACCGGTATACGGAACTCCCTCAAACCGCCGTGCCATACCCGCAAGGGTGGATACCGCCACACAAGGCAAATCATTCGGAAACGCCAAGCCCTTGACTGCAGCAACACCGATACGCACACCGGTAAAGGAACCTGGGCCAACCGCCACAGCCAGGTGTGTAATATCCGAAAGAGACATTGCAGAGTTCTTCAGCATATCGTGAATCATCGGCATGAGTGTTTGACTATGCGTCAAACGGTTGTTGACAGAAGCCGTACACACGATCTGCTCTGTTCCGTTTTCACGACGGAGCACTGCGCACGATGCCGGGCCGGCAGAAGATTCTACCGCAAGCAGGGTAACAGGTGAAGACGTCATGATAAAGTTACTCCCTCAATTGTAATCTCGCGTTCGGTTTCTGATAGGCGGCGAAAAGTAACGCGCACCGCATGGGACGGTAACGCCATCTCGATGTTTTCGCTCCACTCCACCGCAAGGATCGCACCTTGATCTTGATAATCATAATATCCGGTGGTATCCAGATCCTCCCAGCCGGTAACGCGATACATGTCAAAATGGACAAGCGGCGGTGTACCGCCATAGTTATTCACAAGAGCAAAGGTAGGGCTTGATACATGAGCATCCGGTGACAGCACGCTCGCCATGCCGCGCACAAAAGCGGTTTTCCCCATGCCGAGCCCACCAAAAAAAGCGACCACGGTTCCGGCAGTACAACAAGAAGCCAAGCGTGCACCGAGTTCACCGGTTTCGGATTCGCTATGTGTCACAACGGTCATGCTGCCCGCCCCCTTTACGTCGACTCTTTTTCTTATAGTATCACAAAATTCTCGTTTAGAAAAGAGGAAAATCCAATGTTTCGAAAAGTTTTCCGTAAGATGGTCCATACTAACGCAGGGTGAGAGTATGAACCGCGCGCATAAGGTGATTTACACCGATTGGTTATTGCTTGTTAGCTGTGTTGCCGCTTCTCTATACGGGCTACTGCTGATCTATTCCGCAAGTGTATCAGGAGCAGGCGGCAACCCGACCATGCAAGCACTTTGTTTAATTCTCGGCATACCGACAGCATGTTCCGTTTCGCTCATAAACTATCGATCACTCGCTGCGCGTTGGTATCTCCTTGCCTTGCCGACACTCGTGTTAATGCTGCTAACCTTCACACCGCTTGGCTATGAGGTTCCCGGCACGGATGACCGCAACTGGCTATTACTCTCGCTTGGATCACAGAACATCTTGTTACAGCCGTCAGAGCTGCTTAAGATTGTTTTTATCGTTACCTTTTCACATCATATTGCTACGCTTGGTAATCGTATCCGCAAGCCACTCGCTCTTTTGGGATTATGTGCGCACGGCGCGCTCCCCATAGTGTTAATATTTTTGCAAGGGGACGACGGCAACGCCTTTATTTGCATTGTACTGTTTGCGACACTGCTGCTTGTCGGCGGATTACCGCTTCGATATGCCATCGGCGGAACGGTTTCGCTTGCCGCCATGGTGCCGCTCGTTTGGCAACAAATGAGCCCCGATAAAAAGGCGCGCTTTCTCTGTTTGTTTCAAGTCGATGCCTACCGCAACACCACCGGTTGGCAACAAGAACTCAGTGTCACGGCGATCGGCGCAGGAGGCATACACGGTGTGGGATACCTAGAAGGAGGTAAGGATAATCTATACGCCCGACAAAACGATTTTATCTTCACCGTTGCAGGCGAAGAGTTCGGCTATCTCGGCGCTGTACTTGTGCTTATACTTTTCGCGCTCATCCTTTTGCTTTTGTATCGCAATGCGCGAAAATCCGAAGAGTTAACCGGTCGATTACTATGCATCGGCCTGCTCGTTTTGATTGCCTCACAAGCAATTGTTAACATCGGTATGTCGTTACGCGTAATGCCGGTGCTTGGTATTACACTCCCCTTTTTCAGTGCCGGCGGCAGTTCCTTGCTGACGCTGTTTCTCGGCATCGGAATTGCCATGAGTGTACATCGTTATCGCTACACTCGCTATTAGGATTTCGCATCATACCAGGTTTTTCCGGTATGCACGTCGGCTCTCAAGCGAACAGACAGTGTTACCGCTTGTTCCATTTCCTCACGCAAGATCGTTTCCACACGGTCGGCATCGCCTTCTGATGCTTCCACGATCAGCTCATCGTGCACCTGCAGGATCAACTTCGCATCCACCTGCTCTCGGCGCAGACGATCATGGACACGAATCATCGCAAATTTAATGATGTCCGCCGCAGTTCCTTGAATAGGCATGTTGCGCGCAACGCGTTCACCGAACGCGCGCGTCATGTGATTCGATACACGCAGTTCCGGCAACGGACGGCGACGGTTAAACAGTGTGGCGGCATAACCCGTCTGCTTTGCCGTTTCGATCAGTTCGTCCATATACCCGGCAACCGCACTGTAATGTGCCAAGTATTGTTCAATATAGCGTTTTGCTTCGCCGTAACTGACGTGGATATCCTCCGACAGTGAATGTGCTCCAATACCGTATACAATACCGAAATTGACGGCCTTTGCCTGCGAACGCATAAGCGGAGTAACCAGTTCCTCCGGCACGTCAAACACCTGAGAGGCAGTAATACGGTGGATATCTTCCTCGTTATTAAACGCATCCACCATCGTTTTATCCCCTGAAAGTGCAGCAAGTACGCGCAATTCAATTTGGGAATAGTCGGCATCGCACAGAACATATCCTTCCTTCGCACGGAAGAAACGGCGCAGTTCACGTCCCAATTCCTGGCGAACCGGTATATTCTGAAGATTCGGTTCGGTAGACGAAATGCGGCCGGTGCGCGTTTCCGTTTGATTGAACGAGGTGTAGATTCGTCCATCGGGTGCGATCACCTTAAGCAGCCCGTCGCAATAGGTGGATTTCAGTTTGGAAAGAGTACGATACATTAAGATCATATCCACCACCGGGTGAGCAAGGCGCAAGCCCTCAAGCACCTCGGCGTTGGTGGAATAACCGGATTTTGTTTTCTTCTTGGCAGGCAGCCCCAAATCCTCAAACAGGGCTTTTGCCAGTTGCTTCGGAGAGTTGAGGTTGAAAGAATAGCCGACCTGCTCTTCGATAGAAGTAATCAACGTGTTTAATTGTTCTTCGAGCATATCGCCAAAGGCGGCAACACCTTCGCCGTCCACCGCAAAACCAACCTGTTCCATAGAAGCGAGCACCATGCTGAGGGGGATCTCCATCTCACGCAACAAAGAATCCTGCTCGGCGGCATGAATTTCCTCTTCCAATTTATCACAAAGAGGAGAAAGCAGACGCGCTTCAAGCGGTTGATCGCCTTCGGGCACAGCAACACCGTATTCCTGCGCCAAGCGCGGCAGTTCATACGCCGAAGCAAGCGGATTAAGCAAATACGCAGCCAACACTGCATCCATCGTAACGTTTGATAAAGTGCGATGATAGGAAAGCGCGTGTGCCGCAAGTGCCTTTGTGTCTGCGGTGCGTTTCGAAACGACAGGGTTTTCCAAAAAATCCAAAAACTTCGGCGAGGAAGCTAATACCACCGCCATGGCATCGCCCGCTGTCACATACGCCGTTTCGTCCTGCAACCATACGGTAAAGGCGCCATTAGTGGTTAGCTCATCAAACGAAACAGTTTTGAGTGTGGTTGGCTGTGCCGCTTGCTGCGGTACAACGACACCGTCAAGTTCAAGACGCTCCATGATCTTGAAAAGTTCAAGGCGCGTCATCAAAGAGGCCAACTCCGCTTTTTGCAAGGGACGAAGGGCATAGTGTGACAATTCCGTATCCATCGGCATAGTGCGGCAGATCTCACCCAAGCGGCGGCTGAGATAGGCGCTTTCCTTTCCGTCTTCTAATTTTCGACGCAAAGATTCACGCACGTCTCCTAAATGGTCATACACACCGTCCAGCGTACCGAACTGATGCAACAGATCCAACGCTGTTTTTTCGCCAACACCCGGTACACCGGGAATGTTGTCACTGGTATCCCCCATCAATGCTTTCAGGTCGATGAGAGCATCGGGAGTCAACCCGTATTTTTCATGAACAGCGGCGGGATCAAACACAACGGTTTCGGGCTTGCCCATGCGGGTAGCCGCAAGCAGCACCGTCACGTTCTCCCCCACCAGTTGCAAAGAATCGCGGTCACCGGTGGCAATATAGCAAGGAACGCCTTGGGCCTGTGCAGTAGCGGATAATGTACCGAGAATATCATCGGCTTCGTATCCGTCCTGCTCAACAACCGTACACCCCATATAGGTTAACAGTTCTTTTATAAGCGGCAACTGCTGAGAAAGTTCCTCCGGCATCCCTTTACGACCTGCTTTATAAGCATCATAGAGTTGATGACGGAAAGTGGGCGCTTTACGGTCAAAAGCAACCGCAACCGCATCCGCCTCGGTCTGTTCCAACAAACGGAAATAAATATTAAGAAAGCCGACCAACGCATTGGTGGGAACACCGTCATGCGTCGTCAACACCTTAATACCGTAAAAGGCACGATTTAAAATGCTGTTACCGTCTATGATCAAAAGCCGCATACTATACGCCCTTTCCATCCAAAGTTCTGGCTAAAGAAAACCCCGCCGAACAGCGGGGTTTTCGAGTTAGTGAATTTATGCGCGATCGGCACTACCGAGAACGTTTTGAATCTTGTGCTTAACGACCTCTGTAATGCAAGCACGACCGTCACCGAGATATTGACGAGGATCGAAGTGCTTCGGATTCTCTGCCAAGTGGCGGCGGATACCGGCAGTCATTGCCAAACGCAGGTCGGAGTCAACGTTGATCTTGCAGACAGCCAACGAAGCGGCCTCGCGAAGCATGTCCTCCGGAATACCGATGGCATCCGCCATCTCTCCACCGTATTGGTTAACAAGCGACACGTATTCCGGCATAACCGAAGACGCACCGTGCAGCACGATCGGGAAACCGGGCAAGCGGTTCATAACCTCACGCAGAATGTCAAAACGAAGCTGCGGTTTCTGACCGGGCTTGAACTTGAAAGCGCCGTGGCTGGTACCGATAGCAATCGCGAGCGAATCCACACCGGTGCGGGTCACAAAATCCAACACCTGGTCAGGATCGGTGTAATTGGCTTTATCGGCTTCAACACTAACCTCATCCTCAACACCGGCAAGCTGACCGAGCTCGCCCTCAACCGTAACACCACGAGCATGAGCGTATTCCACGACCTTGCGGGTAACCTCCACATTTTCTTCATACGGCAGATGTGAACCGTCGATCATCACCGAAGTGAAACCGCCGTCAATGCAATCCTTGCACAGCTCAAAGCTGGAACCATGATCCAAGTGCAGAGCGATCGGCAAACCGGTCTCCTCCACAGCTGCTTGCACCATGTGATACAAGTAAGGATGATGGGCATATTTTCTGGCAGAGCCGGACACCTGCAGAATAACCGGAGAGTTTAACTCCTTGCAGGCCTCAACAATACCTTGCATGATTTCCATGTTGTTGACGTTGAATGCGCCAATCGCATATCCGCCGTCATAAGCGTTTTTGAACATCTCTTTTGTGTTTACGAGGGGCATAACACAAGACCTCCTATTACTTTATGAATTTATTATACACCAAAATCTGTATTATGCAAAGCATTTCCTTAAAAAAACAGCGGTTTTTGTAAAAAAACTTGTTTCACACCCCCGGTTTTGCTATACTTGGACTGTAAAAGGAGTGAATGTTATGCGCGCTGATATTACGAATATTCCCATCAGTGAGGTTTTCGACCCCAAAGAGGGGTGTCCGATCTGTCGTATGCGCAATATGCTTGAGCAACGAATGGCAGAATATATCACCGGTGCTGCTATGATGGAACCGGACGTCCGCATCGAGACCAATCGACTTGGCTTTTGTTATGATCATTTCCGTATGATCCTTAAGCAACGCAATCGCCTTGGCGTTGCACTGATTCTGGAAAGCCATCTGGACGAAATGGAAAAAACCATTTTCAAAGGCGGTCTCCCTCTGCTCGGTGCAAGTACGAAGGCGCAAGCAAAAAAAGCGACCGCTCGCACCAAAACCTGCTTTATCTGCAATCAAGTTGACTGGGCAATGGAACGCATGCTGGCTACCGTCTGCCGTCTTTGGGAATCCGAGCGAGAATTTCGGCAGTTGTTTGAGGAACAAGAAGCACTTTGTCTTCCCCACTTCACCGAGCTGGTTTCCGCCGCTCAAAAAAACATGAATAAACGCTCGGTCGGCGACTTTTCCAAAGCCGCCTCCAAGCTATCAAAACAGTATCTTGAATCACTTCGCGGCGATGTATCACATTTTTGCAAAATGTTCGACTATCGCAACAGCGGAGAGGGTGCTGATTGGGGAAATTCTCGTGATTCCGTTGAACGCGCGGTGTGGTTCTTAACAAGCCGTGAACCGTAAAGTTGATTCAACAGTTCGTATGCATTTTTTTGGAAATATCTGGTAATTTCGCTTTTTTTCGAGCAAAAATTGGTGTAAAACCCCTTGAAATATAGGGATTTGTTCACATTTTCAACACAGTTTTCAACAATTGCCTGTACTCAAAATAATTTACAGATTGTTATATTTTGCCTCGAACACCTGTTTTTTGGTATAAATTTTGCTTCCTCGACCATACTGAAAACAAGCACCAAAAAGAACGCAGATTTTACGATAAAACATGCGCTTTGGTGGATAAAAATACCCATATGGAGGGTGCAGTATGATTAAGGGAGTCAGCCGTCAGATCGTGGAAGTTACTGATACAACGAATCCATACTTCGAGCGCGTATTTTTCATCGTACGACAACAATGCAGAGAGGCATCCCCCGCCCTTTTGGATGCAGAAGCACACCGATTGGTCAACACCGCTACCGGTTACACCGGACTCAAGCGCGCCAGACGCCTGCGCTTTGTACGATATTGGGGGCTATTTTTGATAGGTGTCGGCATAGGTGCGCTGGCATTACGCATTTTGACGATCATATAACAAAGACCTCTCGCCTTTCGGCGAGAGGTCTTTGTTGTTATTATTTCGTCATAAACAAAACACCAAGCGTGTTTGGACCACAATGCGAAGAAATAGTGCAGCCGGCGCGGGTAATTAAAATTTCATCAAAATTCTGATATTTTTCAACCTCTGCTTTCACCAGCGCGATACGCTCTTCCGAAATACCGGAATGTGTGATGAAAACACGATTGGTACGAATATCCGTGCGCCCGTCAAGTTTATCCTGCACGTACTGCTGCAGGCACTTATCCAATGAACCGCGATATTTCTTGCCAACACCCATTTTGCCGCAGGTGTTATCTACTTCGATGCAGGGTTTCAGTTGCAGTAAGTTAGCACCCATCATGGCAAGTGCCGAGCAACGACCACCCTTGTGCAAAAACTCCAACGTATCCAGTACAAAGCTTGCACTGACTTTTGAAGCGAGCTCCTGAACCTCACGGGCAACCTGCTCTGCAGGCATGCCGGCGGCAATACGCTCCGCCGCTTCCAGGACCAACAATCCGCTACCGGTTGAGAGGTTGCAACTATCCACCACGTAAACGCCTTCCAGCTCTTCTGCCGCCATGCGACAGTTTGCATGGGTAACGGAAAGACCGGAACCTAAGTTGAGATGTACGATCTCATAGCCCTGCTCAACATAGGGGGTGAAAAAATCAATAAACTCGGCAGCATTTACAGCAGCCGTTTTCGGTAAGACTTTTTTCTCTTCGTAGGCACGGTAAATATCGTCCGGCACCAAATTGACACCGTCTTCATAACTTTCCCCATCCAATACAACATGAAGCGGGTGCGTGATGACATGGAAGCGTTCTTTAATTTCTTCACTCAAATCACAAGTGCTGTCCGCAGTCAGCAAAACTTTTTTACTCAAAGACCATACCTCCCTTTATAACATATGTCATTTTACCACAAATATGTCGAAAATGCAAGCATTTTGAACAGCAGGGCGCGGACCAAGGTCCGCGCCCTGCTTCTATGCTATTGTTAAGCGAACAACAACCTCGTTACCGGTAAAGAGCATGTTGAACGAATAACTGCGCTCTATTCCCATCGCCTTCAAAACAGCGTTATGATTGGCATTAAACCAGTCTGCAAAGGATTGACCTCCGCCCACGTAATAGATGTGCGCATCACCGGTTGTTTTGGTTAACATGCGTGCAACGCCGTCCACCGTACACTCCGTTAAACGCGTCCCATTTTTGACGTGAAAATTATTTGCTGTAGCCACACAATTTGGTAAATCATAACTGTTTTCGATACGGATAGTATGGTTTTCTTGGATTTGTGCAGTGGTCAAATTAAAATACGGATACACAACCGGAGTTCTAGAGTCGTCTGTATCGTCCCAAGTGAGATCCAAGTGATAATATTGCCCATCGATTAGCACCACATTCCACGCGTGACCTTCGGACTGGCCGGTAAACGGATTAATGCTGTTCCCCTCTGCCATCAGGCACTGAATACCCGCTTGGTACAATAAATACTGAAAAGCACGAGCATATCCTTCGCACACCGCTTTTCCCATCACCAATGCGCCATATGCATTATGAGCATTCTCACCCTCTTGATAGGTCACACGTTTCGCCAAAGCATCGTGCAAAAGCAACTCACGTTCGTACTCATCGTTCCCGGTTTCCGCAATTTTCAAAAGAGAAAGAACCGCTTTGTGAAAATCAGCTCTGGCACGCCGCAATGCTTCTCCGGTCATGGTGTATGACAGTTTGAGCTGAACGACCTTGTCAGTACGCTGAGAGACAGTATATCGCATCTTACTGTCACACCAAAAGTGTTGCGGATAATCCGCGTAGTAGTGATAAAAAACGGTCATCATTTCCGATTCAGTCAGCGTTTCACCTATTTCCACGGTCGCTTGACAATTCTCAACCGCATCCACTATTTTTTGATACACCTCCGCAAGCACCTGGCCGTTCGGCAATTTCCTCAGCTCGCATAAACCGTAGTACGAGGAGGACGCGAGGGGCGTTAAGGTGTGTACCGTGGGTGCAGCGGTGGTCTTGGCGGCGGTTGAAGCAGAAGTTGAGACAGTACTACCTGACGTTGACGTCACATTTGTCTGTGTTGGCCTTGCCGTGCCGGTGGCAGATGTCGTCCATCCGGTAGGAGTGGTCTGTACGCAATCCGCAGTTGGCTCACCCGCAAGCGGCACATCGGAGGTTGTGCCGTTCACTTTGGCAACTGTTGTGGTCGTAACACTTTCCGAAGGCACCTGTGCGCCGCAACCGCCAAGCAGCGCCACAACGAGCAAAACGCTAACAATAACGGTAAAGCATTTGACTGTCATACACTCACACCTCCTATATTCAGTATACCATAACGACCTTTTCTGTCAACGAAAAAAGCGCCGGAAACATCCGGCGCTTTTTGTTATCGTTCTTCACGGAAATATGCTAATCCCAAGCTCTGAGGCGGCTGGTATTCACGTTTTTTGCGCATACTGGTAATGATCAACACAACAACCGTTACGATGTACGGCAGCATTTTGAAAAGTTCTTTTGTTTCAATACCCAAGCCGGGAAGGTAATTGTTGATGTTGCACAGGGCACCGAATAAGAAAGAACCGGCAATAGCAAGCAACGGCTTCCAGATCGCAAAAATAACCAAGGCAATCGCCATCCAGCCGCGGTCGCCGAACGCATCGTTTGACCATACGCCGTTGGCATACGCCATGACGTACTGCAGACCGCCTAAGCCGGCAATCGCACTACCCAAACAGGTTGCCATATATTTGTACCGTGTAACATTGATGCCCGCCGCGTCTGCGGTTGCAGGACTTTCACCGACCGAACGCAGGTTCAGACCGATGCGCGTACGATTCAGAATAAGTGAAACCACAATCGCAATCAAAATGGAAACGTATGTCAAAAAATCGTGGGATAAAAAGATCCTGCCAAACCAACCCAGATCATCGGCAAAAGGAAGCGATGCACGAAAGAAGCCGCTGGTCTTTGTCAAAATAACCGAGGGCAATTCACTGTTGGTCAGTTTCACAAGCGAACCGCCGAAGAAGTTTCCGAGTCCGATACCGAACGTGGTGATTGCCAAGCCGGTAACGTTTTGATTAGCACGCAACGTGACGGTAAGGAAACTGTACAGAAGACCCATCAGCACGGAGAACAGAATGGATACCAACAACGGAATTATAACTGCCAAAAACGGATTCATATTGGCAAGTTGGTTACCGCATGCCTGCTCATACAAAAAGGCGCCGATTACGCCGCCGATACCGCCGGCGTACATAATACCCGGAATACCCAGGTTCAGGTGTCCCGATTTTTCGGTCACGATCTCACCGACAGAACCAAAGAGAAGCGGCACGCCAAGCGGGATTGAACTTTGAATAAATGCAGTAATCATGAGCGCGCCTCCTTTTTCGTATGACGGAATTTAACCGAGTAGCGGATAAAGAATTCACAACCTACCACAAACAGAATCACAACACCGGCCACAATGTCGGCATACGAACTGTTCAAGAAGAAGGTATCGGCTACTTTGGCGGCACCCATATTTAAGAAGACTACCAACGCCGACATAGCCGCCATGATGTAGGGATTAAACAAACCAAGCCACGATACCATGATGGCGGTAAAGCCAAGGCCCCCCACCGTATGCGTGTTGATGGAATGGTCGGTTCCCGCCACCAACAGTACGCCTGCAAGGCCTGCAATTGCGCCGGAGATCACCATGGTGCGGATAATCACCTTTTTAACGTTAATACCGATATACCGTGCCGTATTCTGACTTTCACCGACAACGGCGATCTCATATCCTTGTTTACTGTATTTCAGATAGAAAAACAGTACAACCATCGTTACCGCAACAACCAAAATGTTCAATAAAAACTTTTGGTTGCCCAAAACAGGAAGCGCACCGGTTTCCACCGGCCGGATCACGGTAAGGCCTTTACTGGCAATCAAAACGTAGTACGCAACCAACTGCGTGGCAACATAGTTCATCATCAAGGTAAACAAGGTTTCGTTTGTACCGTACCACGCTTTAAACAACGCGGGGATCAATCCCCACACGGCACCGAACACAATACCCAGAACCACTGCCAGCACCGTGTGCAACCACGGTGTCACGCCATCCAATTCCAACATGCAGATCATGGCGCCAAGGCCACCCATCAAGGCCTGACCTTCCGCGCCGCAGTTCCAGAACTTCATTCTGAATGCAGGGGTTACCGCCAGGGTAAGGCACAACAGAATGGCGGTTTCTTGCAAAAACTTCCACAACATCGTGGCTTTTCCGCCCTCAAACAAACGGCCGAATGCACCACGGATCATCATGGAAAAGACTTCGCCGAGCGATACCTTTGTTAGCATCATCGACACAAAACCCATCAGCAAAAAGCCGATTAAAATTGCTGCCAAACGTATCAGCCATGCTTTCCACCACACGAGGTCATCACGCTTGGCGATCGTGATCGCCGGCTCGTGTGTATGTTTTTTTGTCATCACATCAGCCATGCTGCGCATCCCCCTCCGTCTTGGTCATTAACAGTCCAATCTCTTCTTTGGTTGCCGTACGGGCATCCACCACACCGGTGACCCTACCGGAACCGATAACCAAAATACGGTCACACAATTCCAAGAGCACATCGAGATCTTCACCAACGAAGATAACGGCAACACCGCGCTCTTTTTGATCGTTGAGCAGATTATAGATCGTGTACGAAGAGTTGATATCCAATCCGCGTACCGGATACGCCGCCATCAGCACCGTGGGCGAAGCCGCGATTTCTCGACCGACCAGTACTTTCTGCACGTTACCGCCCGACAACCGACGGACAGGCGTGGTGGCGCTGGGGGTCACCACTTCCAGATCTTCAATGATGTGTTCCGCCAGATCTTTTGGGGCTTTGCGCTCTAAGAACATACCTTTTCCTTTGGTATAACTGCGGAGCATCATATTATCGATGATATCCATGTTGCCGACCAAGCCCATGCCAAGACGGTCCTCCGGAACGAATGACAAGCGCACGCCGAGTTCACGGATCTGCAACGGCGTTTTTGAACACAAGTTGTCCATGTTACCAGTCTGAGGATTGTTATACAACACCGCACCGCTATCCAGTTTTTGCAAACCCGCGATTGCTTCCAACAACTCACGTTGACCGGAACCGGCGATACCTGCAATACCCAAAATCTCTCCCGCATTGGCGGTAAAGGATACATCATCCAGTACCAAAACACCTTCGCGATTGGTGCAATCGATGTGATGCACTTCCAAACGCGGGGTGACGTTTTTGGGTTCACTGCGTTCGATGTTGAGGGAAATCTTCTTACCGACCATCATTTCGGTCAGTTCCGATTCGTTGGTTTCCGCTGTGTTGACGGTACCAACGTACTCACCTTTGCGCAGAACCGCCACTTTATCCGAAAGACTCAACACTTCGTGGAGTTTGTGGGTAATGATGATAATGGCTTTGCCGTCATCCCGCATGCGGCGAAGAACCGCAAATAGTTTTTGGGTTTCCTGCGGCGTTAACACGGCAGTCGGCTCATCCAGGATCAAAATATCCGCGCCACGATATAATACCTTTACAATTTCAACCGTTTGCTTCTCCGATACCGACATGGTATAAATTTTCTTTTTCGGATCCACGTCAAATCCGTACCGTTCACAAATATCCTGCACTTTTTTTTGGGCAACTTTTAAATTGTAACGGCCCTCTTCTTGGAGTCCAAGTACAATGTTCTCAGTCGCCGTAAACACATCGACCAATTTAAAATGCTGATGGATCATACCGATCTTATAGTCGAATGCGTCTTTCGGTGACGCGATCACGGCTTCTTCCCCATCGATGAAGATCTGACCCTCGTCCGGAAAGTAAATACCGGAGATCATATTCATCAGCGTGGTCTTACCGCTGCCGTTTTCCCCAAGAATCGACAGGATCTCACCGCGGTTGACTGTCAGTGAAACGCTCTTGTTCGCGACAACCGAACCAAAAGTTTTGGTGATGTTTTGAAGTTCAATCGCAGGTACAGTACTCATACTGATTCCTCCTTGTGCCTGTTTTACAACTCAAGATCGCCTTGCAAAGCCCTGCAAGGCAAGTTCAACTGTAAAATCAGGGAAGGCGGGGCAGTCTGGTGCCCCGCCTTATCCTAAAAATACCTATTGATTATTCGCCGTAGTTACGATCCAACAGCGTGATGCCATCGATTTCGATATCGAAATACGGGCCGGAACGATGTTTGGACTCGTAGAAGATACCGTTTTCGATTGCTTCGGTATCTTTTGCGAAGTCGGCGTCGGTATTAACGTCTGCCATGTAGGTGGTGAGTTTCTCACCTTTCACGGTAAAGTTGGCGGTATCAAACACATTGATGGTACCATCCTTCAAACCGGCTTCAACAGTAGCGAGTTTTTCAGCAGTGCCTGCAGCAACGTTCTTGCCGAGTTCGGTCAATGCAACGGAGCCGTTTTTCAGGTCACCGGCCCAGTCAATCGCGATTTCAGCATCGTTCTTAACTTGGTTGATCATGTACTCGAAGTAAGGCACCCAGTTGATGCGAGAGGAAACCAGGAAGGTTTCGGGGCAAGCCGCGTTGGTGGAACCATTATAAGAAACGTTCGGAACCTTCGCGTTCTCGCAAGCAGTAGGAGCACCCATCGAGTCAGCATGCTGAGAAATGAGCACGCAACCACCGTCGATCAAGGACTGAGCGGCCTGTTTCTCGAGCTGCTCATCGTACCAAGAACCGGTGAAGCGAACATCCATCTTCACTTCGGGAACGATGGATTTTGCACCCAGATAGAAGGAGGTGTAACCGGACATAACCTCAGCAAAGGTGAAAGCGCCAACATAGCCCATTTTCGCCTGAGCAGCGGTGATTTTGCCGGAGTCGATCATCTCTTTGAGTTTCAAACCGGCAACCACACCCGCCAGGTAACGACCCTGATAGATGTGGGCAAAAGCGTTGTGGAAGTTTTTCAGATCGGTTGCGGTGTGCGCCTGGGTACCGGTGGCGTGGCAGAATTCCACATCCGGATACTCTTTAGCTGCCTTCATCAAGAAGGACTCGTGACCGAAGCTATCAGCGAAGATGATGTCGCAACCTTCGACCTCGATCAACTCTTTAGCAGCGTCGTAGCAAGCTTCAGACTCAGGAATCTGAGTTTTCTGAACCATTTTCACGCCGGTGCTTTCGCAAGCTGCTTTAGCAGCGTCGATGAAGTTCTTGTCGTAGGTGGATTGTTCATCGTGCAAGAAGATGAAACCAACGACCAGATCCTCTTCCTTGCCGGCGCCGTTGCCGGCGCAAGCGGCCAGACCGAACACCATGACGACTGCCAGGAGAAGTGCCAGGATTTTTTTCATGTGTTTTCCCTCCGTTTATTCTTTTTACATCCGCATTTGCTGCGGTTTGTAACTACATAAAGGTGATACCCTTTTCGGGATCCAGCGAAGCAATGCGTGCCAACGACTCTACTCGAACCCCTTGCTCGCGCAACAAATCGCCGCCGCCTTGATAAGCTTTTTCTATTACAATGCCTGCACCGACAATCTGTGCACCCGCCTGACGAACGATCTCCGACAAGCCAAGAAGAGCTTGCCCTTTTGCAAGGAAATCGTCAACGATCAGTACGCGGTCTTCCGGGTGAAGATATTGCTTTGACACAACAACCGTGTTGGTAACGCCGTGAGTATAGGAATCCACTTTTGCAGAATAGACGTCATTTGCGATGTTGCTGGTTTTGGACTTTTTGGCAAACACGACCGGCACGCCAAAAAATTGTGCCGTGATACAGGCAACACCAATACCGGACGCTTCCACTGTTAAGATTTTGGTAACACCCGCTTCGTGAAAGAGCCGTTCAAACTCTCGACCAATCTCACACAGCAAATTGACATCAATTTGGTGGTTTAAAAAACTATCTACTTTTAACACATCGCCCGGCCGACATTCGCCGTCGCGCAGGATGCGCTCTTCGAGAAGTTTCATGCATGCACCCTCCAACTAAAATGAAACACATCATTATCATACATCTCTCGACAAAAAAAGTCAACAGATAAAGCACAAAAAATAGTAGTTGCCCACAAAAAAACGCGGCCCACTGCACAAGATACAGTGGGCCGTGTGATTAAAACATCAATTTTTTGTCTAAATAGTCTTTCAAGTCTGCAATCGCAATACGCTCTTGTTGCATGGTGTCGCGGTCGCGCACCGTAACGCAACCATCCTCAGCGGAATCAAAGTCGTAGGTAATGCAGAACGGCGTACCGATCTCATCCTCACGGCGATACCGTTTGCCGATGGAACCGGCATCGTCAAAATCCACCATGAAGTACTTGGACAGTTCATCGCGAATTTTGAGCGCCTCGTCCGACAACTTTTTGGAGAGCGGTAAGACTGCCGCCTTGAACGGTGCCAATGCCGGATGCAGATGCAACACCGTACGAATGTCGTTCTTTTCAGCATCCACGACCTCTTCGTCGTAGGCATCGCACAACACCGCCAGGACGGTACGTTCCACGCCCAAACTCGGCTCAATAACATACGGAATATAGTGTTCGCCGGTCTCTTGATCAAAATAGGTCATGTCCTTACCGGAAGTTTCCTGATGTTGTGTCAAGTCATAGTCGGTACGATCCGCTACGCCCCACAGTTCGCCCCAACCAAACGGGAACAAAAACTCAAAGTCAGTCGTTGCCTTGGAATAGAAGCACAATTCCTCCGGATCATGGTCACGCAGACGAAGGTTTTCATCCTTAAGACCGATTGCCAACAACCAGTTGTGGCAGAATTCACGCCAATACGAAAACCACTCCAGATCCGTGCCGGGTTTGCAGAAAAACTCTAATTCCATTTGCTCGAATTCACGCACGCGGAAGATGAAGTTGCCGGGAGTGATTTCGTTGCGGAAGGATTTGCCGATTTGTCCGATGCCAAACGGTAGCTTTTTCCGCGCACTGCGCTGAACGTTGGGGAAATTAACAAAAATACCTTGTGCGGTTTCAGGACGCAGATACACCGTGTTTTTGGCATTCTCGGTAACGCCCTGGAAGGTTTTAAACATCAGATTAAACTGACGAATATCGGTAAAATTATGTTTGCCGCAAGTAGGACAAGGAATGTTGTGTTCCTCAACAAACGCCTTCATTTCATCCTGCGAAAACGCATCGATGGGCTTAGGTAACTCAAAATTGTTTTCGGCGCACCAATCCTCAATCAGCTTGTCGGCACGAAAACGCTCGTGACATTCGCGGCAATCCATCAACGGATCAGAAAAGCCAGCCAAGTGACCGCTTGCTACCCACGTTTGCGGGTTCATTAAGATTGCTGCATCCAAACCGACATTGTAAGGATTTTCTTGAATAAACTTCTTCCACCATGCGCGTTTGATGTTGTTTTTGAGCTCAGCTCCCAGCGGACCATAGTCCCAGGTGTTCGCCAAACCACCGTATATATCGGAACCCGGATAGACAAATCCGCGTCCTTTACATAAGGAAACGACCTTTTCCATGGTTTTTTCCGTGTTGTTCATACTACTTTTCCTCCGCTCTCGTACAATCTTTATTAATACTAATAGGAAAGCTTTAAAAAGTCAACCTTTTTTACTGTCAAAAATTTGTAAAGAAGTATAGCATTTTTTGTTATATTGTGGTACAATAACGTTAATTCTGCAATTTCCGTCGTTAAAGGAGGAACAATTGATGGAAAAATCAAAACGCAAAACACTTGAAAAAATCGCTTTACACATTCGTATGGCGGTCATCGAGGGTACGTACAACGCGAAGAGCGGGCATCCCGGAGGATCGTTATCCATCTCCGATTTACTTTCTTATCTATACTTTGAAGAATTGAACGTGGATCCCGCCCGTCCGGATTGGGCAGACCGCGACCGTTTCGTTTTGTCCAAAGGTCACTGTGCGCCCGCTCTGTACGGCGCACTGGCACACAAGGGCTTTTTCCCGGTGGAAGAAATCAAGACACTGCGTCATATCGGCGCAAAACTGCAAGGGCATCCCTGCATGACCGAAACGCCCGGCGTGGACATGTCCACCGGTTCCCTCGGTCAGGGAATCTCTGCCGCTGTAGGCATGGCGCTTGCAGCAAAGCTGGATAACAAAACGTACCGCACCTATGCTGTGCTCGGCGACGGTGAAATTGAAGAAGGTCAGGTTTGGGAAGCGGCGATGTTCGCGGCACATAAAAAACTGGACAATTTGTGTATTGTCGTGGATAACAACAATCTTCAAATTGACGGCACGCTGGATGAAGTCACCTCCCCCTACCCCATTCCGGAAAAGTTTGCTGCGTTCGGTTGGAACGTCATCGTAATTGATGCGCACGATTTCGATCAAATTGAAGCTGCTTTCAAGGCCGCTCGCGAGTGTAAAGGTAAGCCCACCGCTATTGTTCAAAAATCCATCAAGGGTAAGGGCGTTTCTTTCATGGAAAACCAAGTTGGTTGGCACGGTTCAGCCCCCAACGCCGAGCAGTACGAGATAGCAATGAATGAACTGAAAGCGGCACTTGCCGCTGTGGAGCAGGAGGGTTAATCATGGCTGAGATTATTAAACAAGCAACACGTGACGCTTACGGAGCCGCACTCGTCGAGTTGGCAGAATCCTGCCCTGATCTGGTCGTGCTGGATGCCGACCTTGCCGCCGCAACAAAAACAGGCGGCTTCAAAAAAGCACATCCCGACCGTTTCTTTGACTGCGGCATTGCCGAGAGCAACATGATGGGTATCGCCGCCGGCCTTGCCGCCAGTGGCAAAACCGTATTCGCCTCCTCCTTCGCAATGTTTGCGGCGGGCCGCGCTTTTGAACAAGTCCGCAACTCCATCGGTTACCCGCATTTAAACGTTAAAATTGGTGCTACTCACGCCGGCATTTCCGTCGGTGAAGACGGTGCCACGCATCAATGCTGTGAGGATATTGCACTTATGCGCTCTATCCCCGGTATGACCATTTTAAATCCCGCGGATGCGGTTGAAGCACGCAAAGCCGTCTTTGCTGCCGCCCAGCATGACGGCCCTGTATATCTGCGTTTCGGACGTTTAGCAGTACCGGTGATCTTTGATGAAAACGATTACAATTTTGAAATCGGCAAGAGTGTTCAGCTAACCGAAGGCAACGATGTTGCGATCATTGCTACCGGTCTTATGGTGAACGAAGCGTTAATCGCCGCCGAAACACTCAAAAACGAAGGCATTTCCGCCCGTGTAATCAACATGGCAACCATCAAGCCGATCGACCGCGAGGCCGTTCTGCGTGCCGCCAAGGAAACCGGTGCAATCGTTACGGCTGAAGAACATTCCATCATCGGCGGTCTCGGCAGCGCCGTCACCGAAGTCGTTTGCGAAGAATATCCGGTTCCGGTCCTGCGTGTGGGCGTTATGGATACCTTTGGCAAATCCGGTCCCGCAGTGGAGTTGTTAAAGCTTTTCGGATTGTCCGCTGAGCATATTGTTGAGGAAGCCAAGAAAGCCATCGCACTGCGCGGATAAGTCCCTATGTCAGATGCCACACTAAGGTTGAATAGGAGGTTTGGCTATGCCTGAAAAACAGCCGAAACAATACCGTTATTCAAAAAAGATTCGTATCTGGACTATCGCAGGATCCTCTGCTATGGCCCTGATCGGCGTTTTGTGCATAACGGCATTCATTCTCATATCCTCTGTATTGGGGAAAATCAATTTTTCCGAAAACGGTCCCGTAGACCCCAATGCCGATGTGGACATTGATCTTGAGGATGACGAGTACAACGGAGTCGTAGTGGATCCGTCGGAATACGATAACGCCGCCGCTGTGTCGGATATTCCGCTGCGCGGTGACGGAAACGGAATTCACAATATTCTGTTGGTTGGTGTAGACAGTCGCCAGAACAATTTTGTTGGTTTGTCGGATACTAACGTCATTTTGTCAATTAACGACAAAACCAAAACGGTGAAAATGATTTCCATTCTGCGTGATACGTGGGTTTCCATCCCCGGCCGTGACAAAGACGGAGACGGGCAGGACGATATTTGTAAATTCAACACCGCCTATGCCTACGGTCGGCACACACTGCAACACAAAACGATCGCTCAGAATTTCCGTCTGGACATTGAAGATTACATCGGTGTCAACTTCCAGGTTTTACCCGTTTTGATTGACGCGATGGGCGGCTTGGACATTTCTGTGACTGCCAAAGAAATGACACAAATACCCGCAAACGGTTGTTTTGTTTCCAAATACGCTGCCGATAATTCCGGTTTTTCACCTCTAACGGGTGCACCGGGTGTATATCATTTAAACGGTTTCCAAGCTATGGAATACGCGCGTATTCGTAAAATCGACAGTGATTTCCAACGAACAGCGCGGCAACGCAAGGTTCTCACCCTATTGATCGAAAAAGCCAAAAAAATGAGCTATACACAACTCATCGACGTCGTGTACAAGGCGGCTTCCCGCGTGGATACCAACATGACAACCGATGAATTCCTGGATATCGCCGCCAATTCACTAACGTATGCCTCCTATACGGTTGAAGGCGACTATCATATTCCGGAAGACGGCTCGTATAAGTTTACGTCCATATCCGGAAAAGGAAGCGGCATTTTGCTGACTGATCCTAAAGAAACAGTAAAAAACCTGCACAAGTATATTTACGGATAACAAAAGCGCCGTCCGCAGACGGCGCTTTTTTATTTGCTTCATGTTAGTGGCGCAGCAAGATGGATTGAGGAATGTTCTTAACCGTAATAGTTTCAGCCCCTTCGGCATATTCGCCGTCCAACGACCAAGGTAACGGTTTTTTCATAGAAAAGGTAACCTCCGACGCCTTGAAAAAATCAAATAATTCTGAATCGAAATCTGCGGTGTTGATTGAATTAAGAATACGCGCAAGTTCGGCGGCGTTCGTGGGGCGGCGCACCAAAATCACTTCAAACAAACCGTCACTCATATCCACGATTCCGGCGTTGAGTTTCACCAATCCGGCAACCGAGGTCGAGTTACATACCGCACCGAACAAGTAATCACCCTCATAGCGTTTATCCGCCGTTTGAGCGACAATCTGATGACTCTGCACAGAAAACAGTTCTTTGCTTCCTTCTAACAGATACGCAAAATGTCCAAGGGCATTTTTGGTGGCTTGCGGCGCATTGTACGAAGCGGCTGTAAAAATACCAAAGGAAGCAATATACGAGAAATGTCGTACTCCGTTAAATGAGCCGACGTCCATGGCATCATCATGACCGTCTAATATGTTCCGCAACGCCGCTGCCGGCTGCGTCTTCAAATGCAGACTGTTTGCAAAATCGTTGGTGCTCCCCGCCGGTATATATCCAAGCGGCACCTGCTTTTTGCAGGCGAGCAAGCCGTCGATTACTTCGTTTAGCGTACCGTCGCCGCCGCAACAGATGATTAGGTCGTGTTGCGCCGCCAACTGCTCCGTGATACGCCGTGCGTCACCACGTGCGCCGGTAATATGAACTGTTGGCACATACCCTGCCCGGCACAATCCGTCTGCAAGAGGAAACAAAGCAGCGCGTCCTTTTGCTTTTCCTGCCACAGGGTTGATAATTAACAAGACTTTTTGTCCCACTGCCATCTAACCCCCTTGTCATACCTTCCATTTTATTATATCAAGCCCGTCAAGCATAACCATGAAGAAACTGTGAATTTTTCTTTTTGGTTGACAGCGACAATGGAAAATAGTACAATATCTCTTATAAATGTGCCACACAAAGCGAGGAGTTTATATGGCCTTGTTTTTCCGAAAACGAGCAAAAGATAAACAGCCGTCAGCCGTTATCGCCCTTGACGGGAAGCTCATTACCTATGCCGTGCGTCGGGAAGAAACCGGCGAGATCGTGATCGGTAAAGACGGGCGCATTTGCGCAGCCACCGAGGAATTAGAGTTGCGTTTTTCGGATGGATCCGTACCATTCGCCTGCGCCCTCTCTTCCATGGAATACGGTGAACTGATGAGCCGAAACGGCGTTCTCATCACCGGTGATGACACCGTCACCGGAAAACGCGTTACCGTGGTTGCTTATTACAAATACTATCGTTAAGAAAGGTGATACCATTTATGCGCTTGCAAACTCTCATCGGTTCGCTTGCACTGACAGCGATCGTCGCTCTTGTCCCCTACTTCCCCGTGTCAGCCGTAGAGCCGACGCCGGACGATACCATCACAACAGCGGAGGTGGACTATATCCGTCTTGTCACGGAACCGGATGATGTTTCGCAGGACGTGTATTATGTGATGAACGGCAACAAAAACAGCGGTCCCGACTCCTTTACGTGGGTGGAGGACAGCATTGCCGGAACGGCTTTACAATTGGACGGAAACACGCAGCACGTTCGCCTTGCCACCGACCGTGTCAGAGAAATTACTGCGTTCACCTTTTCTGCATGGTTTAACTGGGCCGGAAACCAGGGCGACAAAGAGCAGCGGTTGCTTTGTGTCTATAAAAACGAAAATCACAGTTTAATCGTCTCTCCACACAATGCTGATCCGTCAACACAGTTGGACGGTATTCAGCTAACCCTGGAGGATCCTCAAATCGAACCGGTTTCGCTCTATCATCCGGTCACGGAAAACGTTACCTCGGCATTGCCGACAAACGAGTGGCATCATCTGGCTATAACCTTATCTGATACGGAAGTTGCCCTGTATATCGATGGTGCTCTGTACGCCTCCCAAACGCTGGAGAATTTTTCGGTCGCCACCATGGATTTGTACCGTCTGGTAATCGGCAGCGAGTTTGACAGTGACGCCAATTTTAACGGTCTCGTGGACAACGCGCTGTTGTACAATGCCGTATTGGATACCGACCAAATCAAACTGCTGGCAGAAAACAGAGATCCATTGGCAGGCGGCACCCCCACCTCCAAAAAAGAGACGTTGGCAACAAAGCCCTACGTTGACGATGTTGCACCCGAAAATAACGATTCTGTTCGCATCTTAGGGCTTTCACCGATTGTGTTTGCTATACTGGGCGGTTGCTTGGGACTGGTAATCATTCTCTTTTTAGTGCTGACTCTCTACCGTAAAAACAATAAAAAATGGCAGAAGGAGGAGGATCA
>JAFSCE010000038.1 GCA_017436915.1 Clostridia bacterium
CAACCGGCAACCGCCGCGCCACCCGCAAGACCCGTAAGTCCCAGCGCGGCGCAGATAGCCGCACTGCTGATCGGTAACGTGAGTGCCACGCCGATGACTACGGAAATAATTATGCCCATAAAGAACGGTTGAAGCTCGGTTGCGAGCATGATTAGCTTACCGACCCAACTTGCCGCTGTGCCGATCGGTGCCGCAATCAATGCCGCTATACCGATACCGCCGAGCACCGTCACGATCGGGGTAACCAAAATGTCGATCTTGGTTTCCTTACTAACGATCTTACCGAGCTCTGCCGCCACAATGGCAACAAAGAACACCGCTAACGGGCCACCCGCGCCACCAAGCGCGTTGGTAGCAAAGCCAACAGGGATCAACGAAAACAAAACAAGCGGCGGCGCATTGAGTGCGCGACCGATGGCGACCGCCATGCCGGGGCCTACCATCAGTGAGCATAACCCGCCAATCGTTTTGGAATCACCGCCGACCGTGACGATCGCCTCTTTTAAAAATCCAATGCCGAGTTGTGTGCCCAGCGTGTCTAAAATCGTTCCGACCAAAAGAGTACAGAACAATCCTTGTGCCATCGCGCTCATCGCGTCAATGAAATACCGCTTGCCGGAAAAGACAATGTCCTTGCGTTTCAAAAAAGCGGTGATTGCTTGTAATACTTGCATTTTCGCATCCCCTTTTGGAATTTTCCCCATTTTATACCAAATTAACGCAATATGCAACCCTTTATGCGCAAAAACTCGCCATTCCGTCACTTGACACTTCCGCTCCCCGTATAGTATAATGCCAACAGGAATTCACATAACAAAACAATTTGCTTTATATCCGGGTGTGGCGCAGCTGGGAGCGCGGGTGGTTTGGGACCATCAGGCCGCAGGTTCGATCCCTGTCACTCGGACCAAAAAACGAGGAATGACCATTAGGTCGTTTCTCGTTTTTAACTTTCCAGAGAGTGACAGGGATCGAACGAACGTTAAAAAAGTCCGTGGCGGATACAGCGAGCAAACAAGTCTGTGCCGCAACCCAGAAAAGTTCGATAATCTTATGGTGCAATATACCCCTTTTTGAAATACGCCACGTATTTTTTCGTTTGGAACTGCGTAGGATGAGGAAAAGGAGGGTGCTTTATGAAACGTGACGTATCGCTGTGGCAATTTGCGGGATTTTCGTTAACGGCGCTGTTCGGGACGTTATTGCATTTTTTGTATGATTGGACATGCGGGAACATTGTCGCTGCTTTATTTTCAGGCGTTAACGAGTCCACCTGGGAACACATGAAGCTCCTGTTTTTCCCACTCTTTTTGTTTGCGCTGGTACAAAGCCGCTTTTTTAAAGATAGCCGCTCGTTTTGGTGTGTGAAGCTCGTAGGAACGCTAACAGCGCTGACCTTGATCCCCGTTTTGTTTTATACGTATAACGGGATGTTCGGCAAATCACCGGATTGGATCAACATTACGATCTTTTTCATTTCGGCGGCTATCGCATTCTTATTCGAAGGGCATCTGCTTAAGCGAGAAGGTATACCGTGCCAATATCCCGCTCTTGCATTCCTTATCCTTTGCCTAATCGGCGTATTGTTCGTGATATTCACCTTTTCCCCGCCAAAGATCCCGCTGTTTCAAGATCCGCTGACAGGGGTATACGGAATACAATAAGAAAGGCCGCTGAAGTTTCACACTTCAGCGGCCTTTGTTACCATATAAACGGGATCAAGCGGTATTTTACCTTTTTCGTATACGCGGCGTATCCCTCCAACTCCTTGGTTAGGATCTTTTCCTCGCCCAGAATTCTAACGACAATAACGGGAATATACGGCAAAAAGCAAAGCAGCGACCAAAACGATCCGAGCACCAACGGAATAGCTAAAAACAAGCATACTGTCACCGCATACATCGGGTGCCGCACGATCCCGTAAAGGCCCGTGTCCACCACGGTTTGATTTTCCTGCACCTTGATCGTGCGGGATAAATACGCATTTTCACGCATAACCTCCACGTACAGTGCATACGCGATGAGCAACACGATCGATGCCGCAATGACAATGGGTGTCGGCACGGATGACCAACCAAAACGAAAATCCAGCCCTGCCACGATGAATCCGGCGATAAACAACAACCCCGATACTGCCACGACACCTTTTTGCGTGCTTTCGTCTTCTTTCGCATCCAGGCGTTTTTTCAAAAGTGCGGGTGCTTTTATAAGCAGAACGGCACCCAGGAGCAGCATGGGTATAAATAACAATCCGATAAACAGCCACGCATTAGGATAACCAAATTCACCCGCCGGTAAAAACAATAACGCCCCAACAAGCAGCAACCCGACAATAAATTTCACAAGCGCACTGATCAACAGTTTCATGGCTACTCTCCTTTCAAGCGCGATAACACTGCGTCGATCTCCGCCCGAGTAGCAAGCATATCCGAAAACGCGGTGGCGTTTCCGCAAGCGGCACCGAGCCGCAAGGCATAAGAATGGTCCTTTTTCGTTAACCAACCGGCAAGAAAACCCGCCACCATACTGTCACCACAGCCGACGGAATTGCGCAACGTCCCCTTTACCGTACCAATGGTGTGGCAGACACCCGTTTCGTCCACGAGCAACGCGCCGTTCTCAGCACGAGATACCAACACGTTACGCGCGCCCTCCGCCTGCAACTGCTTAGCGCAATCGGCAAGTTCGTCTACAGAGTGCAAGTCTTTTCCAAACAGGGCACCAAGTTCGTGATGATTGGGCTTGATAAGGAAGGGATGATATGCGAGCGTATTGCGAAGCAACTCACCTTCGGCATCTATCGCAACCTGCACACCGCGGCCACGGATTCGTTCTAACATCTGACAATACAAATTCTGCGGCAATCCACTCGGAATCGACCCCGCCAACACCAGCACATCGTCAGCACACAATGAATCCAGTTTTTGGAGTAACCGTTCCACGTCATGAGCGGTTACTACGGGACCGATAGCATTGATATCAAGTTCTTGCCGTGCGCGGATCTTGACATTGATACGCGTTTCCCCCGCCGGCAGATCCACGAAATCGCATTCGATACCCTCAGCAGAAAGTAAACTTTTCAGTTTTTCACCCATGAATCCTGCTGTGAAGCCAAGCGCGCGTGTGGGCACGGATAGCCGCGCCAACACGGCGGATACGTTAATACCTTTGCCGCCATACGTTAAGGTTTCCCGCTCAGAGCGGTTGATGTCCTCCGTTTGCAACTGCGGCACCTGCATGACATAATCCAAAGCGGGATTACATGTAACGGTATAGACCATGCTTTTCATCCCCTCTCTTGTAAAATCGGCTCGATCGTCGCCAAAAAATACGTTGTGACGGCTTCCGGCGTTTCCCGTCTCTTATGAGAAAGCCACCAGCTGACCGTTTCCACAAACGAGGAAGAAATATGATTGATGAGATATTCCTCCGGCAAGGCGGCGTCTTTAAGTTTTCCGTTTTCGGCATATTGGGATATAACGAGCTTTTTCAAATTGCTTTTGAAATAGCGAATAAAAATCTCGTTATTTTCGGAGGAAAGCAACCCAAGTATATTGTGATCGTTTTCTTGCAAATGGCGAAGCAGATGCAAAAATACCGAATCCTCCGCACTGCCGCAGGAACAATGATAATGCCCATGCGGCAGTCCCATTGCCGTATCAATAATGTGATCGAACAATTCTTCACATAGCTCCTTGAGCAAGTATTCTTTAGTTTCAAAGTGGGCATAGAAGGTGGTCCTACCGATATCCGCAGTATCAATAATATCCTGCACGGAGATCTGATGGTAATTTTTTTTCGATAAAAGCTCTGTAAACGCCTTGAAGATCGCTTCTCTTGTCTTTTTTTGCCGTCTATCCATATACTCCCTCCCGAACAAATTTACCGAATTGTTCCGTAAAGAACAATGTAGGTATTTTGCCTATTGAGCATGTCCCTTGCATTCTCTATACTAAATACAGAACAGTTTGTTTTGTAACAAACATAGTATACTATCTTGCGCGAGGTGTGTCAAATGATAAAAAATTTATTGGAGCGATTGGAAAGCGTGCCCGCAACACTGGTTGGCGGTATCTGTTTGCTGTTGAGCTTTTTGCTGCCGAAAATGGGAGTCGCTCTGCCGATCGATCCCGCATGGATCACGCTAGTCATCAGCGGTCTGCCGTTGCTCTTTTCAGCGGTACGAAAGCTCTGTCACAACCGCGGAATCAGCAAAATATCCTCTGCACTACTGATCTCTATTGCCATGATCGCGGCGATTGCAATCGGCGATCTGTTTGCCGCCGGTGAGGTTGCTTTTATTATGGCGATCGGTGAGATTCTGGAGGATCTGACAACCGGACGTGCGAAACGAGGTTTGACAAAACTGATCGCGCTGACACCGACACAAGGGCGAAGACTCACAGATGACGGAGAAGAACTCATTGCCGCCGCCGACATCCGTGAGGGCGACATTCTTCGCATTCTGCCGGGCGAGACCGTTCCGGTAGACGGTGTGATCGTCAGCGGAGAAACTTCGGTGGATCAAGCCGTGTTAACCGGTGAGTCGTTGCCGGTGGATAAAGGGGTTGGGGCAACGGTATTCTGCGGTACCATTAACCGCTTCGGGGCAATCGATATCCGAGCAACAAGAGTCGGCGAGAACAATTCCTTGCAAAAGCTGATCCGTATGGTCAAGGAAGCCGAAGACAACAAAGCACCGACAGCGCGCATCGCGGATAGATGCGCCAGTTGGTTAGTACCCGTCGCGTTTCTCATCGCGGTCATTACCGGACTGGTCACCGGCAATATAACGCGCGCTGTAACGGTGCTGGTCGTGTTTTGCCCTTGCGCACTGGTATTAGCGACCCCCACCGCCATTATGGCGGCAATCGGGCAAGCTGCCCGCCACGGTATTATCATCAAATCAGGCGAGGCATTGGAAAAAATGGGAAAAGTGGATACCGTCGCTTTTGACAAGACCGGCACGCTCACCTATGGGCGGCCGGAGGTGTGCGACTGTGTCCCGCTCGACGATACGGTAACAGCAGACACCTTGCTTTCGCTCGCGGCAACGGCAGAAAGCAAAAGTGAGCATCCGCTTGCTAAGGCGATTGTTACCTGCGCCAAGAATCGCAAATTGACACTTTTGGAATCCGATTCCTTTGCAATGACGGCGGGAATGGGCGTCGCCGCACAAATCGCGGGCTCTACCGTCGCATGCGGCAACGAGGCATATTTACAGAAAACCGGTGTTGAGTTGAATGAAACAGCGCGCCATACGGCAGCACAATTACGTTCTCAAGGCAAGGTGCTGATCATCGTTGCCGAAAACGGCAATGCTATAGGCATGGTTGCTCTTTCTGACGTGTTGCGTCCGGAAGCGGCACAGATGGTTGATCGTCTGAGCAATATGCGTACAGAAACGGTGCTGTTGACCGGTGATAACGCCTTGACAGCTGACCATTTTGCTAAGCAGGCGGGGATACACGACGTGCACGCGGAGTTGTTACCCGAACAGAAAGTGGCATGTATTATGTCACGACAAGCGAAAAATCATACGGTGTGTATGGTGGGAGACGGTATAAACGACGCGCCCGCGCTCAAAACGGCAGACGTAGGAGTCGCGATGGGTACCATGGGAAGTGACATTGCCGTTGAGGCAGCGGATATCGCATTGATGGGTGATGACCTGTCCAAGATTCCCTATCTAAAGCGGCTGTCGGTTGCAACCGTGCGGACAATCACATTCAGTATCGCGCTGTCGATGCTCATTAACCTGTTGGCTGTACTTTTGTCGGTACTGGGCTTGTTGACACCCACGACCGGCGCACTGGTTCACAATGCGGGATCGGTATTTGTGGTGTTAATTGCGGCACTGCTGTATGATCGCAAATTTGAATAAAGAAGGGCGGCGGGATCAATCGATCCCGCCGCTTTGCTGTTGTTTCATATGCTGCCAGTTGATGAAGCCATACAGATCGTTGGCCAAAAAAGCGGCAAAGCAAACAACGACCGAAAAGTATGCCCGATCAACCATAGCAACAAGCGACCATAACACGATCAGTACGACATCGTTGGCGGCATAGGCAACGGCAAACCAAGGACTACGTCGAAACGTAAGGTACGCCGCGACAAAGCTGGTGCTAACCGATATGGTACTAATCAACAGCCGTGCTGTTCCGAAAAAACGCAAAATAAAATAGAAGCATACCGTAACAAACACGGTTGCCATCGCCATGCCCACACCATCTTTGACGGATAAGCTGCCCACCGTGACCTGGGAACGATTACCGCGATACGGATGGCGCAACCAGCTATACAAAGCTACCGCCGCCATCGGTGCTGTCATACCGAGATAGGTGATCATCTCACCGTAATAGGCACACCGCCACGAAATTACCCCGTACAACACACTGAAAATCAGCATCAGCACCTGTCCGATAGGATTGCCTTTCGCGTTGAATATCAACGACGTCACCCCGATCAACGAAGCCGACAGTGTCAGAACGGCCGCGCGGTCAAATATCAGGAACGATAGCACCACGCCGAGAACGGACATACCCCATAATACGAGTTCTGTTGTTGTAAAATATAAACGTTTCATAACTCCTCCAAAAAAATAAGCATCCGCACGCACATCTTCTAAGACCTAACGATGTGCAAACGGATGCTGTTGCATCAACCTACCCGGTGGCAGTTCATATTTATGATTATACCGTTTTTCTCTTCCGTGTCAAGGGTTACGGTAAATAGGTGACGAGTTCTTCGGCCGTCTTGCGTTTTTTGGCGCGGAGCTTATCATCGGCTTTTGCATATCCGAGTGATACCACCAGCCGTGCTGCTCCGTCAAGTTGGCACAGATCGCGAAGCGTATCACCGTCCAGCCAACCCAAAATGCAGGTGGACAACCCTTGCGTGGTCGCTTCGGCGGTGAGATACGCCACCATGATGCCAATATCAATGGCGCGATAGTCGGTGCCGGTAACTTTGGCACCATCGATGGTGTCTTTAATATTCGGTTTTTCGGAAATAACAATCTGCACCGGTGCATCCGATGAGAATTTGTTTGCTCCACCCTCTTGCGTGGCTTGGGCGACCCGCTGTGCAAGCGTTCCCGTGCATACGGTTAGATGGTACGGTTGCCCATTGCTGGCAGACGGTGACAAGCGAGCGGCCTCTAATATGCAGTCTAATTTCTCGGGTTCTACCGCACGCGTCACATCGAAATTTCGGCAGGATTGGCGCGCTTTTGCAATTTCCAAAAAACTCATATCACACTGCTCCTTTAATGTGCTTTTTCATCCAAATATGAGGTTTCCCTTGCTCGTTTTCCACCTCGCCGCACACGATATAACCAAGCTTTTCGTAAAATGATGCCGCGTGGTATTGCGAATGTAAGCGCAAGCTACTGCCGCCGACCGCCAGTACGTGCTGTTCGGCCCGTTCAATTAACAAGCTGCCATAGCCGTTGCCGCGGTGCGCCTTGAGCACGCATAACCTGCCTAATATGTAGTCGTCGCCACCATCTGCCGAAAACACACGGCAGGTTGCGATCGGCTGTTCATCCTCAGAAAACAAGACAAAGTGGGTAGCGGTATTATCGATCTCGTCGATCTCGTCCACAAATCCTTGTTCCTCTACGAAAACGGTGATGCGAACGGTCAACGCTTCCTTTGGGACTCCATAGAACTGCTCAATGCGCATAGATCGTCACCTTACCCGATAAAATTTGTCCATACCCGTTTTTCTTTTTCGGGCAAACCAAACGCTTCCTTGCCGAGCGCGATGCTTTTCATCAAAAAGGTCATATTCTCGGCAAGAACGCGCATCGTTTGTAAGCCCTCGGCATCTTCCGCCGCCTGACCAGGCGCTCTGCCGTGTACGCTGTTCCAATACTGGCTGGAGGCGATCGGCATGCCGGAGATGGTGAAATACTTGTTCAGCTGATCAAACGCCGTAGAACACCCGCCGCGCCGTGCAACGGCCACCGAGGCACCGACCTTCATGGTCTTATCGAATCCGGAACTGTAAAACAGACGATCCAATAAAGCCGTTAACGTACTGTTGGCGGCGGCATAGTATACCGGACTGGCTAATACGAGCCCGTCACACTGTTCCAATTTCGTCGCTAATTCATTTACAATGTCATCGATCGCACATTTGCCGGTCTTCACGCACTGAAAACACGCCACGCAACCGCGGATGGCCAAATGACCCACCTGCACGGTTTCAGTCTCAATGCCATTTTTCGCAAATACAGCTTCCATTTCCGCCAACGCTACGGCGGTGTTGCCGCCCACGCGAGGGCTGCCGTTTATCAATAACACTTTCATGCTCTTTCCTCCTTAAGATAACTTCATTATACATGTTTTATCGTACCACGGCAATAGTTTCCTTTTGCACTTGCAAAGCAAAAAAAACATGGTATACTGTAAATAAGAGTGTTAAAAAGGGGGGTGGCTTTGTGCAGTTACAAGAATCCGGTGAGATGTATCTGGAAACCATATACCTGCTATCCAAGCAAAAAGCCGCCGTCCGCAGCGTTGACGTGGCGGAGGAAATGGGATATTCCAAGCCGAGCGTCAGCCGTGCCGTCGGGCTTCTTAAAAACGGTGGGTTTTTGACGGTGGATGAAAGCGGCTATTTAAAGCTGACGGAAATCGGTGTCACCGTCGCAGAACGCACGTATGAGCGGCATCGGGTGCTGACCGATTTTTTTGTAAACTTAGGTGTCGATCCCCGGATCGCCTCGGAAGATGCCTGTAAGATCGAACACGTGATCAGCAACGAAACGTTTGACGCGATTAAAGCACACGTATAAAATAAAACAAACCGCCGCAGAAAAACTGCGGCGGTTTGTTTTATCAACCTTATTTCAGTGCGTCGAATACAACCTCCACACAAATGGATTCGGATGATATCTCTTTTACAAAGAGTGATTTTATTCGTGAAAACGGCTTGCACTTTTTAATGAGCGCCGATAGTGCCATAACAACTGCCGCAGTCCCGATGCTGAGCATCAGATAAATAACCGTTGCTTTCGTTTTGTCAAACGAATCGGGCAACCCCACTTTGAGAATGTTCGCCCAATAATAATGCGATAAGTACAACGGCAAACTGAATTTCCCGAGAAATCTGAAAAAGCCGTTGTTGAACAGGCGCGCACCATAAGTTTGATTGCTGAAAATCAAACCGATAACCAACATGATCACAAGTATGTGGAATAAATCCTCTTGAATGGTGGGTTTTCTGATAACATACATATATGCCACAAGCGAAGCCACGCCCGCATACTTGATAATCGTCAAAAGCACCTTTGAAAATACCGTCAATCGTTTTTCTTTAAACACTTCCGTGATCTGATACAGAATAACACCAATACCCAGATCCGCGAAAGCGCGCAAGTTACCGCGGTACGTAAAGCCCGCCCACCCGAACGGTAAGCGTATGGAGTTTGTTTGCACCGCAAAGTACCCGAGTATCAAAAACGTGATAAGAGGAATCATAACGCGTTCCGCCATGGTTTTATACTTTCGCAGAAGAGGATACAGAATCGCCATGCAAAGAAGCATTGAGGACAGATACCAGACGGCACCGTTGAGGGTAGACGTTCGGATGCCCGTCATGGTTAAAAGACCTAACTCCCATATACCGCCGCGAAGCATGGTGCCGATAGCATCCACACTGTAGCGGCAAACAACAGCGGTAGCAACAGCGCCGATGATCCACGAAATGATCATATCCGGACATAACGACAGATATTTCTTTTTGATGAACCGTGCCGTTTCTGCGCCCAGATTTTGCGAATCCGTCTGAATTTTACGGATGCTTTTCATCATCAGGAATCCCGACAGGATGAAGAAAAACTCAACCGCAAAGGCACCGTTTAGAAACAAAGAGGATTTATTTCCAACAAAATTTCTGGAATGATGCAGAACAATGATGATGGAAAAAACAAAGCGCAGGAATTCCATTTCGCCGACACTCTTATTGTTTTTTTGTAATCTATCCATACTGTTCTCCCAACAATGTTTGCAGTTTTACTTCAAGTCAAACTGTATCACGATATAACAAATTTGTCAATTCGAACCAAATCGGGGACCAACGAAAGGAAACGCGACACGACGCCGTCAGCGTCGTGTCGCGTTTAGTAGATTCATCTTATTTGAGTGCTTCGGAAACGGCAACTGCGCAAGCAACGGTCATACCCACCATCGGGTTGTTACCTGCACCGATCAGGCCCATCATTTCAACGTGAGCCGGAACGGAAGACGAGCCCGCAAACTGGGCGTCGCCGTGCATACGGCCCATGGTATCGGTCAAGCCGTAGGACGCAGGACCTGCTGCCACGTTGTCGGGATGCAGGGTGCGGCCCGTGCCGCCGCCGGATGCCACGGAGAAATACTTTTTATTGTTCTCCATTGTCCATTTCTTGTAGGTGCCGGCAACCGGATGCTGGAAGCGGGTCGGGTTGGTGGAGTTACCGGTGATGGAAACCTCAACCTTCTCGTGCTTCATGATCGCAACGCCTTCGGAAACGTCGTTGGCACCATAGCATTTGACTTTGGCGCGCTCGCCGTCGGAGAACGCTTTTTCACGGACGATCTTAAGTTCGTCGGTGTAGAAATCATACTCGGTCTCCACGTAGGTGAAGCCGTTGATGCGGCTGATGATATACGCCGCGTCTTTGCCGAGACCGTTTAAGATAACGCGAAGCGGCTGTTTACGCGCTTTGTTTGCGGTGCGGGCAATACCGATAGCACCTTCAGCGGCCGCGAAGGACTCGTGACCTGCCAAAAACGCAAAGCAATCGGTTTCTTCCGACAAGAGCATCTTGCCGAGGTTACCGTGACCGAGGCCGACGCTACGCTGCTCGGCAACCGAACCGGGGACGCAGAACGCCTGCAAGCCCTCGCCGATAACGGCGGATGCCTCGGCAGCTTCTTTCACACCGCGCTTAAGAGCGAGTGCCACACCCAAGGTATACGCCCACACTGCGTTTTCGAACGCGATGGGCTGTACGCCTTTGACAATAGCTTCCACATCAATGCCCTTGCTCAGGCAAAGCTCGCGGCAAGCTTCCATTGAACCGAGGTCGTTCTCGGCCAAAAACTTTTCAATTTTAGCAAGGCGTCTGTCCTTGCCTTCGAATTTTACATCGTTCGCCATGTCTGCAACCTCCTCTTATTCTTCACGGGGGTCAATGTACTTCGCTGCAGAATCGAAGCGACCGTACTGACCGATGTTTTTGTTGTAGGCCTCGTTCGGCTCCATGCCGTGACGGATGTCTTCCAACATTTTGCCGAGGCGGACGAACTGATAGCCGATAACTTCGCCCTCTTCATCCAGCGCGATTTTGGTGACGTAGCCCTCTGCCATTTCCAAGAAACGTACGCCCTTCGCCTTGGTGGAATACATGGTACCCACCTGCGAACGCAGGCCTTTGCCGAGGTCTTCCAAACCGGCACCGATGGACAAACCGTCCTCGGAGAAAGCGGACTGGGTGCGGCCGTATACGATCTGCAAGAACAGCTCGCGCATGGCGACGTTGATCGCATCGCACACGAGGTCGGTGTTGAGGCATTCGAGCAGGGTCTTGCCGGGCAGGATCTCTGCCGCCATTGCCGCAGAGTGGGTCATGCCGGAACAACCGATGGTTTCTACCAGCGCTTCTTCAACTATACCGTCTTTGACATTCAGCGTCAGTTTGCAGGTGCCCTGCTGCGGTGCGCACCAACCCACGCCGTGGGTAAGACCGGAAATGTCGGCGATCTGTGTAGCTTTTACCCATTTGCCCTCTTCGGGAATGGGAGCCGGGCCATGATGCGGGCCCTTCTTCACTATACACATTTGTTCAACTTCATGGGAATAGTTCATATTGTTACTCCTTTCGGATTTTAATGCATTTTGTATTATACCCCGATTTTGCATGAAACGCAAGGGGCTTGTCCCAGAATTTAATACTTTTTACAAAAAAAGAGACCGATGCAATAGCCATCGGTCTCTTTTACTTTGCTATTACTCCTCGCGAGCAGCGGGTTTGCGCAACATCTGGCGCATCTGATGCACCTCGGAAGCGTGCTTCGCAAGATCTTCTTCCGTGCGTTTGAGCAGATCGTCCACAAAATCCTGCGCACCTTTGCGCATCTCGCGGCATTTGAGCTGCGTCTGCGTGGCGATCTCGTTTGCTTTCTGCGCCGCCTGCTTGACAACTTCTTCCTGCATAACCATCGCACGTGCGCGCTCTTCGGCAGCACGGACGATGTCCTCGGCTTCTTTCTTGGCGGTATCAATGATGTCGACACGATCCGCTACGATGGATTTCGCTTGACGGATCTCGCTGGGCATGTTGCCGCGAATATCGTCAATGATGTCGCGCAGTTTGTCCGCCTCAACCAAGCATTTGCCGCCGGACAACGGTAATCCCCATGCCTTGTCGATCATTTCATCGATCTGATCCAGTAAGTTTTCGATAGTCATGTTTCTTCGTTCCTTCCGTATTTTTCTAGGATATCCTTAACAATGCACGCTGGCACAAATTCACGAATATCACCGCCGAGTTCCGCCACCTGCTTAACTAAGCTGGACGACAGATACATATACTCGGCATTCGTCGTCAAGAAAACCGTTTCCACCGAGGGGTTGAGTTTGCGGTTGGTAAGTGCCATTTGGAATTCGTATTCGAAATCCGACATGGCGCGCAAGCCCTTGACGATCACCGTCGCGTTCTTTTCACGGGCATATTCCGCAAGCATGCCGCCATAGGCATCCACTTCCACGTTCGGCAGATCCGCGGTAGCACGCCGAAGCAATTCCACGCGCTCGTCTTGTGTGAATAACGGATGTTTATTGTTGTTGACCATGACAACGACGATCACTTTATCAAACATCGCTGCCGCGCGGGCAATGATGTTTAGGTGACCGCAGGTCACCGGATCAAAACTGCCCGGACAAATTGCCAGTTTCATATACGACCTCTATTCTTTTTCGCGGTACAACCGAACGGTTACCCGCCCGTACCGATAGGATCGGTGCAACGAAAACG